>JBGGNI010000076.1:0-19093 GCA_041287585.1 Xanthobacteraceae bacterium
ATGGTGCCGCCCGGCGTCTCGTAGATGCCGCGCGACTTCATGCCGACGAAGCGGTTCTCCACCAGATCGAGCCGGCCGATGCCGTTTTCCTTGCCCAGCGCGTTGAGCCGGGTCAGCAGGCTGGCCGGCGACAGCGCCTGCCCGTCGATGGCAACCGCATCGCCCTTCTCGAAATCGACGGTGATGTAGGTGGCGCGGTCGGGCGCTTCCTCCGGCGAGATGGTGCGCTGATAGACATAGTCCGGGGCTTCCTGCGCCGGATCCTCCAGCACTTTGCCCTCGGAGGAGGAGTGCAGCAGATTGGCGTCGACGGAGAACGGGGCTTCGCCCCTTTTGTCCTTGGCGATCGGAATCTGGTGGCTTTCGGCAAACGCGATCAATTGCTCGCGCGAGCGCAGCTCCCATTCGCGCCAGGGCGCGATCACCTTGATGTCCGGCTCCAGCGCGTAATAGGCCAGCTCGAAGCGCACCTGGTCGTTGCCCTTGCCGGTGGCGCCGTGGGCCACCGCATCGGCGCCGACCGCGCGCGCGATTTCGATCTGCTTCTTGGAGATCAGCGGCCGGGCGATCGAGGTGCCGAGCAGATATTGCCCCTCGTAGAGCGCGTTGGCCCGGAACATCGGGAACACGTATTCGGAGACGAACTCCTCGCGCACGTCCTCAATAAAGATGTGCTCCGGCTTGATGCCGAGCAGCTCGGCCTTCTTGCGCGCCGGCCCGAGCTCCTCGCCCTGGCCGAGATCGGCGGTGAAGGTCACCACCTCGCAGCCATAGGTGGTCTGCAGCCATTTGAGGATCACCGAGGTGTCGAGGCCGCCCGAATAGGCGAGCACGACCCGCTTGATGTCGCTTCCCATGTCGTTGTCCGCGCCGAAAAGGGGAGGGGAGATGAGGCGCCTGAATAGGGCGCGCGCGGGCGCAAGGCAAGCCTCCGCCGTCATCCACCGGCTTGCCCGGGGGATCCATGGTCAGTCCAACGACCAGTCGATCCATGGTTGGCCCGGACGAGCCGGGCCATGACGGCCGGGTGGGGAATTTCAGGCGACGGGGAAAGATCGTTTCCGGTGGAGCGGCATCGTGCGCTACGCCCCCGTGACGTTGCGCTGCGGCGGGTAGGGCAAAGCCGGCGGGCGCGGGCGCAGCGGCTTCCAGAAACCGGCGCTCCAACCCGCCACCAGCCAATAGCACAGGCCGCCGGCCAGCCCCGCGGCGGTCATGTAGAAGCTGTCGTCGAACGGCAGCGGCACGGCGTTGATCGGCGTGAACAGTTCGCCGGCGAGCCAGGCCGAGATCAGCCCGTTGCCGACATGGAACATCCAGCCCCGTAGCGCGAAGGCTTCGGCGAACAGGATGCCGATCGAGGCGACCAGCCACATGGTGAACACCAGCGCCACCAGCAGCAGCACCGCGGCCATCAGCGCGTCCAGAATGGCGAACAGTTCCAGCTCACTGGCCTGCGCCAGCAAATGGCCGAGCTGCCAATAGCCGATGACGACGATGGTCAGGCTCGCCAGCATGCCGGCGATATAGCCCAGCGGCACCACGAGCAGGCGCAGCAGCAGGCGCAGCAGCATGTCGAGCGTGTCGTCCATCGCCTCATTCCGCCGCCGCCATGGCGCGCAGCGCCAGGCGTTCGCGGGCCGAGAGCTTCTCGGTCTCGCTCTTGAGCTGGCCGCAGGCGGCGAGAATGTCGCGGCCGCGCGGCGTGCGCACCGGGCTGGAATAGCCGGCGCGGAACACGATGTCGGAAAACCGCTCGATGGTGTCCCAGTCCGAGCACTCGTAGCGGGTGCCCGGCCACGGGTTGAACGGAATGAGGTTGATCTTGGCCGGAATGCCGGCCAGCAGCTTCACCAGCGCCCTGGCGTCGGCCGGCTGGTCGTTCACGCCCTTCAGCATCACATACTCAAACGTGATGCGCTTGGCGTTCGAGGCGGCCGGGTAGTTCCGGCAGGCGTCGAGCAGCGCCTTGAGCGGGTATTTGCGGTTGATCGGCACCAGTTCGTCGCGCAGCGCGTCGTTCACCGCGTGCAGCGAGATGGCGAGCATCGGCCCGACCTCGCGGCCGAGCCGCTCGATCTCCGGCACCACCCCGGAGGTGGAGACGGTGATGCGCCGCTTGCCGATGCCGAGCCCTTCGCCGTCGGCCAGGATCTCGATGGCTTCGGCAACCGAATCATAGGCGTAGAGCGGCTCGCCCATGCCCATGAAGACGATGTTGGTGATCAGCCGGTCGCCCTCGGTCGGCAGGCCCGGCCCCACGGCGCGGTCGCGGCCGGGATAGTCGCCCAGCCGGTCGCGCGCCACCAGCACCTGCGCCACGATCTCGGCGGCGCTGAGGTTGCGCACCAGGCGCTGGGTGCCGGTGTGGCAGAACGAGCAGTTCAGCGTGCAGCCGACCTGGGAGGAGACGCACAGCGTGCCGCGGTCGCTCTCGGGTATATAGACCATCTCGACATCGTGCGGCTTGTCGCCGGCGATGTCGGGCGGCAGCCGCAGCAGCCATTTGCGGGTGCCGTCCTCGGACACCTGCTCCACCACCACTTCGGGCCGTGCCAGCGTGAAGCGCTCCTCGAGCGCGGCGCGCAGGCCCTTGCCGACATTGGTCATCTCGCCGAACGCGGTGGCGCCGCGCAGATAGATCCAGTGCCAGAGCTGGCCGACCCGCATGCGGCGCTCGCGCTCCGCCACGCCGATCTCGCCCAGCGCGTCGCCAAGCGCAGCCCGGCCGAGCCCGGCCAGCGAGCGGCGCGGGTCGGCAACGGCGAAGGGGGCGCCCGGCACGGCCTGGGGCGCACGGTCGATGAGGTTCATGATGTCGATCGATGCTGCGTTTCGCCCGGCTCATAGCACAGAGCGGGGCGGGAGGCGAATGGGCGAGGGCGGGGGTAGTGTCTCAGTTTGAAATTTGCGTTCGATAGACGCGCATGTCGCCAGCGCGCCCAGAGCCATATATGCTTAGCGGGAAGCATGGGGGCACATATGGCCGACGATATCCGCAAAAGCGAGAAGGGCGGGAACACCGCCTATCTCAATATCGGGGCTTGGTACGACGCCGATACCGGCCACATCCATCTGACGTTGCCGCACTCCGGTTGGTTTCACACCACGGTCACCGGAAACGAAACGAGCAAGCGTGGTCATCCGAACCTGTACGCCAAGCTGGCGCGCGCCTTGAAAGAAGCCGGTGTCCCGGCTCCAGATGTGCCGGAGACTGCTTGATGCCTAAAGGTCCTAAGGGCGAGAAGCGTCCCGCCGACGTGATAGGCAACGCCGTTCACATCATGCGCATCGCCACCGGCGAGGTTGAGGAAGCCGCGCCGGTCGATGATGGGAAAGACCCGAACGCGAAGGCGCTGGGTGCCAAGGGCGGCAAGCGCCGCGCCGAGACCATGAGCCCGGAGCGGCGTGCCGAGATTGCCAAGGGAGCGGCGGCGAGGCGCTGGGGAAAATAGCAAGCACGTTCGCTTTTGTTCCTTTTTATGCTTGCCCCTTAGGTTGGGTAAGCATAGGGTCGCTTCATGCAGCAAGCATGAGGCGATTCCGATGTCTGATGAAAACCCGCAAAGCCGAGGCGGTCGCGCCAGAGCCGAGTTACTTTCTCCCGAGCGGAAAAGGGAAATAGCTTCCCGCGCGGCCAAGGCGCGCTGGGGTTCTATTGAGCCCGCAGACAGTGCGCATGTGCCACGGGCCATCGCGATGGGTGTTCTAAAAATTGGGAGTATCCCATGTGCGGTGCTTGATGATTCAGAAAACACTCGCGTGCTGACCCAGGCCGGACTTTTGAGCGCTATCGGTCGCTTCCCAAACCCAAAAAGCGCTGGAAATCCCGCGCTCGCCCACTTGCCGGCATTTCTAAGAGCAAAGAACCTAGAACCTTTTATTTCCAGTGAGTTAGTCCGCTCGTCTTCCCCCCTCATTTTCGATACCGCCGGACGAGGTGGCTCAGGCGGAAGGGCTCTCGGTTACAAGGCCCAACTTCTGAATGATGTTTGCTGGGTTTATGCCAAAGCTCAGATGGCAGGCAAACTTGTCAGCGGTCAAAAGCATATTGCTGAAGCCTGCACAGTTCTGCTGCAGGCACTTACGAACGTGGCTATTGACGCGCTTGTCGATGAGGCCACAGGGTTTCAGGATATCCGAGCCAAAGATGCGCTAATAAAGTTACTTGAAAAATATGTTTCGCAGGATGCTCTTCCGTGGGTCAAAACATTCGATAACGATTTCTACAAGGAAATGTTTCGCGTCCACGGGTATCCGTACGATCCTGCTAGCGTAAAGCGCCCAATGATTTTTGCGAAGCGCACGGAAGACATCTATGATCGTCTTGCGCCGGGCGTGCGACAGGAGTTGCAACGTGTTGTAAAACGGGGCCCATCCGGTAGGCCCTCTGAGAAATTGTTTCAACACCTTACCGAAAACGAAGGCTATCGACAGATGATCGAGCATTTGGCTGGCATCAAAGCCATCTTGAAGCTTTCGAACGACGTGAAAGATTTCCAGAGGAAGTTGGACAAGGTTTTCCCCCGCTTCGGGGACACGCTCCAAATCCCTTTTCCAGAAGAAGATTGATCCTTGACGCTAAGCATGAAAGTTCATATCATGCTCGGCATGAACAAGTTGCCCCTCGCCAAGCGCGTCCAAATCCTCTCCATGCTTTGCGAAGGGTCGTCCATGCGGTCGATCTCTCGTGTGGCCGACGTGAGCATCAACACGGTGTCGAAGCTGCTTGTTGATGCGGGCAAGGCTTGCGCGACGTTCCATGACGAGACGGTGCGCGGCGTGAAGTCCCGCCGCGTGCAGGTCGATGAAATCTGGTCGTTCACCTACGCCAAGGCAAAGAACGTCGCGACGGCGAAGGCAGCTCCCGCCGAGGCCGGCGATACGTGGACATGGACCGCTCTGGATGCCGACTCAAAGCTCATCGTCTCGTGGTTGGTCGGTGGCCGGGACAGCGAATATGCGCTGGCGTTCATGGACGATCTGGCCTCGCGCCTCGCCAACCGCGTTCAGCTCACGTCAGACGGACACAAGGCCTATCTGGAGGCGGTCGAGGGCGCGTTCGGTGGCGACGTGGATTACGCCATGTTGGTGAAGTTATACGGCGCGGCTCCTGACAGCTCCAAGGGCCGCTACAGCCCGGCAGAGTGCATCGGCGCCCGCAAGGAGCGCATTGAAGGTTCGCCCGATCCTAAGCACGTCAGCACGTCCTATGCCGAGCGCCAGAACCTCACTATGCGGATGCAAATTCGCCGGTTCACGCGGCTGACAAACGGGTTCTCGAAAAAGTTCGAGAACCACATGCACATGGTGGCGCTCTATACCGTGTGGTACAACTTCGTGAAGATGCACAAGACGCTGCGCATGACGCCCGCCATGTCAGCCGGTGTGTCGGCACGGCTTTGGTCGATGGAGGATGTGGCGAACCTCGTCGAGGCTTCCGCGCCGAAGCTGGGAAAGCGCGGCCCCTACAAGCCTCGCGTCTAATGGTTGCAGGCTGACTATTAAATGATACGAATCAGATCCTTAAAACAACTACAGCCACCCGGGAGGGTGGCTGTAGGGTCTGCCGCCCGCGTGAACGGTTCGGCTATGAGCATTTGCTACGGGTCGATCATTCTCATTTGAGCTCTAGAATGTCAACCCAAAAATGAAACGTGGCGGAGTGGCATTGGTTCCATGAAGATATGTTACGTTGACGAAGCGGGCTGTACGGGCTCATTACCTTCCGTTACTTCAAATATTCAACCTGTTCTTATTATTGGAGGGGTAGTATTCGACTATAAAGATCTTCATTATGTTACAGAGAAATTTCTTAATATTAAGCAGAAATTTTTTCCCGGCATTGCCCTCGTAGGAACTCCTCATATGGGTTGGATGCTGCGAGAGATTAAAGGGTCCGATGTTCGCCGGGATGCCTGTGAGGGGAACCGAAATGTCAGGCGTCACCGTATCGGGTTTCTCTCAGACATTATTTCCATTTGCGAAGCGCACAATGGAAAACTTTTCGGCAGGATTTGGGTTAAAGCAATCGGGCCTCTTATCAATGGGGCGTCTGTTTATACGTATTCATTGCAGTCAATATATACAGACTTCCAAAATTACTTAGAAAAATGCGATGACTTCGGATTTGTTATCACAGATAGCAGATTGAAACACTTAAATACGATGGTTGCTCACTCAATTTTTACACAAAAATTCAAAGGTACTGGCGATAATTATGACCGAGTAATTGAACTCCCAGCGTTTTCGCACAGTGAGAATCATGCGGGACTTCAAATATCTGACATGGTGTGTTCCGCGCTGATGACGCCTATCGCCGTCCATACCTACTGCGAGGGGCACATCCAGAATGTGCACGTCCGTCCCGGCTACAGCGAAATCAAAGGCCAATTTGCGAGTCGGTGCCGCAGCCTTCAGCATCGTTACAAGGAAGCGAACGGCCGAGACCGAGGCGGTTTTGTCGTTTCAGATGGCATTCTGCAAAGGCCTGGAGGATTGCTTTTTCGGTGAACCATTAAATTCAAACTGAGACACTACCAGGGCGGGCGCACTCTTCCTTCTTGAACCTCTCCCGCTTGCGGGGGAGGTAGCCCGCGTCAGCGGGTCGGAGGGGGAAATTCCAGGGTGGCGCGAGGCGTTCCGCCGTTCCCCCTCCCCAACCCTCCCCCGCACGCGGGAGAGGGGAAAGAACTCACTTCAACGGCACCCATATGTCGATGACGAGATCGTCGGCCGAGCTGGTGCGCGGGTCGGTGCGGTATTCCTCGACATAATAGTCCTGCGCTTCGAGGTCCTTGGCGTCCAGCAGATTGGCGATCTGCTCATAGGTCGGGTCCATGGCGTCATAGGCGCCGCGATGGGTGAAGCGCATCGCCTTGCCGGCCGGGGAGGCGGCGAGTTCGAAGCCCTCCTGCGGCTTCGAGGTGGTGGCGCCGGTGAACGGCACCGCCGCCTCGAAGTCGAAGCCGGCATCGTCGGTCTTGGTGTAGATGATCAGCGGCAAGGCGGTGGGGGTGAGGCCGAGCCGCTTGAGTTCGGCGTCGACATCCTTCAGCGCCTGGACGATGGCCTCGAAACCGTCCTCCCAACCGGCTTCGCCGTGCTTCTGCAGCACCGCAACCGGCTTCATGTCGCCCTGCTCGCCGAAGCCGTCCTGGCGCTCGCCCGGGGCGGGCTGGCTGCCGTCGGGGGCGACCGGCTCGGTGATCACCCGCTTGGGGTCGACCACCGGCGGCGCCGTCATCTCGCCGCCGTCCGGCTGCGGCTGGGCGTGCGCAAAACCGGAGCCCAGGACGAGGGCGAGCAGAAGGAATCGCGGCAGCAATCGCGGCTGGTGCCGGAGGCGGAAGAAACGCAGCAGCATGGGGTCACCGGGAGAGCGCGGGTCGCGCAACGCATGATCTAGCACTGTGGCGCAACGGCGGCGACGGCGAAACGTCGCTGGCCACCCCGCCGTGCTTCACCCTATAAGGACGTCGAACCACAGAGGGATCGCCGCACCCGCCATGGCCGCGCTCGCCAACCGCCCCTTCGTCAAGATGAACGGCCTCGGCAACGAGATCGTCGTGCTGGACCTGCGCGACGATCCGCTCGACGTGCCGCCGGCGGAAGCCCGCGCCTTGGCCCGGCCCGGCGTGCTGCCGTTCGACCAGATCATGGCGCTCTATCCCCCCGTGACGCCCGGCACCGCCGCGTTCGTGCGCATCGTCAATGCCGACGGCTCGGAGGCCGGGGCCTGCGGCAACGGCACGCGCTGCATCGCGCTGTACGAGGCCGGGCGCACCGGGCGCGACCATGTCGTGTTCGAATCGGTCGCCGGCCCGCTGGACTGCCAGGTGGCGGCGGCCGGCATCACCGTCGACATGGGCGCGCCGCGCTTCGGCTGGGCCGACATCCCGCTCGCCGGGCCGGTGCCCGATACCGCTGCGGTCGATCTGCCCGGCGCACCGCCGGAGCTGGGGCCGGCCGCGCTGGTCGATGTCGGCAATCCGCACGCGGTGTTCTTCGTCGGCGATCTCACGGCCCACGATCTCGGCCGCTTCGGCCCGGTGCTGGAACGCCACGCGCTGTTCCCCGACCGCGCCAACATCTCGCTGGCCCAGCTTGTGGGGCCGGACCATCTGCTTTTGGCGGTGTGGGAGCGCGGCGCCGGCCTTACCCGCGCCTGCGGCTCGGCCGCCTGCGCGGCAATGGTGGCCGCCGTGCGTGCCGGGCTCACCGGGCGCCGCGCGCGCGTCAGCCTGCCGGGTGGCGACCTCGTCGTCGCGTGGCGCGAAGAGGATGGCCACATCGTGATGACCGGCCCGGCCGAGACCGAGTTCGCGGGCCGTCTCACCGCCGCCATGCTCGGCGCGGACGCGGCCTGATATGTCGGTCGAGGTGGTGACCTTCGGCTGCCGGCTGAACCTCATCGAATCGGAAGCCGTGCGCCGCGCCGCGCTGGCCGCCGGGCTGGAGCGCACCGTCATCGTCAACAGCTGCGCCGTGACCGCGGAAGCGGTGCGCCAGGCCAGGCAGACCATCCGCCGGCTGAAGCGCGAGGACCCGGAGCGCCGCATCCTGGTCACCGGCTGCGCCGCGCAGACCGAGCCGGGCAGTTTCGCCGCCATGGACGAGGTGGAGCGCCTCATCGGCAATGCCGAAAAAGCCGACCCCGCCGCCTGGGCCGCCCTGCGCACCCCCGATTTCGGCCTGGGCGCGCAGGAGAAGGCCCGCATCCCGGACATCATGGCGGTGCGCGCAATGGCTGCGCACATGCTCGCCGACCAGCCGGACGGCCAACCGGAGAGCATAGCCGGCCACACCCGCGGCTTCGTGCAGGTGCAGACCGGCTGCGACCATCGCTGCACCTTCTGCGTCATCCCCTATGGCCGCGGCCCGGCGCGCTCGGCGCCGCCCGGCGCGGTGCTGGCGCAGGTGCGCCGGCTGGTGGAGGCCGGCCATGGCGAGGTGGTGCTCACCGGCGTCGACCTCACCTCCTATGGCGCGGACCTGCCCGGCACCCCCCGCCTTGGCGCCCTCGTGCGCACGCTGCTGCGCCATGTGCCGGAGCTGAAGCGGCTGCGGCTGTCCTCGATCGATTCGGCCGAGGCCGACCCCGAGCTGCTGGCCGCCTTGGCGGAGGAGGAGCGGCTGATGCCTCACCTGCATCTCTCGCTCCAGGCCGGCGACGACCTCATTCTCAAGCGCATGAAGCGCCGGCATCTGCGCGCCGACGCCGTGGCCTTCTGCGCGCAGCTGCGCCGGCTGCGGCCGGATGTGGTGCTCGGCGCCGACCTCATCGCCGGCTTTCCCACCGAGACCGAGCCGCAGTTCCGCAATTCGCTGGCGCTGGCCGAGGAGTGCGGGCTGACGCACCTCCACGTCTTCCCGTTCTCGCCGCGCGCCGGCACCCCGGCGGCCCGCATGCCGCAGCTCGGCCGCGCGGAGATTCGCGAGCGGGCGGCGCGGCTGCGCGCCAAGGGTGCGGAGCTGCTGCGCCGGCATCTGGCCGCCGAGATCGGTAGCCGGCGCGAGATTCTGGCGGAAATCGGCGGGCTCGGGCGCACGCCCGGCTTCACCGCGGTGAAGCTCGCCCGACCGCTCATCCCCGGCAGCTTCGCGCAGGTGCGCATCGCCGGGCACGACGGCACGAAGCTGCTGGCCGCCTGAGGGGGCACGATGAACGACACCACTCCCCGTCCCGGCCTGTGGAAGCGGCTCACCCAGGGGCTGTCGCGCACCGCCTCCGGCCTCGGCCAGGGCATCACCGACCTGTTCGTCAAGCGCAAGCTCGATGCCCTGACGCTGGAGGAGCTGGAGGATGTGCTGATCCGCGCCGATCTCGGCGTCGACACCGCCGCCCGCATCGCCGAGCAGGTCGGGCGCGGGCGCTACGACAAGGCGATCGATCCCGAGGAGGTGCGCGCCGTGGTCGCCGCCGAGATCGAGAAGGTGCTGGCGCCGGTCGCCTTGCCATTGGTGTTCGACGCCGCCGCCAAGCCGTTCGTGCTGCTGATGGTCGGCGTCAACGGCTCCGGCAAGACCACCACCATCGGCAAGATCGCCGCCCGGCTGCAGGCGGAAGGCCGCAAGGTGGTGCTCGCCGCCGGCGACACCTTCCGCGCCGCCGCCACCGAGCAGCTCAAAGTCTGGGCCGACCGCAGCGGCGCCGCGCTGGTGGCCCGCCCGCCGGGCGCCGATGCCGCCGGCGTCGCCTTCGACGGCCTCGCCAAGGCCCGCGCGGAGGGCGCCGACGTGCTGATCGTCGACACCGCCGGCCGGCTGCAGAACCGCGCCGAGTTGATGGCCGAGCTGGAAAAGATCGTCCGCGTGCTGAAGAAGCAGGAGCCGGCCGCCCCGCACGCCGTGGTGCTGGTGCTGGACGCCACGGTCGGCCAGAACGCGCTGTCGCAGGTCGAGGCGTTCCGCCGGGTGGCGGACGTCACCGGCCTGATCATGACCAAGCTCGACGGCACCGCCCGCGGCGGCATCCTGGTGGCGCTCGCCGCCAAGCACGGCCTGCCGGTGCACCTCATCGGCATCGGCGAGGGCATCGACGATCTCCAGCCCTTCACCGCCCGCGACTTCGCCAGGGCCATCGTCGGGCTGGAGTGAGGGAGCGTCAGGCCGCGCGCGGTACGATAGCTGCCAGCCGGGCGCCCAAGGCGCGGCGGCGCTCCATCAGCTCGTAATCGGCCTGCAGGCCCAGGAAGAACCCGTCCGAGACGCCGAAATAACGGGCGAGCCGAAGGTCGGTATCGGCAGTCACCGCGCGGCGGCGCAGCACGATCTCGTTGATGCGGCGCGGCGGCACGCCGATCGCCCGCGCCAAGGCTGTCTGGCTCAGAGCCATCGGCTTGAGAAACTCCTCAAGCAGGATTTCGCCGGGATGCACGTTCGGCAGCCAATCGTCGGTCTCAGTGGTAATCGACGATTTCGACATCGTCGGGTCCTCCCGGTCCCCAGCGGAAGCAGATGCGCCACTGGTCGTTGATGCGGATGCTGTACTGGCCGGCCCGCTCGCCTTTCAACGCCTCCAGGCGATTGCCGGGCGGCGCGCGCAGATCGTCAAGACGTTGTGCCTGGTTCAGCAGGCGCAGCTTCCGCAAGGCTACCGGCTGCATGTCCCCCGGCAGCTTCCGGCTCCAGTGACCCTGCCAGATACGCGCGGTCTCGGTTGAACGGAAGCCGACGATCATGGGTCACTATAACGCGTCGCGTTATAGCTGCCAATCGCCGTCCCGCCTTGATCCCGCCGCCTCGGCGCGGCAATAGTCCGATCCTACCGGAAATCGAAGAGCACCATGACCGACACCGTCGAGCCGTCCGCCGCCAAATCCGGGCGCCGCATGCACCCGCTGCTGAAGTTCGCTTTGGAAATGGGGCCGCTGGCGGTGTTCTTCGTCGCCAATGGCCGCTTCGGCATCTATGCCGCCACTGGCGCCTTCATGGTGGCGACCTTCGCCGCGCTGGCCGCCATGTGGATCATCGCCCGCAAGATCGCGATCATGCCGCTGATCTCGGCGGCGGTGGTGCTGGTGTTCGGCACGCTCACCTTGGTGCTGCAGGACGAGATCTTCATCAAGCTGAAGCCTACGCTGGTGAACGCGCTGTTCGGCGCCGCGCTGCTCGGCGGGCTCGCCTTCGGCCGGCCGCTGATGCCCTATGTGCTCGGCGACGTGTTCCAGCTGACCGATGAGGGCTGGCGCAAGCTCACCTGGCGCTGGGGGCTGTTCTTCCTCGCCATGGCGGTGCTCAACGAGGTGGTGTGGCGCTCGGTGTCCACCGACAACTGGGTGGCGTTCAAGACCTTCGGCTATCTGCCGCTTACCTTCGTGTTCGCCCTCGCCCAGGCGCCGCTGATGAGCCGCCATGAGGTCAAGGCGGCGCCGGACGCGGCCTGAGCGGCGGTTTTAGAACCGCGGCGTACGGCATCCGCCGTGTGCGTCCTTCGAGGCCCGAGCTGCGCTCGGGCGCCTCAGGATGACGTGACTTATTGTATTGCATAAACGTTCGTCATGCTGAGGCGCCGGCCGCAGGCCGGCCTCGAAGCACGCACCACCGCGGTTCGGCTGCCCCCTCACGGGCAGGGATTGCCCCGCAGCTGATGCACGGCATCGATCCGCTCGGCGAGTTCCGGCGTCACCGTCAGCTCGGCGGCGGCCATGGCGTTGGCGAACTGGCCCATGGTGGTGGCGCCGAGGATCACCGAGGTGGTGAAGGGCCGGCTCATGGCGAAGGCCAGCGCCATCTGCGCCGGGTCGAGGCCGAAATCCCGCGCAATGGCGAGATAGTCGTCGATCGCCGCCTCCGAGCCCGGCGTCTCATAGCGCTGGCCGCGGTTGAACAGCGTGCTGCGGGCGCCGGGCGGGCGGGCGCCGTGCTGGTATTTGCCGGTGAGATAGCCCTGCGCCAGCGCCGAATAGGCCAGCAGCCCGACATCCTCGCGCACCGCAACCTCGGCGAGATTCACCTCGAAGGTGCGGTTGAGCAGGCTGTAGGCATTCTGGATCGAAGCCACCCGCGGCAGGCCGGAGCGCTCCGCCAGGTCGAGAAAGCGCATGGTGCCCCAGGCGCTCTCGTTGGAAAGCCCGATATGGCGCAGCTTGCCCTCGCTCACCAGTTCGCCGAGCGCCGCCAGCGTTTCCTCGATCGGGGTTTCGTCGCCCTCCTGGGGGTGCCAGCGCGTCGGGTTGGAGCCCCACTGGATCGGCCGGCCGGGCCAATGCAGCTGGTAGAGGTCGATATAGTCGGTCTGCAGCCGCTTCAGGCTCTTCTCCACCGCCTCGCGGAGCTGCCCGCGCGTCGGCCGGCCGGGGGCGCCGTCGTCGCGGAACCAGGTCATGTCGGAGCGGCCGACCGCCTTGGTGGCCAGGATCACCTTGTCGCGGTTGCCGCGCGCGCGCAGCCATGTGCCGATGACGCGCTCGGTGGAGCCGGCGGTCTCGGGCTTGGGCGGGATCGAGTACAGCTCGGCGGTGTCGAGCAAATTGATGCCGGCATCGAGCGCGGCGTCGAGCTGTGCATGGCCCTCGGCCTCGGTGTTCTGCTGGCCATAGGTCATGGTGCCGAGGCTGAGCGCGCTGACGGCAAGCCCGGTACGGCCGAGCGGGCGATATTGCATTGCGGTGTCCATATGGGAAAGCGGCGGAGTTGCCGCGTTGATAGCGTCCGGCCCGGCCGGTGGGAAGTGCGGGGGTGCATAGTCGTCATCCCGGCCGCAGCGAAGCGAAGAGCCGGGATCGCGCGTCAAGTCCGGCATACGATCCCGGCTCTCCGGCTGCGCCTCCGGCCGGGATGACGCGTCGGTTGGGGCGAAGCGTTCCTCACCCCGCCTTGCCGGCGCGGATGGAGGCAAGGAAGGCCTCCACCGCCGGCAGGATGCGCTCCACGATCCGCTCCACCCCCGCCGCCGTGGGGTGGATGCCGTCCTTCTGGTTCAGCGCGGCGTCGCCGGCGACGCCGTCGAGGAAGAACGGGTAGAGCGGCACGCCGTGCTTGCGCGCCAGGTCGCCATAGAGCGCATTGAAGCGCGCGCCGTAGCCGCCGCCCATGTTCGGCGGTGCCACCATGCCGGCCACCAGCACCGCGATGCCGCGCGCCCTGAGCTGGCCCACCGCCGCGTCCAGCGCGCGGCCGGTCACCGCCGGGTCCACGCCGCGCAGTGCGTCATTGGCGCCGAATTCGAAGATCACGCCATCGGTGCCGTCC
This sequence comes from Xanthobacteraceae bacterium, assembly GCA_041287585.1. Classification (GTDB taxonomy): domain Bacteria; phylum Pseudomonadota; class Alphaproteobacteria; order Rhizobiales; family Xanthobacteraceae; genus Ancylobacter. Next base: position 13,696 of record JBGGNI010000076.1, read on the forward strand.
GGCACCGACCAGTCGATCCGCGCCAGGCCGGCGCTCGCGGTGTCGCCGGAAACCCCGGCATTCTCGATCAAAACATCGTGTCCGCGGGCTTTCAGGGCCGCCTGGAGCCGCGCGGGGAAGGCCTGCTGCGCCGGCAGGCCCAGCCCCGCGGTCAAGCTGTCGCCAAGCGCGACAAGGCGTATCGGCTCGGCCGAGACTGGGGATGCGGCGGCCCAGACGGCCAGCAGGAGGGCGATGACCCAGGGGAGGGTGAGGGCCGGGTACCTCTTTCGCGAATGCTGCGCCGCGCCATATGGTGCAAGGCAGGACGGCCGGCAGGCCAGCCGGAACGAGGGATCGAACAACAGCATGCAGGCCAACTCCGTTGCGACCGGTTCGGACGATTCCGTCATCCGTCTGCGCCAGGTCGAGCTGTCGCTCGGCAGCGGCGCGGCGCGCGTCCATATTCTGAAAGGCGTATCGCTGAATATAGGGCGTGGCGAGGCGGTCGGCCTGGTCGGCCCGTCCGGTTCCGGCAAATCCAGCCTGCTGATGGTGATGACCGGGCTGGAGCGCGCAGATTCCGGCTCGGTGCAGATCGCCGGCCAGGAGTTCACCGGGCTTGGCGAGGACGCGCTGGCGCGGTTCCGCGGCCGGCATGTCGGCATCGTGTTCCAGTCCTTCCACCTCATCCCCACCATGACCGCGCTGGAGAACGTCGCGGTGCCGCTGGAGCTGGCGGGGCGGGCCGACGCCTTCGCCCGCGCCGCCCGCGAGCTGGAAGCGGTCGGGTTGGCCGACCGGCGCGACCACTATCCGGCGCAGCTCTCCGGCGGCGAGCAGCAGCGCGTCGCGGTGGCCCGCGCTTTGGCGCCGGAGCCGCCGATCCTGGTGGCCGACGAGCCCACCGGCAATCTCGACGAGACCACCGGCCGCCACATCATGGACCTGCTGTTCGCCGCCAACACCGCGCGCGGCACCACGCTGGTCGTCGTCACCCACGACCCGGTGCTGGCCAGGCGCTGCGGGCGCACCGTGCGGCTGCGCTCCGGCCGGGTCGAGACGGCCGAGCCGGTGCCGGCATGAGCTCACATCCGCTGAAGGCGAGCGGCGCGCTGCGCCTCGCCGCCCGCTTCGCGCTGCGCGAGCTGCGCGGCGGCGTGCGCGGCTTCGGCGTGTTCCTCGGCTGCCTCACTTTGGGCGTCGCGGCCATCGCGGCGGTCGGCTCGGTGTCGCACTCGCTCACCGACGGGCTGGCGGCGCAGGGCACCACTCTGCTCGGCGGCGATGCCTCCTTCACCCTGGTGCAGCGCGAGGCCGCCCCGGCCGAGCTTGCCGCGCTCGAAGGCGGCGGACAGCTATCCGCATCGGCCAGCCTGCGGGCGATGGCGGGTGCGGGCGCGGAGAGCACGCTCGCCGAGGTGAAGGCGGTTTCGGACAACTATCCGCTGGTCGGCGCCATGGAGCTCGATCCGCCGACGCCGATCGCTGCCGCGCTGGCGGAAAGGGACGGCCGGTTCGGCGCGGTGGCCGATCCGCTGCTGGCGGAACGCCTCGGGCTGAAAGTGGGCGACCCACTGACCCTCGGCGCACTGACACTCCAGCTTTCTGCACTCATCGTACGCGAGCCGGATTCGCTTTCCACCGGCATCGGCTTCGGCCCGCGGCTCATGGTCTCGCAAGCCGCCCTGCGCGCCTCCGGCCTGCTCCAGCCGGGCAGCCTGGTGCGCTGGACCTACCGGGTGAAGCTCGACGCTCCGGCCCGCCTGCCGGAGTTTCTTGAGACAGTTCAGAAGGTTGCGCCCGAAGCCGGGTTCGAGGTGCGCACCCGCAACGCCGCCTCGCCGCGGCTGGAAACCAATGTCCGCCGCTTCACCGACTACCTCACCATGGTCGGCCTCACCGCTTTGCTGGTGGGCGGGGTCGGCGTCGCCAATGCGGTGAGCAACCACCTCGAATCCAAGCGCGCCACCATCGCCACCTTGAAGACCCTGGGCGCTTCCGGGCGCATGGTGTTCGCGGTGTACCTGACCGAAATCGGGCTGATCGCCGGCGTCGGCATCGCTGCCGGGCTCGCCATCGGCGCCGCTATCCCCTTCATCATACAAGCGATTTTCGGCGGTGCGCTGGCCCTGCCGCTGGAAGCCTCGCTGCAGCCGGCGGCGCTTTTGCTGGCGCTGGCTTATGGCGCGCTGATCGCGCTGGCCTTCGCGCTGTGGCCGCTGGGCCTTGCCCACGACCTGCCGGTCACCACCTTATTCCGCGATCGGGTGGAGCCGGGCCGGGTCCGGCCGCGGCTGCTCTATATTGCACTCACCGGCCTTGCCGGCGCGGCCTTGTGCGCGCTGGCTTTGTCGGCGGCGGAGGAACGGCGTACCGCCATCGCCTATCTGGTCGCCGCCGTCGCCGTGCTGGCGGTGCTGCGGCTGATCGCGTCCGGCGTCATGGCGCTGGCGCGCCGCCTGCCGCGGCCGCGCGCCACCGTCGCCCGGCTGGCGCTCGCCAACATCCACCGCCCCGGCGCGCTGACGCCGACTGTGGTGCTGTCGCTCGGGCTCGGGCTCACCCTGCTGGTGACGCTGGCGCTGATCGACCGCAGCCTCACCCGCGCGCTGACCGCGGACCTGCCGGAACAGGCGCCGAGCTTCTTCTTTCTCGATGTGCAAAGCACGGAAACGACACAGTTTTCCGACTTCCTCACCAGCCGCGCCCCGGCCGGCAAGGTGGAGGTGGTGCCGATGCTGCGGGGCCGGCTGACGGCGATGGGCGGCCGCCCGGTGGAGACCATCACCCCGCCGCCGGACCTCGCCTGGGTGCTCTCCTCCGACCGCGGCATCACTTATTCCGAGACCGTGCCGGAGGGCTCGACCCTGGCTGAGGGGCAGTGGTGGCCGGCCGACTATGCCGGGCCGCCGCTGATGTCGCTGGAGAAGGAGATCGCCGACGGCTTCGGGCTGAAGATCGGCGATCCGGTCACCGTCAACGTGCTCGGCCGCAACATCACCGCTACCATCGCCAATCTGCGGAATGTCGAATGGGAGCGGCTGGCGATCAATTTCGTCATGGTCTTCCCGCCCGCCACCTTCCGGTCCGCTCCGCATACCGCCTTGGCAACGCTCGCCTTTCCCGAAGGGACGGTGAGCGAGGCGCAGGAGCGCGCGCTGGCCCGCGACATCGCCCACGCCTTCCCGGCGGTCACCATCGTGCGGGTCAAGGAGGCGCTGGCGCAGATCGGCTCGCTGGTGGGCAGCCTGGTCATGGCGGTGCGCGGCGCCAGCCTGGTGACGCTGCTCGCCAGCATATTGGTGCTGGCCGGAGCTCTGGCGGCAGGCCAGCACCACCGGGTCTATGATGCGGTGATCCTGAAGACGCTGGGCGCCACGCGGGCCCGGCTGGTGGCCGCCTTCGCGCTGGAATACGCCGCGCTGGGCCTCGCCACCGCCGCGGTCGCGGTCGCCGCCGGCACGCTGGCGGCCTATCTGGTGGTCACCCGCATCATGGAGATCGGCTTCGCCTGGTCGGCCGGCGCAGCGCTGGGCGCCGTGGCGGCGGCCTTGGCGCTCACCGTCGGCTTCGGCCTGGTCGGCACCTGGCGGGCGCTCGGCCGAAAGCCGGCGAGCGTGCTGCTCGATCGGTAAGGGTCGGCAACTGATGACGCTGGGTAAATTCTGACGCAATGTTCACTTGCACGGCCGCGCCGCCTTGGCCATATTTCAGCGGTGAACCAGCAGGCGCCGGGCAAGGGTCCGACGTGCCGTTTTCGCCGGTTTTCGAGAGGATCTGAGACGATGTCCGACTTAAATCGCAACGCCATCCGTTACGGTACGGCGGTACGGCGGACCGGGGCCGAGATCGATCAGGGCCTTCGTTCCTACATGCTCGCCGTGTACAATTACATGGCGGTGGGTCTCGCCATCACCGGCGCGGCGGCGCTGGGCGTCTACATGCTGGCGGTGTCCGACACCGCAACCCCTTATGCCATCGGCAGTATCTACCTGACCGATTTCGGCTACACGCTGTTCGTCAGCCCGCTGAAGTGGGTGGTGATGCTGGCTCCGCTCGGCGCCGTGTTCTTTCTCAGCTTCCGCGTCAACAGCATGAGCGTGCCGGCGGCGCAGGCGGTGTTCTGGGCCTATGCGGGCCTGGTCGGCGTGTCGCTGTCCACCATCTTCCTGTTCTACACCCATGACAGCATCGTGCGGGTGTTCTTCATCACCGCCGCCTCGTTCGGCGCGCTGAGCCTTTACGGCTACACTACGACGCGCAGCCTTTCGGGCATGGGCTCGTTCCTGATCATGGGCCTGTTCGGCATCATCATCGCGTCGCTGGTGAACATCTTCCTCGGCTCGTCGATGCTGCAGTTCGTCATCTCGGTGGTGGGCGTTCTGGTGTTCGCGGGCCTCACCGCCTACGACACCCAGCGCATCAAGGAGATGTATTTCGCCGGCGACGACGATGTGGTGGCCGGCCGCAAGGCGATCATGGGCGCGCTGACGCTCTATCTCGATTTCATCAACATGTTCATGATGATGCTCCAGCTCTTCGGCAACCGCGAATAGCGCGGCGACCCGGACGCAGACAGAAGGCCCTGGCGGAAACGCCGGGGCCTTCTTCGTTTATGGAGCCGCTACGCAGCCGTCTGGCGGTCCGTCGCTTCAGCCACGGGCGCCTCGCCCCAGGCCTGGCGCAGCACGCGCAGCCAGTTGCCGCGGCAGATCTTCGTGAGGTCGGCACCACTGTAGCCGGCAGCGCGCAGCGCTTCCACCAGCCGCGGCAGGCCGGCGGCGTCGCCGATGGCGTCGGGAATCAGCGCGCCGTCGAAATCCGAGCCGAGCGCCACGCCGTCTATACCGAGCCGGGCGACCAGGTGATCGATATGGCGCACCATGTCCGACAGCGGGGTGTTGCCGTCGCGGTGCCCGTCCGGCCGCAGCATGGTGAAGGCGAAGTTGAGCCCGACCAGCCCGCCGCGCTCGGCGATGGCGTCGAGCTGGCGATCCGTCAGGTTTCGCGCCACCGGTGTTATGGCGTGGACATTGGAGTGGCTCGCCACCAGCGGCTGGTCGCTCAACGCCGCGACGTCCCAGAAGCCCTGCTCGGTGATGTGGGCGAGGTCGATGAGAATGCCGAGGCGGTTGCAGGCCCGGACCAGCGCCTTGCCGGCTCCCGTCAGGCCCGGCCCGGTGTCCGGCCCCGAGGGATAGGCGAACGGCACGCCGTGGCCGAAGATGTTGTGGCGGCTCCACACCGGGCCGAGCGAGCGCAGCCCGGCGGCATGGAGCACGTCGAGCGCGGCAAGGTCGGGTCCGATCGGCTCGCAGCCTTCCAGATGCAGCACGGCGGCGAAGCGCCCGGCTGCGATCGCGCGGTCGCTCTCAGTGCCGCTGCGGCACCGCTCCCAGCCGCCCGCGCGGGCGAT
>JBGGNI010000077.1:0-23775 GCA_041287585.1 Xanthobacteraceae bacterium
GTTCCCGAGCCTGGCCCGCCCCGACGTCGCTGGCACGCGGGCGCAGATGGAGGCCGTCACGCTGGGCATCGCCCGCACGCTGGTGCAGGACGATCGGATGAGCGATGCCGACCGGCGCGCGGCAAACGAGGTCATGGTGTCGGGTGGGCTGGGCGAGAGCTTGCCGGGCGCGCAGGCCAAGATCGCAAGCCTGATCGCGCTGAACGCCTATCGCCAGAAGTACGCCAACACGGTGCGCACCGGAGGCCAGCAGTTGCCTCCGCTCGATGCCGCCATGCTGGGGCGGCTGGTCGACGAGAAGGCGATCTCGCCGCGGGTGGCACAGGTCTACGCCCGCAACGTGTTGTCGCGCGGCTCGCAGGCGCCGAATGGCCCGCTGCCGGGTGTCAACATCCCGCAGGGCCTGCCCGGCAGCGTTCCGGGCGCACCGGCCTTGGGTGCGCCTTCGGGCGGCGGGCAGGAACTGCCGCTCGTCTCTTCGCCGCAGGACGCGATGCGTTTGCCATCCGGTACCCGTTTTCGAACCCCGGACGGCCGCGAGAAGGTGCGCCCCTGATGGCCAACTGGGACGCCCATCCGAACGCCGCCGGTGCCGATCCCTGGGATGCGTTCCCCGACGCGCCGCCTGTTCCCGTCAGTGGTGCCGGTGCTTCATCGGTGCCTCCGGTCGCACCGTCGCTCGGAGCGAACGCCCCGGGTGCCGCCTCGACGCCGGCTGACCCATGGTCGGACTTCCCCGACGCGCCCGCAGCCGACGCTCCCTCCCAGCCGACACGCGCGCCAGCGCCGATGGACACCAGCGTGCCCTAAGTTCAGCTCCCGATCGGAGCGCGGCTGCTCGGCGCGCCGGTCGACGCGGTGAACCGCGCTCGGAGCCGTCGGCGTACCAGTCAGCGACACGCCCTTCATGGGCTCTACGCAGATCGACCAGGTCATCCAGGCGATCACCGGAATGCGCGAGCGCGCCGATCTCGCTGAGCGCCGGCCCGACCAGCCACAGGCCGGAGGCGCCCCGGCGAGCCAGCGCGCCTATGCCAGCTTCATGGACACGCCGGGGGCGCGCGAGCGGTTTCTGTCCTCGACCTACGGCGCGGAAGGGCAGGGCTGGTACTATCTCAGCGATCGCTTCGGCAACAAGACTGACAGGGTCGTGACCCGCGGCAAGGGCGGCAAGGAGAGCCTGTTCGATCCGCCCGGCCTGCAATTCGGTGACGTCGCTGCCATGGCCGCCAGCGTGCCGGCCTATGCGCTCGGCTCCGCCGTCTGCATCCCGGTCTCGGCGGTCACCAGCTCCGGCCTGGCGCAGCTGTTCGGTGAGAGCCGAAGTGGGCTGGAAAACGCTCGTCAGCAGTTCCGTGCGGAGGCGAACCGGCTCTACGGCGCCGCCCGCGCCGCGCCAGGTGGGCGCGATCCGATCGTCGACATGACGCCAGGCCGCGCCAACGGCTTCTACCGCGACAATGTCGACCGCTTCTCCCGCTCCGGCGTGCGCGAGGCTTACCGCGGTCCGACTTAGCCCGGCTATGTCGAGGACAACCAGCTGGTCGCCCGGCTGCTGTCCGGCCGCGGCAAGCCCGGCGTGGTGCGCCAGATGCGCGAGACCATGGGCGCCAACAGTCCGGAATGGGCCGCGACCCGGCGCAACGCGCTGGAGCAGATCCTCGACACCGGTCGCAATCAGACCCTCTACGGCCGGCGCGTGGTCGACATGAACGGGCTGAATGCCCGGCTCAACGGCCTCGACTACGAGACCCTGCGCGAGCTGTTCGGCGTCTCCGATGCCCAGCAGCTGCGCAATCTCGCCGCCGACATCTCCAACCGGACCCGCTATCTCGATGCCGACGCGATGTCGAACGCCGGCACCCCGCATATCCTCGCCCAGCTGCGCGCCGCCGCGGTCGCCGACGAGCAGATCGGCCGCGACTACCGCGACGGCGTGATCGGACCGTTCCTGCGCGGCGAGAACGGCGCCGTCGCCAAGGTCCGGCCGGAAGAGCTGGTGCCCTGGCTGTACCGCAAGGCCCATCCGATCGAGGCGAAGGCGGTCCTCGACAAGATGACGCCGCCGATGCGTGCCGAGATCGAGCGCGGCGTCGTTGCCGACATCATCGAGAGCGCCATCTCCAAGGGCCGCGGCGACATGTCGGATATCCGCCGGCTGGTGACCGGCGAGGCCAACCCGGCCGACAGCCAGAGCATCGCCGCCGTGCTCGGCGCCAGCAAGGACGCCGCCGGCCAGCAGCAGTCCGACCGCATCAATGCGCTGCTCTCACACGAGCACCGCCAGGCGCTGCGCGACCTCGCGCTGATCACCGCCCGCCGCCAGGAGCGCGACGCCACCACCCAGGCCGCTGGCGGTCTGGCCGCCGGTGCCGCCGTCACCGGCATCCTGTCTCGGCCCACCCACGCACTGCAGGCCGCCGCCATCTCCCGCGGTCTCGCCCAGGCCGTCACCAGCGGGCCGGTGCGCCGCTGGCTCACCAACATCCGCCAGTCCACCCTCGGCCCGGTCGGCCAGTCGCAGATGGTGGCCACCGCGCCGGCCCTCGCCGACATCATCACCGGCGCACTCGGTGAGAGCGAGGATGTTCAGGCCGCCGCCGACTGGCTGCGCGCCGGCCGGAGCCAGATCAACGCGCTCGGCGAACGGGTCTCCCGGCCCCCGGACGGGGCGGGGAGCTGGGAGGAGTTCTTCGGGCGGGGTGGGGGCCGCAGGTAAACGCCGCCCGAATAGCCGAGCCTTTTGCACAGTTCGCTTTGCGCCATGAGCGAAGTTCGCTGCGGCGGCGACGAGTGGCCGGTTTGGGGCCGGAGGCGGACTGGTCAGTCTTGCTTCCCGCTGTGCAGATTGCAGCCGTTCTGCTACTGATCGTTGCTAGCCACGCTATCTGCAGCCTAGGCAATCGGGCGATCAGTCGTTTTCGCCAAAGTCCGTCAACTTCCAGCCAGCTCCGTCCTTGCCAAAGGAGTAGATGAGCGAGCCGCAGAAGGCGGAATAGCTGACAGTGCCCTCGTGGGTGTCTCTGACCGGATTCTGCTTGGTAAGACACTCGCGTTGCGCCTTTCCGAAGGCGCCTTTCCAGATCAACGGGAAGTCACTTTCTTGCCGTTCGTCAATGTAAAGGACAGGAAATTTGATCATCTGGGATACGGCTTTTTGGTCGCTCTTGGCGACCGCCGCCCGAAATTGCGTCCAGAACGCTGCGAAACCATCATTGCTCTTCGCCGCCATCGCAGTTCTCGCCGATAACAACAGCGCAGCTAGAACCACTGCCTTGCCGATCACCGAACCGATCGAAGTCATGCTCGCCCCCAACGGACAATTAGTTTATCTATCGTCTGTAACCTAGCCGAGCTTATCGATCATGCAATCCGTCCAAACCGCCTGCGGCCCGCACTGTCGAATCCGTAAGGCGCCCCAGGTTACGCCAAATCCTGCCGTTCCTTTTCCTACCCCCAGCCGGTCATCGCCGTAGGAGGGGCCCATCACCAGCGAGCGGGTCCGCCGCTGGCTGACCAACACCCGACGGATCCAGATCTCCGCGCCCCGCCAGGCCCAGATGGTCGCCACCGCGCCGGCGCTTGCCGACGTGCCGCTCGGCGCGCTCGGCGAGAACGAGGACGTCCAGACCGCGGCCGACTGGCTGCGTGAAGGCGAGCACCAGTTCGGCGCTATCGGATCGGCAGCAGGAGCTGCTGGACGTACTGCGATCGAGATAGCCGCCGACCGGCTGCGCGCCGGCTGGAGCCAGCTCGAGCCCTCGGAGAACGGGTCAGCCGCCGGCCGGACGGGAGGGTAACCGGGAGTGGTTTTCCGGACGGGATGGGAGCCGGTAAGAGCCGCGTAGTCGCGCTTCTGCTCAGCTCGCTTTGCCCAGGAGGAGACGTTCGCGGCGGCGGTCACGAAGACCGGTTTGGGGCCGGGAGCAGACTGGCGGCTTCTAGCGGCAGGCCAGTCTAAGCGGCCGTCTTGGTTGACCGACGCGGCGTCCTGAAGTGACCCAAAAGCGACCTTTGGAGAGCCGGCTTGGCAGCAATCTGTCCAACCACGCTGGCTTACAGAGCACACATCATGGCGTCTCCAGGAGTGGAGCATTTTTGGCGGTCACATAGGGGATTGAAGTCAAAATCCCGAGCGCCGCCGAATCCAGCACCGGAATGCCCAGACGCGCGCCGAGACGGGCCGACAGCTCGTGGCCGGCGAGATTTGTACTCCAGATTAGCACGGCATCAAGTTCGGCAGCGGCGGCCACCCGGATGACCTGATTTTCAATCTCCTCGGGCGTGACACTGGCAGCCTCGAAATTATCCGTGATGCCGAAATTGTGCCCCGCCGCGATATCTATGCCTTCCTGCGCGAATGTCTGCTTCAGGCGCACGCCATCCTGATCGTCGCCCTGCGCGACGAGGCCGATCCGGCGCAGGTTGCGACGTCTCAGCAAGTCGACCGTGGCCAGCGCCGTCGTCGCGCATGGAATGCCGGTCTCGCCTTCGATCGCCGCACAGAGCCGCCGGTCGGGCTCGAAACCGATCAGCGCGCCACGGGTCGCATTCCACAGAATGACGTCCGGATGAGCTTGCGCGAGCATTAGCGCTGCCTGCCGGAACGAACCCATGTCGTAGCCGTCAGGCGGATGCCCCGCATAGGGAACACGCGCGAAGCACGCATCGATACCCGGTGTGTCCTCGAGTATGGAGCGCGTCACACGTTCGACGACGCGGTTCGAGGACGGCACGATGACCCCTATCGCGTGAGGGGTATCCACGTGAATGTCAGTCACTGTTCGCGCACCACAAGCGTGCGCTCCTGCGACCAGCGCGCGGTCCAGATTTCGCCGGGCTCGGGACTTCTGGCCCCCGACTCTTCGATCGGAACCGAGACGACGAACTCTATGCCTGCGCCGATATCCATCCAGACCGAGATGATCTGCCCCTTGAACAGGCTGCGCTTGATAGTGCCGCTGAGCGTGTTGGGCGCGGCCGGGGCTTCTCCCGGAACCAGCCGCACGCTTTCGGGGCGGATGGCGACCGCCACACGATCCTGAGCCGTGAAGTCGTTGGGGACCGTGCTTTCGAACATATGCCCCTGCGCTTTCTTCAGGACCGTGTGGTCGCCGGTCTTTTCGACGATGCCGGCCGGCAGAAAATTCGACGTCCCGATGAAGTCGGCGACGAAATGCGAGACCGGCCGCTCATAGATGGCACGGGCGGCGGCGACCTGCTCGATGCGCCCTCCTCGCATCACCGCGATCTGGTCGGCGAGAATAAGCGCCTCCTCCTGGTCGTGAGTGACGAGGATGGTGGTCAGCCCGAGCTCGTTGCAGAGCTGGCGGAGCTCGATCTGCATTTCTTCACGAAGCTTCTTGTCGAGCGCGCCGAAGGGCTCGTCGAGAAGCAGTACGCGCGGGCGGTAGACAATGGCGCGGGCCATGGCCACGCGCTGCTGCTGACCGCCCGAAAGTGCCGCCGGCATGCGGTCCTCGAAGCCGGTCAGGCGAACGAGGGCAAGCGCCTGACGTGCGCGCTCCGCCGTCTCGGCCCGGGAGAAACCGCGCATGGTGAGGCCGAAAGCGACATTCTCCAGAACCGTGAGATGCGGAAACAGCGCATAGTTCTGGAACAGCATGCCGAGATTTCGCCGATGCACCGGCAGGCCGTTGACCGGCACGCCATCGATGGTGATCTCCCCGGAGGAGGGCTGAACAAGGCCCGCGACCATGCGCAGCGTCGTGGTCTTGCCGCAGCCGGAAGGTCCCAGAAGGGCGAGAATCTCGCCCCCCGATGCCTTCAGATTGACGTCGCGGACTACCTGAACCTCGCCATAGCTGCGGCAGATTCCGGTGAGGCAGACCTCAGCCCCGTTCGCTGTTGACATCTCATTCCCTCCCACTGGTCCAGCGACGTCAGACGGCGAAGATTCCGTTCAGCTTCTCGGTCCAGCCCGAACGCCGGGCGTTGATGTATTCCCAGTCCGGCGTGAACAGGCCGCGCTTGTCCATCTCCTCGACGGGATAGGCGATGTACTTCAGCGTTTCCGCCGAGAATTCGATGCCCGATACGGGCGGCGCGGTCAGCGCATATTCGGAAAACGCCTTCTGCACGGCGGGCTCCAGCATGCGGTTCATGAAGGCAACGGCGAGATCCTTGTTCGGCGCTCCCTTGACCAGCACCTGGCAGTTATTGCCGGCGAAGCTGCCCTCGCTCGGGAAGCTCATCGTCACCGGGGCGCCCTTGGCGGTGTAGGGATAAATATATTTGGACAGCTCCAGCAGCCCGATTTCGGCCTGGCCCTGCGCCACTTCGGCAGCCGCCTGCGGGCCGTTGTCGAACAGGTTCATGATGTTCGGCTTGAGCTCCGCAACCTTGTCGAAGCTGTCATCGACGAGATACTGCGCCTCGGCAAACGGCTTGCCCGATTTCACGGCAGCCGCTACGATCAGGAAGAACACCGACGGCGTGTTCTTCGGGCTGACCAGCTTCAGCTTGCCGGCATATTCCGGCTTCCAGAGATCGGCATAGCTGCCGGGCGGCGTGATCGAGGTGTTGTTGAACATGCTGGCCACCGAAATCGCCAGCGCGGTGCCCCAGCCGTCGAAGCCGAAGCGAGGATAGAGCTTGGCGAGCGCGGGCATGTCGGCAGCCGGCAGTTGCTCGATCAGGCCTTCGGTCTTGCAGATCGGGATCGCCACATCGTCGATGAACATGACGGAGAATTTCGGGTTGGCCTTGGTCGCCCGCATCTTACCGACATTGGCGAGGGTGAAGCCCTCTTCCGCGGTCACCTTGCATCCGAAATCCTTCTCGAAGGCCGGTATGATGTTCTTCTTGACGAACTCGCCCTGCGAGCCGCCCCAGATGCCGATCTGAATTTCCTTGCCCTGTGCCCAGCCATTGCGAACAAAGCCCATGGGAGCCGCCAGAGCCGTCGCGCCGAGCGCGAACTTGCCGAATGTGCGTCGCGAAATGTTGGTCATGTGTGTTCCCCAATTCTGGTTTTGCGTGTGGGCAGCCGTCAGCTCTCAAGCCGTGCGAGGCTGAGCCCGAATACTTTTTCAATGACGAGCACGAGAAGCAGCGCGAAGAAGATCATCAGCGAGGCGATGGCCGCGATCGACGGATCGAACGAACGCTCGATGATGGTGTAGAGGTAAAGTGGCACTGGGAAGTGGTTGCCGTCGGCAAGCCACATAGAGATCGGGTAGTCGTCGAACGAGACGATGAAGCAGAAGATGCCGCCTGCTAGGATGCCGGGACGCACCTGCGGCCAGATCACCCTGGTCGCAACGATGTGTGGCGGCGCGCCGAGAACAGAGGCCGCATCTTCAAGATTGCGGTTGACTAGCAGCAGGCTCGCCGACACCGAGCGGATGACATAGGGCAGGCAGACGACCGTGTGTCCGATGACCAGTTGCAACATGGTCGCGCGCGATCCCAGCAGGGAGAACAACTGGAGCAGCGCAACGCCGGTAACTATCAGCGGCACGATCAGCGGCGACAGGATAAGGCCGAGGATTGCGTCCTGCCCTGGAACCTTGAAGCGGGTGAGTCCTGCAGCGCACGGAACGCCGAGAATAAGCGCCACCGCGGTGACGATGGCCGCAAGCTCCAGCGAGAACAGGAAGCTGGCGCGCGCCTCGGGATTGGCGAGCACGGCGCCGTACCATTTCAGCGTGAAGCCCTGCGGCGGGAACACGATGAAGGGCGTATCGGAGATCGACATCAGCAGTGGCACGACAAGCGGCGCCACGACGATCAGCAGGATGATGCCGACGACGACCTTGAGAAACGGGCTGACGGTTTCGTTCATCGCGCGGGCTCCTTCACCGTGCGCCCGTCGTCCAGCGCGCGAAGCGCCGGCTGACGAGCTTGAGGAAGATGAGGTTGGAGGCCAGCACCATGGCGATCAGCAGGGTCGAGATCGCGGCGCCGAAAGGCCAGTCGTTCAGCGTCAGGATCTGTTGTTCGATCAGCGTGCCGAGCAGCGGAGAGAAATTACCGCCGAGGATCTGGGGCGTGACATAGGCCGCGGCGCTGAGCGAGAAGACCAGCGAGACGCCAACCGCAAGGCCGGGAAGGCTCAGGGGCAGGATCACCCGGAGGAAGACCGCGAACCGCGTCGCCCCGGCAACGCGCGCCGCCTCCTCGACCGTTCGATCGATGCGGCCGATAGCGCCCGCAAGCGGCATGACCACGAAGGGCAGATAGACGTGGACGCAGGCGATCAGCACTGCCCACTCGGTGTAGAGCAGCACCGGCGGGTTGCTGACGCCGAGCAGCTTCAGCACCCAGGCGAGAGCGCCGGTCTTGTTGAGGATGGTTTGCCAGCCATAGGAACGCACCACCACGTTCACCAGCAGCGGCGCCAGAATGGTGATTGTCACCACCCGTGCCAGAGCGGGGCCGCCACGGGCGATGGTGATGGCCAGTGGGTAGGCAAACAGCGCCGCGAACAGGTTGGTCATCAGTGCGATGCGGATGGTGCGCATCAGGATCCGGAAATAGAGGTCGGAAGAGAACAGCCGGGCGTAGTTCTCCAGCGTGAAGCCCTCGACCATTACCCCGTCCACGCTGTGTGCGGTCAGGCTGAGATAGACCATGGTCAGGACCGGCCAGAGAAACCACACGGCGAGGAACAGCACGGTCGGCGCCACCAGCAGATAGCCGGTATAGCGGCCGGCCAGCAGGCTCCATCCCTTGCCGACAAGGCGCGAGACCACGCCTTCCGAACTTCCACGCTCCACGCCAATATCGGGCGACAGATGGCTAGGTACGTCGATGATGTCGGCGTGGCTCATCGGCTGTTCCTGTTGCTGCCGGAACCTCGATCCCGGCGCGTCCATTTGCGGTCGACAGTCTTCGGTCGTAGGAAGGTTCAGCCACAAAAGCGTTGCCGTCCAGCGCAGATTAAGCAACAGTCCATTCGAATAATTAGGATGGTCCGATGGCCCGCGCTTCCCTGGTCCCTGCTTCGCTTCGCTACCTCGACCAGGTCGCCCGGTCGGGATCCATCCAGAAGGCGGCCAAGGAGGCGAATGTCGCCGCCTCGGCGATCGACCGGCAGATCCTGCTGCTGGAGCAGGAGCTCGATGTCGAGCTGTTCGAACGTTTGCCGCGCGGCATGCGCCTCACCGCGGCCGGCGACGCCTTGGTCACGCTGGCACGGCGCTGGCGGGCGGATGAACGGCGCGTGGCCTCCGAGATCAAACAGTTGCAGGGCGTTAACCAAGGGCACGTTCGGCTGGTCGCCATGGACAGTCACGCCAACGGCTTCCTGCCGCGCTTCATCGAGCGCCTTGCGATCGAACAGCCGCGCATTTCGCTGGAGGTTGAGGTTGCCAGTCCCGACGGCGCGCTCACCAGCCTGCTGGCGGGAAGCGCGGACATCGCGGCGATCTTCAATCTAACGCCGCGCCGGGACATCCATGTACATTGGAGCGCGGAACTGCCGTTCGGCTGCGTCGTTGCACCGGATCATCCACTGGCACGCAGCGAGACGGTCAGCCTTCAGGAAGTTGTGGCCCATCCCATCGCCCTGCAGAGCAAGGCGCTGATGATCCGCCGCTATCTCGATGCCCGCTATGGTTGGCTATTCGCCGACCCGCACAAGGCGCTGGTCACGAACTCACTGCAACTCGTTAAGCAACTCGCGCGCGGGGGAGGCTATGTGGCTTTCACCTCGGAACTCGATGCTGCTCCTGAGATCGTGGCTGGCTCGCTGGTCTTCTTGCCGGTGCGCGACAAGGGAGCAGAGCCGCAGACCGTCTCAGTCGCGATTGATGCCAAGAAGCCGCTGTCACGCATCGGGCGGATCGTCGTCGACATGCTGACGAACGAGATCATGGCCTCGCTCCAGCACGCTCGCGCCGCAGGTCGCGGCGCCATCAAATGAGCTTCCTCGTTATGTTTGTCACCTTACGCCATACGTGGCGGGGCGGGGGAACGTCGTCTTTCTCAACTTGACGTATTCATTTTTGCATAGGATTTTACATGGCCCTCCTGGCCCCTTCCCTTGGCCGCCAGTGTCGTCATTGGTCGACGCGACAGACGACTTCACGATGTCCGTCTACTCGGTGCAACTGCGTCAGTTGGTCCGCGAGGCGGTACACGGCAACGTCTGCTTTCAAGAAATCGCTGATCCGATCTCTACGGCCGAGATGAGGGCGCAAAGCGGACGTCGCTGAAAGGGCGGTCGAGGGGCAGGTATGGGTCAAACCCTGCCGCGGCACGCGCCATTGGAAGAGCCGCCCCTCACGCAGCCTCCCACACCCGGTTCAGGATCTGCGCGGCGAGCGCCGCCTTGTCCTGCGGGAGGAAGCGGCCGTAGTGCTTTGCCACCATCTCGGGCGTGTCCTGGATGGCGTAGCTCGCCTGCTCGTAGGAGCCGGTCTTCTTCAGGATGTGCGTCGCCAGCACATCGCGGACGTTGCGCGGGCCGTGCGGCAGCATAGCCTGCTGCCGATTTCGTGGAAATCGAGATTAGGTCTTCGCGCGCCCAACATCGGGCCGGAGACGACCCGATACCACCCGCTCGCGCGGCACTGCCCATCGCTGAGACAATACCGCATCGCGTTGCAGGCATAATGCTCGCTTTGTCAGCGCTATCCCATAATCAAAGGTTATATATGAGCGACCTAATCGAATTTGACGCCAATATTTTAGTAGCTATGCTTCATTCATATGATATATACAGTAATTTACGATTGTTTTGAAATAAATAATTTAAATATGAAGTAATATATCCCGCGCCGAAAGGTAATATAGATGTCGGAAGTCGAAATTCGCTTTGGTTGCCGCGCTTACGATCCAATTGCTCCTCTCCTTCTTGGGGAAGTTCCCGTCGAGGGCGTCCGCTTCCGGTGGTGTCCGACGCCTGAAATAGGCAACGCCAAGAACGAGCTGCTGAGCGATGATCCGGCGCTTCCGAACGTGGCGGAGATGTCGTTCAATCGCTATGTCGCGGATTACGCCAAGGGCGACACCAAAATCATGGGCTTTCCGGCCTTCGTGCTGAAGGGCTTCCGCCAGCGCTTCTGGTTTGTGCGGCAGGACAGTCCGCTGGAAACCTTCGCCGATCTGCGGGGCAAGCGCGTCGGCAATGACAGCTGGAACGACAGCGGCAATATGTGGGCGCGCGCGGCGATGCGCGACGCCGGCGTCGACCTGCCCGAGGTGGAATGGACCATCGGCAAGATCAGCGATGCCTTCGTCGCCAAGCCGAAGTTCGCCACAGACAGCCAGCCGCCCGGCGACTACCAGCAATTGGCGCCCGAGGACAATCTGATCGACGCGCTCCGCGAGCGCCGCATCGACGTGCTGACGACGGCACGCACGCCCCCTTCCGTGTTCGAACGCAACGGCGAATTCCGTCGCCTGCTGCGCAATTACGGCGAGGTCGAGCGCGACTTCTTTCAGCGCAAGCGCTACCGGCCGGCCATGCACATGATCGCCGTCAAGCGAAGCTTCGGCGAGCAGAATCCCGCCGCCATGCTCGCGCTGCAGAAGGCGATGAAGGCGTCGTGGAATCATTGGTGGACCCGCTATATTCGGTGGCCGGAAGCAACCCCATGGTCGGTTGAGGACGTCGAGAGCTACGTCCGCGACTATGCCGATGAGATGTGCCCCTATGGGCTGTCGCCGGCGCAACAGCGCATGGTCGAGGCGATTTGCCAGGAGCAATACGAGCAAAAGCTCGTCAGTCAGGCCGCCAACCCCGAGGCACTTTTTGCCGCCTTTCGCGCCCTGAAGTGAAAGCGGCACGATGGCGATTTCCGATGTCGAAAGTTCACGGTCCGCCGCGTTGGCGGTGAAGTCGGGGCGGCGGCGCACGTCGCGTACCGGTGGGACGCTGGCGGTTGCGCTCGCGCTGCTGCTTCTTGTCCCGGTCGTCGTGCTGCCGCTCGGCTTCGTGGTCTACGGCGCCTTGCAATCGCCCAACGCCTTCGGGACTTTCTCCTTCGATTTCGATCTCGCCGCCGTGACCCGCGTCTATACCAGCGGGCCGTTTCTACGCTCGCTGGTCGGGACCCTGCTGATGGGCGGCGCGATAGCTGCGCTCTCGGTGGCCATCGGCACGCTGTACGCTTGGGTGATCTGCCGCACCAACATCCCGATGCGGCGGACGCTCGACGCCGTGGTGATCACCCCGCTGTTCCTGTCGCCCTTTGTCGGGGCATTCTCCTGGCTGCTGCTGGCCTCGCCGCGCTCGGGCATGCTGAACAGCTTCGTTCAGACCTATATCTACGACATCGTGCTGTTCGACATTTCGGGACTGCACGGCACGATCTTCGTTCTGACGCTGTATTACATTCCCTACGCCTATCTGTTCCTCAAGCCGGCCTTCCTGAAGATGGATGCGTCGCTGGAGGACGCCTCCTACATTGCCGGCGCGGGCGCGTGGCGTACCGCCACGCGGATCGTCTTCCCGGTGCTGCGCCCCGCGCTCGCCGCAGCGTTCCTATTCATCATGATCCTGACCACCGAGATTTTCAGCGTTCCGGCGGTGCTTGGAACCAGCGGCCTGTTCGTGCCGCTGGCGGTTCGCGTGCAGCGCGCCGTGGAGGTCGATCCGGTCAACTATGCCCTCGCGGCCGCCGTCGGCACCATGGTCATGCTGGTGTGCGCCATCGGGCTCTATTTCTATCGGCGGGCCACGCAGGAGGCGCGCCGGTTCGTGACGGTGACCGGCAAGGCCACGCGCCCGCGCCGGCTCGATCTCGGACCCGCGCGCTGGGTCGCCGCGGCCCTGTGCATCGGCTACGGACTGGTCGCAGTGGTATTGCCCTATAGCGGGCTGATCATCACCTCGCTGTCGCCCTATGCGATCACCGACGTGTCGCGGCTTCAGCTGTCCTGGGTCAATTTCGCCGCCGTGCTGCAGTCGGCGGCGGTCCGCCAGGCGGTCTACAACACGCTGGTCATGAGCCTGACGGTCGCGACCTGCTGCATCGCGCTCGGCGTCGTGCTCGCCTTTCTCGCAACCCGATCGAAGGCACCGGGCGCCAAGCTGCTGGACTATGTCGCGACGATGCCGATCGCGGTGCCGGGCGTCGTCTTCGGCGTCGGCGTGGTTTGGCTGCTGGTGCGCTCGCCGCTCTACAATACCTTGTGGATCATGGTGCTGGCATTCGTGGTGCTGTACCTGCCGTTCTGCTTCCGACTTGCCAGCAACGCCCTGATCCAGATCGACCCGGCGCTGGAGGAGGCCTCCGCCGTCAATGGCGCCTCGCGGTCGCGAACGCTGGCCCGGATCAGCGCCCCGCTCGCCCGCTCGGCCCTTCTGTCGGGATGGACTATGGCGTTCATCTTCAGCGCCCGCGAACTCAGTGCCGCGATCATACTCTACGGGCCGACCACGCGGGTGCTGTCGGTCATGACCTGGGACTACGTCAATTTCGGCAACATGCAGTCGGCCGCCGTCGTCGGCGTGCTGCAGACCGCCTTTCTGGTCGCTGCCGTGCTGGTGGCGAACCTGCTGTTCCGCGTCCGGCTGACCGAAGCCCGCGCGTAAGCCCACCCTCCATCGCCTTTCAGACCAACACGCGAGGTCCGCAATGAACGTCTTGAAATCCATAGAGGTGATCGGCCGTCGATCCACCTGGTTCGGGCTCGCGCTGGCCTGCGCGGCTCTCATTCACCCCGCCGCCGCCCAGCCCGCGAGCAGCACGCCCCCCGCCGGGATGGAGCTTCTCATTGCCGAGGCGAAGAAGGAGGGGACGTTGACGTGCTACTGCACGATCTCGTCCGATGTCGCGACGCCCTGGATGAAGATCTTTTCCGATCGCTACGGCATCGAGATCAACACCTACCGCGCCAACACCAACACCATCATGCGCAAATACGAGCAGGAACGCGGGGCGGGCCGCGCGACGGCCGACCTGTTCGCCTATGCGGACATATCGACATGGAAGAACGCCCTTGAGAAGGGCTATGTCGCGACCTACACGCCGGCCAGCGCCGAGTTCTTCAAGCCGTCGGAGACCATCCCCGGCAAGTTCTACCCGGTGTATTTTTCGTCCTATCCGATCTTCTGGAACACCACGAAGACCACCAAGGAAGAGCAGGACATGCTGGGGCGCGATCCGCTCTCGGCGGTGCTCGACCCGCGCTTTGCCAATGGCCGCATCGGGATCGCGGTGCCGCACACCACGGTGAACCTGCAGGGCTTTCATTACTATGTGCTGATCAACAATCCCGCTCGTGGCTGGCCTTATCTGGAGAAGCTGGCCGCCCAGAAGCCGAAGCTGTTCGACTCGCTGTCCGCACTCCAGTCCGCCGTCGTTCAGGGTGAAATCGCGGTCGCCTTCGCCGCCAATGACGGCAGCGTCTCCGCCAACATCCTGAAGGGCGCGCCCGTTGAGTTCCGCTACCCGGAACGCACGGTCTCGACCGGGTACGGCATGGCCATCGCATCGGACGCCCCCCACCCCTACGCCGCCCGGCTGTTCATGGAATGGGCGACCAGCGAAGAGGCGCAGGCGAAGCTGTCGGAACTGCTGCAACTGCGCGCCGGCCATACCAAGGTGGCGCCGCCGAAGAAGGTCGCCGCCTATCCCTGGTACCAGCCGCCGGGCAACACCGACATGACCTACAGCACGGACCCGGCCTTCCAGCGGGATGTCCCCGAGATCCTGAAAAAGTGGAGCACGATGTTCGGGTACGAACAGTGACGGCCGCGCTCTCGATAACCGACCTGGCGGTTGCCTATGACAATGGCCTGCGTGCCGTCGATGGGATCAGCTTCGACGCGGCGGAGGGCGAAATCGTCGCCCTCCTCGGACCGAGCGGCTGCGGCAAGAGCTCGACCCTTCGCTGCATCGCCGGCCTCGAGGACTTGAGTGAGGGAACCATCGATATCGAGGGGCGGCGCGTTGCCGGCCCCGGCATTTTCGTGCCGCCGCAGAAGCGCGGCATCAATATGGTGTTTCAGTCCTATGCCGTGTGGCCGCATCTCACGGTCTACGAGAATGTCGCCTACGGGCTGCGCGCGCGGGGGGTCTCGCGCGGAACGATCGAGGGCCGGGTTGCGGCGGCATTGGCAACCGTGCAGCTGTCGGAGCTCGCCACGCGCTATCCGTGGCAGCTCAGCGGCGGGCAGCAGCAGCGCGTCGCTCTGGCGCGCGCGGTGGTCACCGAACCCAGCCTGATCCTGTTCGACGAGCCCTTGAGCAATCTCGATGCCGGGCTTCGCGTGCAGATGCGGCAGGAGATTTCGACCTTGCAGCGGACGCTGGGGAAGACGGCGATCTATGTGACGCATGATCAGGAGGAGGCGATGGCTATTGCCGATCGCATCGTGCTGATGAATGGCGGGAAGATCGAGCAGATCGGGACGCCGGCCGAGATCTATGATGTCCCGCAGTCGAAATTCGCCGCGACCTTCATTGGCACCGCAAACGTCATCGATGGCGTGTTCGCAGGGACGGACGACACGAACGTCGCCGCGGTGCGGCTGCCGTCGGGCGGCCTGATCAAGGCTCGCCTGGGCAAGAGACGGCCGCAGCCGGGCGAAGCGGTCTCCGTAGTGATCCGCCCCGAGGCGGTGCACTTTCACGCCCCCTCATCACCGGCCACATCGCTCAACCAATGGGAGGGCACGCTTGCCCATAGCGTGTATCTCGGCGGCCGGTCTGAGCAGACGGTGCGCACCAACGATCTCACGCTCATGGCGGAAGGGCGCGCCGGTAGTGCACTGTGCGCCGGCGATCCCGTCACCATCACCGTCAGGTCTGACGACGCGCTGGTGCTTTAGAGCCGCCTGAGCAGGGTGGCGGGCCGGGCCGCCACCCCCTTTGCCTCAGGCGATGGTCAAGCCCTCGATACGGTGCCGGCGCAACAGGTCGGCGAGCAGGCCGGACTGCCTGGCTTCCACGAGAAAGCTGGAGAGGAACGGCACGGCCGCGCTCTTGGCTTTCGGAACGCCGATCGCCTGCTGCACGCTCATATAGTGTCCGGCCAGCACGGTGGAGCCGGGAATGCGTGCGCTCTCGGCTTCGAGCCCCGGCCGAAGACCCGCCAGCGCATCGAGCTTCTGCTCGACAAAGGCCGCCGTTGCATCGCCGATCGTCGGGAACAGAGCCAGTTCGGCGCTGGCGATGTTGCGCTGGAGCCAGAGCCCGAAAGCGGCGCGCTCGGAGACGGCGATGCGAAGGCCCGGCGCATCGACATCGGCAATGCCGCGCAGCGGCGATCCGGCGGGGATGAGGTAGGTCGCTTCGATTTCGACATAGGCCGGCGTGAAGCCGATGAACGCAGCGCGCTGCGGTTCCGCGCCCATCATCGCGATGTCCCATTCATCCTGGGCGACCGCATCCGAGAGCGGGCCCGGCAGCGCATAGCCGATGAAGCTCACTGCAACGCCCAACCGGGACGCTAGCGCGCGCGCGAGATCGGGCGCGACGCCGACAGGCTCGCCATTCGCGTCCTTGCCGGAAACCAGGAGCTTGTTGGCGAGATTGAGCCCCGCCCGCAAGGTGCCGTTGCCGGCGAGCATGGCGACAAGGTCCGGCAATGCCGGGTTTGGATCGGAACTGAGCTGCATGTTCGAACGGCCTCCAAAGGCGCGACGCGCCGTCATTCAACGAAATTGATCGTGACCACGCCGGACGGCACCGCGCGCCCGGCAAACGGCTGAGCTCACATCAGCTCGCGCAGGTGCTTGCGCATGTGCGTGATGAACTGGTCCGCCACGATGGTGCGGCGGCGATTGCGCGAGACCAGAAGCTCCAGATCCAGCTCGACATTCGGTACCAGCTCGCGGAACACGAGCTGCGGATAGGCGAGATGGAAATGCGACACGCTGTCGACCAGCGCGACGCCGGCGCCTTCCTCGACGAGCTTGCACGCCATGCTCATGACGTTCACTTCGCACACGACATTCACGTCGACCCGGTTCTCGGCAAGAATGCCGTTGACCAGCTTGTGAAATCCCTGTTCGGCGCCGAAGGCGATCAGCCGCTCGCCACGCAGATCGGCAACCTGCACCGTGCGAAGGCCCTCGAAACGATGTCCTTTGGGCGCCAGCACGACGATGTTGCCCTTGCGCAGGCTGGTCCGCTCGACGCGCGGGTTCATCGCGCTCATCAGCGCAACGCCGAGATCAACACGCTCACCCGCCACCATGTCGGTGGTCTCAAGCTGCCGGCGCACATGCAGCCGGATGCGGATGTCGGGATAGAGACGGCCAAAGGAGGCGACGATCTTCGGCATCAGGACAACGGAAAAGTTCGGCGAGCAGGCGATCGTGAGATAGCCGACCTTCGCCTGCTTGATGTCGAGCACGAGCCGGCGCACCGCATCGACCCGATCGAAGACGTGGTTGGTTTCCTCGTAGAGCAGCCGGCCCTCGGCAGTCGCCTCCAGCCGGCCCTTGACCCGCTCAAACAGCGGAAACGCCAGTTGATCCTCGATATGCCGCAACATGTTGGTAATGGCCGGCTGGGAGACGTTCAGCAGCTTGGCCGCACCGGTGACGCTGCCGGCCTCGATCACCGCATGAAAAACCTCCATCTGGCGCAGATTCACCCGGTGGTTCCTTCTTCAAGAGGCGGCGTGGTCCATCGGCCGCTCGGGCTCAGGAGAGCAGGGCGATCGCGGCGCGGGACAGCGCGCGGACGCCATGGCCGATCGTGCCCTCATCGGGCTGAAAGTCGGCGGTGTGGATTCTGTCCGAGCGACCCGGCTGCGACGAGCCGATCAAGAGCCGGAATGACGGTACTTTTTCCGAGACGAGCGAGAAGTCCTCGGCACCCATGCTTGGCGCCGTGGGCTCGAGCACGTCGCCGAGCTGCTCGCGGATAGCGGCGACCGAAGGCTCCAGCACGCTGTCGTCGTTGACGACGGCGGGACAGCCATAGTGGTATTCCAGTACGACCTTGACGCGGCGGCTGATCTCCATGCCGGCGACGAGGCGACGCATGGTCTCCTCCGCAGCCTTGCGCGCGGTCGGCTGCCGCGTGCGCACCGTGCCGCGGATCTCGCAGACGTCGGGAATGACGTTGTGGACTGAGCCGGCGTGGATGGCGCCGACGGCGATCGCACAGGAATCGAACGGGTCGATGTCGGTCGAGGTGATGCTGTTGAGCTGGCAGATCAGTTCGGCCGCCGCCTGGATCGGGTCATTGGCGAGGTAGGGGCGCGCCGAATGCCCGCCCTTGCCCTCGATGCGGATCTCGTAGCGATCCGTCGCCGACGTCATCGCGCCATGGGTGATGCCGAACCGTCCGACCGCCAGTTCCGGTCGGTTATGCATGCCGAGCGCCAGGTCCACGCCATCCAGCACGCCGTCGGCGATCATCGCGGCGGCGCCTTCCAGCGTCTCTTCGGCCGGCTGAAACATCAGCTTCACCCTGCCGTTGAAGCTGGTCGACAGGTCGCTCAACACCTCGGCGACGCCTAGCAGCGTTACCGTGTGGATGTCGTGGCCGCAGGCATGGGATTTTCCCGGCACCGTGCTGGCGAAAGGCAGGCCGGTCTCCTCGTGGATCGGCAGTGCGTCCATATCCACGCGGATGAGCAGCGTCTTGCCGGGCCGACCGCTGTCGATCATGCCGACAACGCCGGTGCGCCCTATCCCGGTCTCAAACGGGATCTTCATGCGGCCGAGTTCCTCCGCGACGATCGCCGCGGTGCGGACCTCCTCGAAGGCGAGTTCGGGATGGGCGTGCAGGTCGCGGCGCATCGTCACAAGCCGCGTCTCCTGCGCGGAACTTATCTCGTCGATGCGGCCCTTCAGGTCGTTTTTGCCCAGAAAGCCCAAGCTTACCTCCCTATGTCTGATTGTTATGGTTTGCCGCGGCTCAGTGCCGAGCGAGGATCAGGCAGTCGTCCGATGATGCCGTCAGAAAGACACTATCCCCGGTCGCGAGCGATCGGTCCTGGTCGGCGACATTGCTGACGGTGACGACCCCGGCCTCGCCCGAGGGCAAGCGGACCTGATATTCGCGGTGATTGCCGAGATAGAGGATCTCGTCGATGGTCGCTCTGATCGAAATGCAACCCGGCGACGGCTGTGGCGGGATGCGGGTAATGGCGGTGCGCTCGGGCCGCACGGCGACGTAGATCGGATCGCCGGAGGGTCGCTCCTGCGCCGACTGGACCCGCAGCAGTTCGCCGCTTTCGGCGCGGGCCAGGGCATAGCCGGCCTCGCAGCTCGTCCCCTCCACCGCGCACCGGAACAGGTTCATGCTGCCGATGAACTCGGCCACGAAACGCGTGCGTGGCCTCTCGTAGATTTCGCTCGGTGTGCCGAACTGCTCGACATTGCCGGCATTCATCACCGCGATGCGATCGGACATCACCAGTGCCTCGCCCTGGTCATGCGTGACGAAGAGCGTCGTGATCTTTGTCTGCCGGTGGATGCGCATGATCTCGACGCGCATACTCTCGCGCAGTTTCAGATCGAGATTGGACAAGGGCTCGTCGAGCAGCAGCACGCTGGGACGAATGACAAGCGCACGGGCCAGGGCCACGCGTTGCATCTGGCCGCCGCTGAGTTGCGAAGGCTTGCGATCGCCATAGCCATTGAGGCGGACAAGTTCCAGCGCCTCGCCGACGCGGCGCGCCATCTCCGCTTTCGCGACCTTGCGCATGGCAAGCCCGAAGCCGACATTTTCCTCGACGGTCATGTGCGGAAACAGCGCGTAGTCCTGGAAGACAAGGCCTATGCCGCGCCGGTGCGGCGGCAGCGCCTCGACGGACTGGCCGTTCAGCAGGATCGAGCCGGAGGTCGGCGCGAAGAACCCGGCCA
Organism: Xanthobacteraceae bacterium; assembly: GCA_041287585.1. Taxonomy (GTDB): domain Bacteria; phylum Pseudomonadota; class Alphaproteobacteria; order Rhizobiales; family Xanthobacteraceae; genus Ancylobacter. Next base: position 19,745 of record JBGGNI010000077.1, read on the forward strand.
CCATGTTCAGCGTCGTGGTCTTGCCGCAGCCGCTCGGTCCGAGGAAGGAGACGAACTCACCTTCCTCGATCTCGAGATTGATGCCGTTCACCGCCGGAACAGAGGTGCCATCATAGTTCTTAACCAGGTTCCTGAGCGCGACGGCAACGTTATGCATGGCGCTTGTCTCCATGAATGAAATCGCCGAACTGACCGAAGCGATCGATGATGGCGAACATCACCATCGGCAGGATCAGCGTGATCATCGAAACCGCGGCGATGGTCGGCGAAAACCCGGTATCGAGAAAACCCAGGATGCGAATGGTCACCGGCATATCGCCGGGGCGCGCCAGAAACAGCGAGACGCTGGAGTCGGTGAAGGACTGGATGAAGGCGAACATGAAGCCGGCCAGCAGGCCGTTCTTCAGCAGCGGCAGGACGATCTTTCGCTGCACCATCCATGGCGAGGCGCCGAGCACGCTGGCTGCACGCTCCACATTGCGCGGGATGTTGCTGATGCCGATCGCCACCATGCGCACGCAGAATGGCAGGCTGATCACTACATAGCCGGTGAGCTGCCCGCCATAGCCGACATAATCGCTCAGCCCGAGCATGGCGAACATCTGCAGCAGCCCGACGCTCAGCACCAGGGTCGGCAGGATGAGCGGGCCGAGCGTCAGCATCACCAGCACGTTGCGGCCGGGAAACGTATAGCGGGTGAGTGCGATCGCCAGCACCGTGCCCAAGACCAGCGCGATCAGCGACGCTTCCGCCGAGATGCGCAGGCTGAACAGGATCGGGTCCGTCCAGCCGGGCTCCAGTGCTTCCCGCCACCAGGCAAGGGTGAAGCCGACCGGTGGAAACGCCGCCCTCGTGCCTTCGCTGATCGAGGCCAGTCCGGTGAAGAACACCGGAAACAGCATGAACAGGTAGATGATGGCGACGACGGCCTTGAGCACCCCCCAAGCAGAGGGCCGAAAGCGCGCCGCGTTCACGCCGCCGCTCATATCCGCGCCTTCCCGACGCCGAACCAATAGCCGAGCGCGGTAACGGCGATGGTGGAAACGATAAGGATTCCGCCGAGCGCGCCGCTGAGCGACCAGTCCAGTACGCCGGTCATGAAGGTGTTGATCAGGGTCGCGATCGTCTCCTGTTTCGGCCCGCCGAGAATGGCGGCCGTCGCGAAGGCGCTGATCGCACCGGTAAAGGCAAGCAGGAAGCCGCCGACGATACCCGGAATGCACAGTGGCATAATGATCTTCACGAACACCGACAGCCGCGTCGCGCCCAGGCTCTGCGCCGCCCGGACCACGTTGGGGTTTATGGCGGTCAGCGAATTCATGATGGTGAGAATGCCGTAGGGCAGCAGCGCGTGGACGAGGCCGACGACGATCGCGGCCGTGCTCGGGACGAAATGAATCCGAGCATCGATCGCGCCGACCGACAGCAGCGTCTCGTTGAACAGGCCGTAATTGCTGAGAATGATGTACCAGCCATAGGTGCGCACCACGACGCTGGCCAGCAGCGGCGTGAGACACAGCGCAATCAGCGCGCCCCGGAAACGGCTTCGCGTATGGGCCAGGAAGAAGGCTACGGGAAACGCAGCGGCAACGACGAGGACGCCGGTGCTGATCCCGATGATGAAGGTCCGCAGCACGGCCCAGACATAGAAGGGCGAGCTGAGCAAATAGACATAGTTGGCGAGCGTGATGTCGCCGTGCGGCCCGATAGCCTCGCTGCGCACCACGCTGAGCGACAGCATGATGAGCGTCGGCACGAGAAAGAAGAAGAACAGCAGGGCAGCCGGCGCCAGCGCCAGCAGCCAGGGCACCGAGATCAAGGTGCGTGCCGCCGCCACGAAGGATGTCGGTGTCGCGGGCGGCTGCACGCCGGCCAACACGGCCGGGTCGGCACGGCTCTCCACGTCCGTGCCGCGCGGTTCCAGCGTCGCGGGTTGCGCGGCAGCGGCCAGGGTCATCCCATGACCTCTTGCCACTTCAGCGTCCATTTCGGCCGATCGCGGCTGACGATGGCCGAGTCCGGGAACTCCATGGAGCTCATCTTCGCCTGCGTGGTGATCTGGCTGTCGACGAACCATTGCGGCCAGTCAGCAATGTCCTTGCGCGCCGGGCTGATGTGATAGCCGAGGCAGAAATTGCGCTGCTGCTCCTTGTCCAGCATGAAGTTCACGAACTCGAAGGCGAGCTTCTTGTTCTTCGCGCCGATCGGAACCGATGCGCCGTTGGAGACGACGATGCCCCCCTCCTTGGGGACCACCATCTTGAAGCGCTTGCCTTCGGCGATGTACATGCTGGCGCGCGCATTCCAGTACGGGAACATCGTAATCTGCCCGTCCTCGAACAACGGAATGGCTTCCGGCGAGGTACGTGCGACCGCGCCTTGATACGGCTTCTGCTTCTCCAGCAGGTCCCAAACCGGGGCCATGTCGGCTTGCCCGCCGCCGGCGAGCTGCGCGCCCTTGATCAGCGTATAGACCGCCAGCGTGTTGACCGGGTGCCAGGCGAGCAGCTTGCCCTTGGCCTTGTCGCCATAGCGCTTACCCGGCATCCAGTAGTCCGCCCAGCTGTCCGGGGCGTCCATATGCGCAGGATCGTAGCACAGTGTATTGAACTGGTAACACTGATAGGCGCCATACTGCGTCTGGTGCCAGCAATGCGCGATGTTCGGTACGTTGCTTTCGGTTATCTTCTCGAGGAGCCCCTCATTGCCTCCCGTATTCATCTGGTCACCGTTCAGAACGCAGGCGACGTCGAAGCCGGGGCTGCCGCGGGAGGCGCGGATCTTGGCGTAATCTTCCGAGGAGGTTCCGGACGCGTCATTGTGAACTTTGACGCCGAACTTTTTCTCGAACTGCGGAATGATGTGGGCGTTGAACATCGCCTCAAGCTCGCCGCCCATCGTGTTTACGACGAGTTCGTCCGAGGCGCCCGAAACGATCGTCGGCGCCATGCCGGTTGTTAGGAATGTGAGGCCGGCGACACCCTTCAGGACGTCACGGCGCCCCAATTTTTTCTGCCCATCCGACCGGTCCGTCATCGCTTCATTCTCCATGCTGCGGCCGTAGATCGTTTCGGCCTCAAATCGATCGCGAATGCACCCGCGATTACGTCGCGCGAGCAGGTTACAATGCGGTGAATGACCACCGTGTGGCATAATTTTATGATTAAATGCGAATTCGGTCTCGCAAATACTATTACGTTATTAGCGACTCCGTCGTGTATCAGGCAGATTTAGTGTTTATAGTTTGTTGTGGCGGGGTTAGGAAGATGTGTGTCTTGTTCATGCGCTCACGATATTGACCAGATGCGGCAAGTCAAATTCGGATCGCGCATCATTCTATAACTTTAGATTATAGATTATGCCAGCGAGATAGATATATTGCTCTTTTTGTAGGCATAGCTGCAAAAATAGGCATTCTTTTTGGGCTTGGTCGGTTCGCCGGAAGATAGGCGGTTCTCCACCATCTGTTCGTACTGAACGTCGTCGGCGGCTGCATCCCGTCTGACCTCGGCGCCGGCACGCGCGACGTGATCGAGGAGGAGCGGCGTCTGCTCTATGTCGCGATGACCCGCGCCAAGGACAACCTGCATCTGGTCGTGCCGCAGCGCTTCTTCACCCACGGCCAGGCTTCGCGCGGCGACCGGCACGTCTATGCCGGCCGCACCCGCTTCATCCCCCCGGCGATCCTTGGATTCTTCGCATGCAGCGCTTGGCCGGTCGTGGACGCCTCGGCTGCCACCGGAGCCGCGGCTGGCACGGTTCGCATTGATGTGGGGGCGCGGCTTCGGGGGATGTGGCGGTGACGCGGAAGTATCGAGGCATCTCGCTGCGAGCCGTAGTGCTCGACGGGATTCGGCATTAATCGCGGCCCCCGAAACTTGAAACCGAATAGCTCACACCCTTAAGGCGTCGATGACGACGCGAAGCCCTGCCGAAATGTATTTGCGGGTCGGATAATAGAGATGGAGCCAGTCTTCCGGCGCGCACCAGGACGCCAGGCATTCGACCAGCCGTCCGCTCGCCAGGTGCGC
>JBGGNI010000078.1:0-21380 GCA_041287585.1 Xanthobacteraceae bacterium
GCACGCGGGAGAGGGGGCCGACAACCGCGCGGCTTGTAGCCCTCTCCCGCGTGCGGGGGAGGGTTGGGAGGGGGAACCTGCCACGCTCCGCGCTATGCCGGAACCCACCCGATGACCGACCTCCCCCTCCTCGTCGCCGAGGGTCTCTCGAAAAGCTACGGAGCCCGCATCGGTTGCCGCAACGTCTCGCTTGAGCTGCATGCCGGCGAGGTGCTGGCGGTGGTGGGCGAATCCGGCTCCGGCAAGTCGACGCTGCTGGCGTTACTCGCCACCGAACTCGCGCCCGATGCCGGCCGTGTGCTCTATGACGGGCGCGACCTCGCCGAACTCGGCGCTGCCGAGCGGCGGCTGCTGGTGCGCACGCAATGGGGCTTCGTGCGGCAGAACCCGGAGGCGGGGCTGCGCATGGCGGTGTCTGCCGGCGGCAATGTCGGCGAGCGGCTGATGGCGGTCGGCCGCCGGCATTATGGCGATATCCGTGCCGAGGCGCTGGACTGGCTCGGCCGCGTGGAAATCGAGGCCGGGCGGATCGACGACGACCCGCGCAGCTTCTCCGGCGGCATGCGCCAGCGCCTGCAGATCGCCCGAAACCTGGTCACCCGGCCGCGCCTCGTCTTCATGGACGAGCCGACCGGCGGCCTCGACGTCTCGGTGCAGGCCCGCCTGCTCGATCTGCTGCGCGGGCTGGTGGCCGATCTCGGCCTCGCCGTGATCATCGTCACCCACGACCTCGCGGTCGCCCGGCTGCTGTCGCACCGCATTCTGGTGATGCGCCACGGCCGGGTGATCGAGACCGGCCTCACCGACCAGGTGCTGGACGATCCGCGCGAGGCCTATACCCAGCTTCTGGTGTCCTCGGTGCTTGCAGCATGAGCAACCTCGCGCCGTTCCCCCTCCTCGCCGTCTCCGGCCTCGCCAAGACCTTCGTGCTGCATCTGCGCGGCGGAACGCGGCTTCCGGTGGTCGCCGGCGCTGCGTTCGAGCTGTTTGCCGGCGAGTGCGTGGCGCTGGGCGGGCCGTCCGGTGCCGGCAAGAGCTCGCTGCTCAAAATGGTCTACGGCAATTACCGCACCGATTCCGGCCGCATCCTGCTGCGCGACAGCGATGAGACCGTCGACGTGGCGCAGGCCGATCCGCGCCGGCTGCTGCGGCTGCGCGCCGGCGCCATGGCCTATGTCAGCCAGTTCCTGCGCGTCATTCCACGCGTTCCTGCGCTCGACGTGGTGGCCGAGCCGCTGCTGGCGGACGATGCTTCGCGCGAGGAGGCACGCGCGGCCGCCGGCACGCTGCTGGCCCGGCTGAACCTGCCGGAGCGACTGTGGAGCCTGCCGCCGGCCACGTTTTCCGGCGGCGAGCAGCAGCGGGTGAACATCGCCCGCGGCCTGATCGCCCACCGCCCGCTGCTGCTTCTGGACGAGCCGACCGCCTCGCTGGACGCCGCCAATGCGGCGGTGGTGGCGGAACTGATCGGCGAAAAGAAGCGCGCCGGCGTCGGCATTCTCGGCATTTTCCACGATGCCGACGTGCGCGAGGCGGTGTGCGACCGGGTGGTCGACGTGACGCATTTTGCGGGGTGAGGCCAGATGAACGAGACCGTGCTCGCCAATGCCCGGCTGGTGCTGCCCGATGCGGTGCTGGAGGGCCACGCGGTGCTGCGCGAAGGGCGCATCCTTGAGATCGGCACCGGGCGGGTGCCGCCGGGTGCGCTTGACCTCGGTGGCGATTTCCTGCTGCCGGGACTGGTCGAGCTGCACACCGACCATGTCGAGGGCCATCTGCATCCGCGCCCGCGGGTGAAGTGGAACACGCTGGCCGCCGTGCTGGCCTATGACGCGCAGATCGCCGCCTCCGGCATCACCACGGTGTTCGATTCACTGCGGGTGTGGCCGGATGCCAAGGCGGTGGGCGTCGACGGCGACGCGCCGGAACTGGCGGCGACGCTGCGCCAGGCGCAGCAGGCCGGCATTTTGCGCGCCGAGCACCATGTGCATCTGCGCTGCGAAGTGGCGGCGGACGGCGTGGTGGAGGATGCCAGCGCGCTGTTGGAAGCCGGCGATGTGCGGCTGATCTCGCTGATGGACCACACCCCAGGCCAGCGGCAATTCCTCACCGAGCACGCCTTCCGCGCCTACTACAAGAAGAAGAGCGGCGTCTCCGATGCCGAGATGGACATCATCGTCGCCGAGCGACTGGACGCCCACCATCGCCACGCCCGCGCCAATCGCGAGCGCCTGGTGGCGCTGGCGCGCGGCCGCAACATCGTGCTGGCGAGCCATGACGATGCCACCGATGCCCATGTCGCGGAGGCCGTGGCGGACGGCGTCGCCATTGCCGAATTCCCCACCACGGCCCACGCCGCCGCCGGTTCGCACGCCGCCGGCATCCGCGTGCTGATGGGCGCGCCGAACCTGGTGCGCGGCGGCTCGCACACCGGCAACGTCGCGGCCGAGGGGCTGGCGCGGGCAGGCGTGCTCGACATCCTCTCCTCCGACTATGTGCCGGCGAGCCTGTTGCTGGCCGCCTTCGCGCTGCCGGAGCGGGTGGCGGGCATCAGCCTGCCGCAGGCGGTGCGGCTGGTCAGCGCCCACCCGGCGGAGGCCGCCGGGCTCGCCGACCGCGGCCGGCTGGCGCCGGGGCTGCGGGCCGATCTGGTGCGGGTGAAGCTCTCGGAGGGCGTGCCGGTGGTGCGCACGGTGTGGCGCGCCGGCGAGCGGGTGGCCTGAGCCATGGCGGACGTCGTCCACGATGTTGCGCGGCACGCCGCGCTGGGGCCCGGCACGCTGGTGCTGGTGGTGGGGCCGTCCGGTGCCGGCAAGGACACGCTGCTGGCCTATGCCCGCGCCCGGCTGCGACGCCCGGAGGTGCTGTTCGCCCGCCGGCGCATCACCCGCACGCCGGACGGCACCGAGGATCATGAGCGGCTGAGCCCGGCCGAATTCGAGTCCGGCGTGGCGTCCGGCGCCTTTGCGCTGCACTGGCGCGCCAACGGCCTCGGCTATGCGCTGGGGTCGGAGGTAGCGGCGGCGGTCCGCAGCGGGCGCCCGGTGGTGGCCAATGGCTCGCGGGCGGCGGTCACAGAAGCGCGCCAGCGCTTTGCCGATGTGCGGGTGGTGCTGGTCTCGGCGCCGCCGGCCGTGCTGGCCGCCCGGCTAGCCGCGCGCGGCCGCGAGAGCGGTGCCGCACTCTCCGAACGCCTCGCCCGCGTGCCGGCGCTGGACGAGGCACCGGACCTTGCCGTGTTGAACGATGGCGCGGTGGAACAGGCCGGCGAGCGGCTGGTGGCCTATCTCGCGGCGCTGTGAGGGAGCCCTGAGGGACCACTAAAAAGTCCCTCGGAGCATCGTCATCCCGGCCGGAGGCGGAGCCTTCGAGCCGGGCCCCTCCCCTGCAAATAGGGAAGGAGGACAAAGCCTCAGCGAACCGGCGGGGCGTACTGGATGCCGCCGGCGCTCCACAGCTGGTTGATGCCGCGGGGAATGCCGAGCTTGGAATCCGAGCCGACATTGCGCTCGAACACTTCGCCGTAATTGCCGACCGAACGCACGATCCGCACCGCCCAGTCCTTGGTCAGGCCGAGCTGTTCGCCATAGCTGCCGTCGAGGCCGACGAACCGCTTGACCGCCGGCTTGTCGGACTTCAGCGCCTGGTCCACCGTCGCTGTGGAAATGCCGAGCTCCTCGGCGTTCACCAGGGCGAAGGCGGTCCATTTCACCACGTTCAGCCACGCATCGTCGCCCTGGCGCACCGCCGGGCCAAGCGGCTCCTTGGAGATGACGTCGGGCAGCACGATGTGGTCGATCGGCTTGGCCAGACGCAGACGCAGCGCGAAAAGCTGCGAGACATCGGTGGTGAGCACGTCGCAGGCGCCCGAATCATAGGCCTTGATCAGTTCGTCGATGCTCGGCAGCGTCACCAGTTCCAGCTTCATGTGGTTGGCGCTGAAGAAGTCCACCACATTCAGCGCGCTGGTGGTGCCGGCCGGGGCGCACACCTTGGTGCCGTCCAGCTCCAGCGCCGAGGTGATCTTGCGGGCGTCGCGCAGCATGAAGCCCTGGCCGTCATAATAGGTGATGGCCGGAAACTGCAGCTTCAGCTCGGCTTCGCGCGAGAGCGTCCAGGTGGAATTGCGCACCAGCACGTCGACGTCGCCCTTGGCCAGCGCGGAGAAGCGCGCCTCGGCGGTAAGCGGCACGAAGGTCACCTTGGCCGGGTCGGCCAGCACCGCGGCCGCCACGGCGCGGCAGAAATCGGCGTCGAAGCCGCTCCACTGTCCCTTGTCGTCGGGCGCCGAGAAGCCAGCGAGACCGACATTAACGCCGCACTTCAGCGTGCCGCGCTCCTTCACCGCGCTCAGCGTGTCGGCCTGGGCCGCCGGGGCCAGATGAAGGCCGGCGGCCAGAAGAAGACCGGCAGCCGCCAGCCAGGTTCCGAGTTTCATTTTTCCCCCACTTCCCTGCTGTTCGTTCGCAGCCGGCGGGCATCCCCGTGCGCCGCCGGCCGGCGTGTTCAGAGTTCCGGCGCCTGCCGCACCACCACTTTGGTGCCCACCGGCACGCGCTGGTACAGATCGCTGACATCGCTGTTCACTAGCCGGAAGCAGCCGGACGACACCGCATAGCCGATGGTCTGCGGCTGGTTGGTGCCATGGATGCGGTACACGGTGGTGCCGAGATAGAGCGCGGCGGCGCCCATCGGGTTGCCCGGACCGCCGGCCATGAAGCGCGGCAGATAAGGCTGGCGCTGGATCATCTCCGAGGGCGGGGTCCAGTCCGGCCACTCCGCCTTGCGGGTGATGTTGACGAGGCCGGCCCACTGGAAGCCGTCGCGCCCGACGCCGATGCCGTAGCGCAGCGCCCGGTTGTTGCCCTGCACCAGATACAGGAACCGCTCGGAGGTGTGGATGATGATGGTGCCCGGCGCCTCATTGGTGCGGAAATACACCGGCTGGCGCCGCATGGCGGGGTCGAGCTGCTCCTCATCGGGCGAAGGCACATAGCCCGGCTGGTCGCCGATCTGCAGTTCCGGGCCGCGCAATTGCGCGTGGGCCTGCCCGGCCGCGAGCATGAAGGTCAAGGCCAATAAGAGGATACGCATCGCCGTCTTCCTGAGTTCGTCTGCCCGCGGCGCGTGCCGGCGCGCGGTCTGCCACGGCACCGGACGCATGCCCGCTGCGGGCGCGATCGAACGGGGGATTCGGGCGGAAGTCAATCGCTTGCGCCGCCGGCAGGCACGCCACATGGAAATTTGAACGCCGGTTTCACAGTCCCCAGCGTAAGGCCGCGGTGTGCACCGGGGCGTCCCACAGCCCGGTCAGCTCGTCGTCCAGCGCGGTCAGCGTCAGCGAACAGCCGGCCATGTCGAGCGAGGTGACGTAGGAACCGGTGAGGTGGCGCACCGCCCGCACGCCGTGGCCGTGCAGTATCCGCTGCGCCGCATTCACCATCAGATAGAGCTCGATCAGCGGCGTGGCGCCGAAGCCGTTGACCAGCAGCAGGCACGGCGTGCCGGGCTTGAGGGCAAGGTCCCCCAGCACCGCGCCGAGCATCTCCTCGGCAATGGCGTCGGCACTGGCCAGCTTCACCCGCCGCCGGCCAGGCTCGCCGTGAATGCCGACGCCCATCTCCATCTCGTCCTCCGCGAGGGTGAAGGTCGGCGTGCCGGCGGCCGGCACGGTGCAGGAGGAGAGTGCGACGCCCATGGAGCGGGTGCGCCGGTTCACCGCGTCGCCCAGCGCCTTCAGCGCCGCCAGCGGGCGGCCCTGCTCGGCGGCGGCGCCCAGCATCTTCTCCACCACCAGCGTGCCGGCGACGCCGCGCCGGCCGGTGGACCAGGTGGACGCCTCCACCGCCACGTCGTCGTCGGTGACGACGGTCGCCACCTCGCGCCCGGCGATCTCGGCGGCCATCTCGAAATTCATCACGTCGCCTTCGTAGTTCTTCACCACGAACAGCGCCCCGGCACCGGTCTCCACGGCCTCCACCGCCGCCACCATCTGGTCCGGCGTCGGCGAGGTGAAGACCTGGCCGGGACAGGCGGCGTCCAGCATGCCGTGGCCGACGAAGCCGGCATGCAGCGGCTCATGGCCGGAGCCGCCGCCGGAGATCAGCGCCACCTTGCCCGGCACCAGCGCCGCGCGGGCAACGAACTTGCGCTCCTCGCCGAGCCGGACCAGCCCGGCATGGGCGGCGGCGAAGCCGTCCAGGCTCTCGGCGAGAACGCTGTCGACGGCATTGATCAGCTTCTTCATGGCGTTTCCTCGAAGTTTTTCTAGATCAGGTCGTCGACCAAGCGCGCCAGCCGGGCGGCGAAGTCGGCCACCATCTCGTCTACCGCCTGGTTCTTGCGGGCGTCGCCGAAATCGGGAACCGTCACGCCGATCACCCGCCGCTTCGGCGCCTCGGCCGCGCTGAGCCGGCGGCCGGTGTGGGCGCGCTTGTAGCCGTCGAGAAAGGCGCGGCGCTCGTCGGGAGCGAAGTGGCACACCTCGAAAATGGTCTCGACATGCTGCGCCGGGATCGGCACCGGGTAGGACGGGTTGGCGATCTGCGACACGAAGGAGCGGTTCTTGCCGAGTGCGGCGGCCAGCCGCTGGCGGGTGCCGGAGGGGCGGTTATCCAGCACCCGGCGCAGCACGCCCTTATAAGCGGCGACGCCGCTCTCCGGCAGTTCCGTGCCGTCGCCCTTCGTCGCTGCGCTCATGGCGGCGGGCCGACATCGCAGGCGCGGATCGCCGCCTTGGCCGCCGGCAGCAGGCCCGGCGCGAGCGAGAGGCTGCGCAGCCCCGCCGCCAGCAGATGCGGGATCGCGACCGGATCACCGCCGGCATCGCCGCACAGGCTGACCTCGCGCCCGGTGGCAGCACCATACGCGGCGACCCTCGCGCACAGTTCCAGCACCGCCGGGTTCAGCGGGTCGGCCAAGTCCGCCACCGCGCCGATGTCGCGGCCGGCGGCGGTGACGTACTGGGTGAGGTCGTTGGAGCCGATGGAGTAGAAATCGACCTCGAACCGCCCGACCATGAGCGCCGCGGCCGGCACCTCCACCATGATGCCGAGCGCCGGCCGCACCGCCGCAACGCCGGCCGCCGCGAGGTTGGCGAGCTCCTCGTCGATCAGCGCGCGCACCGCCGCCACCTCGGCCGGCACCGTGACCATGGGCAGCATCAGCTTCAGCCGTCCGTGCACGGCGGCCCGCAGCAGCGCGCGCAATTGCACCCGGAACACTGCGGGCTGGCGCAGCGACAGGCGAAGGCCGCGCACGCCGAGGAACGGGTTGCTCTCGCCATCCTCGGTCAGGCCGGAGATCGGCTTGTCGCCGCCGGCATCGAGCGTGCGGATCGTCACCGGCCGCTCGCCGGCCCATTCCAGCATGCGGCGATAGACGGCGTATTGCGCGCCCTCGTCCGGCAGCGCGTCGCCGGCATGGAACAGGAATTCGGTGCGCACCAGGCCGATGCCGTCGCAGATCGAAGGGTCGAGCGCGTCGAGCTCGGCCGGGTCGGCGATGTTGATCAAAGTGGCGATGCGCGTGCCGTCCGCCGTCACCGCCGGCTCGCTTTGCCGGGCCACCGCGCGGGCGGCGGCCGCGGCGCCGGCGGCGCGGGCCTGCTCGAAGGCACGGCGGGTTTCCGGCGCCGGGTCGAGCACCACCGCGCCGGCGCCGGCGTCCACCAGCACCTCGCCGTCCAGCGTGCCGGGATCGATGCCGAGCCCCACCACCATCGGCACCCCGCGCGAGCGCGCCAGCATGGCGACATGGCTGGTCGGGCTGCCGCCGGCGAGCAGGATGGCGCCGCCGCCGGACCAGTCGATGCCGAGGAAACGCGAGGGCGGCAGGTCGTGCGCGGCGAGAATGGCCGCCGCCGGCAGCGCCGCCGCGCCGCCATTGAGCGCCGCCAGCACCCGGTCGCGCACATCGGCGATATCGGCGGCGCGGGCGCGGAAATACTCATCCTCGGCGGCCTCATAGCCGGCGATCTCGGCGTCGAGCGCACCGCACCAGGCAATGTCCGCCGGCAAGCCGCCGGCAATGCCGGCAAAGGCCGGCTCGGCCAGCGCGTCGTCCTCGATCAGGGCGATCTGGAAGCCCAGCATCTCGGCCGCCTCCTCGCCGCTGACAACGCTGAGCGCGGCCAGCTCGGCGGCAGCCGTGGCCAGCGCCGTACGCAGCGCGGCCGCCTCCGCGGCCGGCGTGCCGGCGCTGCGGCGCGCGGCCTTCAGGTTCGCCAGCACCACCACCGGCCCGGTGGCAAAGCCCGGCGAGGCGCTGCGGCCGATCAGCCGGGTCTCGCTCACGACCGGCCTCCGCCGTCCGCGCCCTCGGTTTCCGCCTCGTCGAAGCGGCGCTCCACCAGGTCCACCAGCGCCGCCACCGCGCCGCCGGCATCGGCGCCATACGCCCGGAAATGCAGCACCACGCCCTTGCCGGCCTTCACCCGCATGATCTTCACCGGGCTCTTGGCGTCGACCCACGGCCCCTCCGGCGCCAGCCCGACCTCCACCACGCAGGCAAACGACTTGGCCAGCTGGGTGAGCTTGACCGAGGGCCGCGCATGCAGCCCCACCGCATTGGTCAACAGGGCTTTTCCGGTGATCTGGCCGGTAATGGTGGGTTCGCTCATGTCGGCACCATGTGTCATGCCGGCGACAATTCTTCCGCCGTGCGCCTCACCAGATCGAGCGGCGAGCCGCCCGAGGATTCCGTCGCGGCGATCACCGCGCCTTCGACGATGGGGGCGTTGCAGATGACGATGTGCTCGCGCCGCGCCTCGTCCATCATTTCCACCGCCATCTCGCTATTGGTCTCGGCGCCGCCGAGATCGACCAGCACGGCGACGCCGGCTTCCGACCAGGCGGCGTCGATCGCCGCCATGATCGCTGCAACATCGGTGCCGAGGCCGCCATCTGCATTGCCGCCGGCAAAGGCCAGCGGCACCGCGTCGCCCACCATCTGCCGCACCATGTCGGCCGCCCCCTCGGCGACCTTGGCGGAGTGCGACACGATCACGATTCCTACATTTGCCATGGCTTCAGCCTTCCAGAACATCACAGGCGGCGGCGATCATCAGGGCCGCGGAGCGCGCGCCGGGGTCCATATGGCCGATCGAGCGATCGCCCAGGAACGAGGCACGCCCGCGCACCGCCCGCATCGGCACCGTCGCCTCGGCGGCGGCGGCGGCCCGCAATCGCACGCGGGTCGGCAGATCGGCGCCCTCCTGCTTCAGCTCGTCCAGCACCGGCGCCAGCACGTCGAGCAAAGTCTTCTGACCCGGCTCGGACTTGCCGCGGGCACGGGTGGCGCCGATCGCCGCCTCGAACGCTGCCGCCAAATCGCCCGGCGCCTCCGGCAGCGCCTTGCCCAGCGCCATGAAGAAGGTGCCGTAGAGCGGGCCGGAGGCGCCGCCCACCTTCATCACCAATTGCGTGCCGATCGCCTTCAGGGCATCCGGCAGCGGCTTGGCGGAGAGCCCCTCGGCATCCGCCAGCACCGCCTCGAAGCCGCGCTTCATATTCAGGCCGTGATCGCCGTCGCCGATCGCCTGGTCGAGCGCGGTCAGTTCCTCGGCATGCGCCACCACGGTGGTTGCAACCGCCTCGATCAGCTTCTTACGGGTCACCTGGTCCATCGTCCTCACCCCGCAATGCGCTGTCCGGCCGCGTCGAAATAGAGCGGCCGGATGAAATCCACCGTCACCGGATCGCCGACCGCGAGGTCGGAATCCGGGTCGCCCAGCGTCACCAGCTCGCGCCCGGCGAGGTCGACATGGAGATGGTTCTGGTCGCCCAGCCGCTCGATCCAGCGCACCGTGCCGATGCCGGCACGCTCCGGCACCTTGGCGATGCGCACATGCTCGGTGCGCGCGCCGATGGTCTGGGTGCGTTCCGGCGCCGCAATGGCGGGGAACAGGCTGCGCGGCACCAGATTGATGCCGGGCTGGCCCAGCCGCTGCGCCACATGCAGGTTCACCGGGTTCTCGTAGATCTCCCGCGGCGTGCCGAGCTGGGCGAGCCGGCCCTGGTCGATCACGCCGATGCGGGTGCCCATGGTCATCGCCTCGATCTGGTCGTGCGTGACATAGAGGATGGTGGCGCCCAGTTCCTGCTGCACGCGCTTGAGCTCCAGCCGCAGCTCGGAGCGCAGCTTGGCGTCGAGCGAGGACAGCGGCTCGTCCATCAGATAGATCGAGGGCCGGCGCACCAGCGCCCGGCCGATGGCGACGCGCTGCATCTGCCCGCCGGAGAGCTGGGTGGCGCGGTTGCCCAGCTTGTCCTCGATGCGCAGCAGCCGGGCCACCTCGTCCACCTTGCGGCGGATTTGGTCCTCCGGCAGCCGGCGGGCCGGCGAGCGCAGCGGGAAGGCGAGGTTGTCGTACACCGACAGATGCGGGTAGAGCGAATATTGCTGGAACACGAAAGCAACGTCGCGCTCGGCCGGGTTGGCCAGCGTCACGTCCCGCCCGCCAATCGTCACCCGCCCGGCATCGGGCCGCTCCAGCCCGGCGATCAGGCGCAGCGTCGTGGTCTTGCCGGCGCCGGTCGGCCCCAGCAGGATCACCAGTTCGCCGTCGCCGATGGTCAGCGAAATATCGTCGATGGCGGTCGTCGTGCCGAATCGCTTGGTGACGCCGCTTAGCCGCACTTCAGCCATGACGCCCTCCACTGGATCCCGCCTGGTCGTGCAGCGCGGTGCGCAGCGCCCGACCGCTCGCCGCCTCGAACAGCGACAGTCGATCGGCCTGGAAGGCGAGGCCCAGCCGCTCGCCGGTTTCCACCTTCAGGCTGGACGGCACCCGCGCCTTCAGCGGGCCGGCCGGCGTCTTCACCGTCACGATCTGGGTGGTGCCGAGATATTCGGTGCCGTAAACCTCGCCGCGCAGCGCGCTGGCGTCGGAAAAGCGCACATGCTCGGGCCGCACGCCCAGCACCAGCCCCCCTTCCGGCAGCGCCTCGTGCACCTCCGGCACGCCGACCGGGGCGCCGTCGAGCCGTATCTCGCGCGCTCCCGGTGCCAGTGCCGCCTGGAAGGGCAGCAGGTTCATTGGCGGCGAGCCGATGAAGTCGGCGACGAACACGCTGGCCGGGCGGTCGTAAATGGTCTGCGGCGCGGCATATTGCTCGATGATGCCGCGGTTCATCACCGCGATGGTGTCGGCCATCGCCATCGCCTCCATCTGGTCGTGGGTCACATAGACCGTGGTGGCCTTCAGCCGGTCGTGCAGCGCCCGCAACTCGCCGCACATCAGATGGCGGAACTCGGCATCGAGCGCGCCGAGCGGCTCGTCCATCATGAAGGCGGCCGGATCGCGCACGATGGCGCGGCCGAGCGCGATGCGCTGCCGGTCGCCGCCGGACAGACCGGAGACGCGCTGGTCCAGCAGATGGGTGATGCGCAGCGTGCGCGCCGCATCTTCCACCCGCTGCTTGATCTCGGCCTTCGGCATGCCCATGCATTTGAGCGGAAAGCCGATATTGGCGCGCACATTCATGTGCGGATAGAGCGCGAACAACTGGAACACGAAGGCGATGTCGCGCTCCGCCGCGCGCTTGAAGGTCACGTCCTGCCCGCCGAGCTCAATGGTGCCGGAGGTCGGCAGCTCCAGCCCGGCGATCATGCGCAGCGTCGTGGTCTTGCCGCAGCCGGACGGGCCGAGCAGGCAGAAGAATTCGCCGTCCTCCACCGTGAAGCTGGAAGACTGCACCGCCACGAAGTCGGCGAAGGCCTTGTGCAGGTTTTCAACCCGTATCTGTGCCATGGCCGCGCCCTATGCCGGGAATTTGGAAACGACGATGAACATCGCCGTGCCGGCGAGCGTGGTGGCGAACGACCAGCCGTAAAGCTCGATGGAGAAGGGCTGCATCAGCATCACCACGCCGCAGGCGATCAGCACCGTGGCGGCGTTCTCCCACGGCCCGCGCCGGAACAGGCGGAACGGCGCCTTGCCCCCTCTCCCGCTTGCGGGGGAGGGTTGGGGAGGGGGCAGCGCGACGTTTGAACCGAGATCGCTCATTTGCGCACCGCCCCGAACGTAATGCCGCGCAGCAGATGCTTCCGCAGCAAGATGGTGAAGACGAAGATCGGGATGACGAACAGCGTGGTGGCGGCGGCCACCGCCGGCCAGTCCTGCCCGCCCTCGCCGATGATGAAGGGGATGAAGGGCGGCGTGGTCTGCGCCTCGCCAGAGGTCAGCAGCACGGCGAAGGCATATTCGTTCCAGGCGAAGATCAGGCAGAAGATGGCGGTGGCGGCGATGCCGGTGGCCGCCTGCGGCAGCACCACCTTGCGGAAGGCCTGCAGCCGCGTATAGCCGTCGATCATCGCGGCCTCCTCATATTCGCGCGGAATCTCGTCGATGAAGCCCTTCAGCAGCCAGACGGCGAGCGACACGTTCACCGCGGTGTAGAGCAGGATCATCCCCAGCCGCGTGTCGGAAAGCCCGAGCTCGCGGTACATCAGGTAGATCGGGATCGCGACGGCGATCGGCGGCATCATCCGGGTGGAGAGGATGAAGAACAGCAGATCGTCGGCCAGCGGCACCTTGAAGCGCGAGAAGCCATAGGCCGCCAGCGTGCCGAGCCCCACCGCCAATATGGTCGAGGTGAAGGCGATGATCAGCGAATTGACGAAGCGCGGCACGAATTTGGACGGGCCGGCTACCACCATGTTGCGGTTGCGCGCCACCTGGTCGCAGGTGCCGTCCGCCGGCGGCAGGCTGGCAATATATTCCGCCGTCTGCCGCGAGCGCGTGGTGAACAGGTTGCAATAGCCTTCCAGCGACGGGGTGAAGATCACCTTGGGCGGATAGGAGATCGAATCCGGCGGCGTCTTGAAGCCGGTGAGCACGATCCACAGCAGCGGCACCATGGTGACGAGCGCATAGAAGATGATGATCCCGCCGGCGATGCGCTTGGACAAGGCCGAAGGCTCGACAACGGAATGGGCGGTGGAGATGCCGGGCATCAGGGCGCACTCCTCGTGATCGCGGCGAACTTTCCCTCTCCCGCGTGCGGGGGAGGGTGGCCGGCGGAGCCGGTCGGGAGGGGGAAACCGCAGGCGCCGGGCGAAGAGGCCCCCTCCCCGACCCTCCCCCGCACGCGGGAGAGGGAGAAGGCCGGCAGAGCAAGCTTTTTCATCGGCTCTTCACCCTGTTGAGCGCCTTCACATAGATGTTGGCGAGGCCGAACACGGTGACGAACAGGATGATGGCGAAGGCGGACGAGTACCCCGTGCGCCATTTCTCGAACGCCTCGCGCTTGAGCGTGATCGAGGCGACCTCGGTGGTGGAACCCGGCCCGCCGGAGGTGAGCAGGTTCACCATGTCGAACATCTTGAAGTTCTCGATGCCGCGGAACAGCACCGCCAGCATGATGAACGGCATGGCCATGGGCAGCGTGATCGACCAAAACTGCCGCAGCGGCGAAGCGCGGTCGACTTCCGCCGCCTCATAGATGTAGTCGGGAATGGACCGCAGCCCGGCCAAGCAGATCAGCATCACATAGGGCGTCCACATCCAGGTATCGACGATGATGATCGACCAGGGCGCAAGGTTGACGCTGCCGATCATCTGGAAGGAGGAGGGTTCCACCCCGGTGAAGAACGCCACCACATAGTTGAACAGGCCGATCTGCGGCTGATACAGAAACTTCCAGAAGTTTCCGACCACCGCCGGCGACAGCATCATCGGGATGAGGATCACCGTGGTCCAGAAACCGTGGCCGCGGAACTTGCGGTCGATGAAATAGGCCAGCGCGAACCCGATCACCGTCTGCAGCACGATGGTCCACAGCACGAAGTGCGCCGTCACTTGCATGGAATGCCAGACATCGGGGTCCGACAAGATGGTGCTGTAGTGCTCGGTGCCGATATTGGTCACCGCAGCATTGGGCCGGTTGGCCCGGTAATTGGTGAAGGAAAGCTGGATGGTCCAGATCAACGGAAAGATGTTGATCGCCAGCAGCAGCACGATGGTGGGGGCGATGAACAGCCAGGCGATCGCCCGGTCGGACAGCCCGCGCACCCGCCGCACGATCGGCTCCGGCGTCGCCTCGGCGACGTTGCGCGCAATTTGGCTCACGGTCGAGGTTTCCGTCATGGCGTGTTCCGGTGTGGATTTCAGGTCCCGGCGCATGGCGCCCCGTCGCTTCGGCGGCAGAGACACGTCATCCCGGCCGGAGCGCAGCGTAGAGCCGGGATCGTTCTCCGGCATCGGCTCGCGGCCCGAGCCCTTCTCGACGAGCGATCCCGGATAATCGCCTGCGGCGATTTCCGGGATGACGGGACTTCGCAAGGAAGCCCCGCCCCTCGGATCAGCGAATATTCAGATCCGCCCGTCTTCCTTGAAGGTCTTCTGCCAATCCTTGATCAGCAGATCGAGCGCTTCCTTGGCCGTTCCCTTGTCGGCCACGACATAGTCATGCACGCGCTTCTGCATGGCCTGCAGCAGCTCGGCATAGCTCGGCTCCTGCCAGAAGTCCTTCACCTGGCCCATCGCCACCAGGAAGTCGCTGGCAAACGGCGCCGATTTCGCGAAGTTCGGCGCTTCCAGCACCGACTTGGCGACGGAATAGCCGCCGAGCGACCACCACTTGGCCTGCACGTCATCCTGCGCGAACCACTTGATGTACTGGAGCGCCGCGTCCTTGTTGTCGGAATAGGCCACGACCGAGATGCCCTGCCCGCCAAGCGGTGACGCCGCAACCTTCTCCTTCGGATTGACGAAGAAGCCGATGCGCTCGCCGCCAACCTTCTCGTCCTTGTACAGGCCCGGGAAGAAGGCGAACCAGTTCATCATCATCGCCACCTGGCCGGACTTGAAGGCGTCGAGACCCTCCTGCATGTAGGCGTCGGTATAGCCGGGCGGGGTGCAGCACTTGAACAGTGCCTTGTAGGCTTCAAGACCCTTCACCGAATCCGGCGAATTCACGAAGCCTTCCATGTCGAAGGGCTTCTTCGGGTTCTGGTATTCGAAGCCGTAGGGATAGAGCGCCGCGGTGGCGCCCATGGTGATGCCTTCCGAGCCGCGCTCGGTGAAGATGGCGGCGCCGTAAACCTTCTTGCCGTCGACGTCGCGGCCCTGGAAGAATTCCGCCACCTGCTTCAGCTCGTCCCAGGTCTTGGGCGGGGCAAGGTCGCGGCTGTATTTGGCCTTGAACGCCGCCTGCAGCTCGGGCTTGGCGAACCAGTCCTTGCGGTAGGTCCAGCCCAGCGCATCGCCCATCGCCGGCAGCGCCCAATAATTGGTCGAACCCTTGGGCCAGGTGGAATAACCTTCCACGGCGGCTGGCAGGAAGGACGACATCTTGATGCCTTCCTTGTCGAAGAAGTCGTTCAGCTTGACATAATGGCCGTTCTCGGCCGAGCCGCCGAGCCACTGGCTGTCGCCGATCAGCAGGTCGCAGAGCTTGCCCTTGGTGTTCAGCTCGTTGAGGAAGCGATCGGCGAAGCTGGTCCACGGCACGAACTCGAACTTCATCGGGATGCCGGACTTCGCGGTGAAGCCTTTCGACAGCTCCACCAAGGCGTTGGCCGGGTCCCAGGCGGCCCAGCACAGCGTCAGCGTCTTTCCTTGGGCATGAGCGGGCGCCACCGGCGCAACAGTGAGAGCGGCAAGCGCGGCGGCGGCCGCCAGGTATTTCCGCATGGATCATCCTCCTCCGGTGTCCGGTCAGGTCTCGCCGCATGTCCGCGAGGCCCAGCGACGACGCTGGCAAGCCGGCTCGGACCTCGTCCGCGCTCGAAACGCGGGGCGATCTGACTCAGGGGGTTCACGTTTCCTCCCCGCTGCCGGCGTTCTGTCGTGCCGGTCATGCAGGATATGTTTAGTAGAACGCACATTACTAAACATCGCAAGCTAAACTTTTGCGGTGTTTTTTGAGGTGCGCCCATCATGCAGTGCAGCAATTCGGCCGCACTGCACGTTTGCGCACTCACTGGACGTTTTGCAGCTCTGTCCAGACGCCGCCGCTGGCCGAGGACGCCACCGCCGCCTCGATGAAGGCGAGACCCTTCACGCCGTCCTCGACGGTGGGAAAATGCACGGCCGGATCCACTGGTGCGCCGTCGCGGGCGGCGCGAATGGCGCGGGCGATCTCGGCATAGAGGTTGGCGAACCCCTCCAGATAGCCCTCCGGGTGGCCGGAGGGCGTGCGGCTCACCCGCGCCGCCTCCGGCCCGGCGCCCGGCCCGGCGCGGGTCAGGGTGCGGCTCGGCTCGCCGAACGGCGACCAGCGCAGATGGTTCGGCTGCTCCTGCCGCCACTCCAATCCGCCTTTGCTGCCATAGACTTGCAGCGCCAGCGTGTTCTCGTTGCCCGGTGCCACCTGGCTCGCCCACAGGCTGCCGCGGGCGCCGTTGGCATAGCGCAGCAGCATCTGCACATTGTCGTCCAGCCGCCGGCCCGGCACGAAGCGGGTGAGTTCGGCGCACAGCGCGGTCAGCGGCACCGCCGTGACATAGTCCGCCAAATTGAAGGCATGGGTGCCGATATCGCCGAGGCAACCGCCGGCCCCGGCCCGCGCCGGGTCCACCCGCCAGTCCGCCTGCTTGTGCCCGGTATCCTCCAGACTTTCCGTCAGCCAGTCCTGCGCATATTGCACCTGCACCAGCCGTATTTCCCCCAGCTCCCCGGCGGCGACTATCGCGCGGGCCTGGCGCACCATCGGGTAGCCGGTGTAGTTGTGAGTCACGGCGAAGATGCGTTTGGTCTTATCGGTCAATGCCTTGAGCGCCTTGGCGGATTCAAGGTCCAAGCTCAGCGGCTTGTCGCAGATCACATGGATGCCGGCTTCCAGAAAGGCTCTGGCGACCGGCGCATGCATGTGATTCGGCGTGACGATCGCCACCGCCTCGACACCGTCCGCCCGCTCCGCCTCCGCCTTCGCCATGGCGCCGAAGTCGTCATAGATCCGCGCCGGGTCGAGCCCCAATGCCGCGCCGGAGCGGCGGGCCTTGTCCGGGCTCGCGGAGAGCGCGCCGGCCACCAGCTCATACTGGTCGTCGAGCCGGGCGGCGATGCGGTGCACCGCGCCGATGAACGCCCCCTCCCCGCCGCCGACCATGCCGAGCCGGATGCGGGCGGGCGTGGCGTCGTCGCGTCCTTCGATGGGCATGTGGATGCTCCCTTATGCCTTTGATTGCACACGTCATCCCGGCCGCAGAGCCGGGATCGGTTGCAGATTCAAGCGCTTGATACGGATGGCGATCCCGGCTCGGCCTCCGGCCGTCCGGGATGACAGCAAACCCCTAAAGCCCCAGCATCCGGTCGACCTTGGCCTGGTCCACCGCGCCGCCGGCGAAGTCGTCGAACGCCTTCTCGGTCACCCGGATGAGATGCGAGCGAATGAAATCCGCGCCTTCGCGGGCGCCGTCCTCGGGATGCTTGAGGCAGCATTCCCACTCCAGCACCGCCCAGCGGTCATAGCCGTACTGCGCCATCTTGGAGAAGACAGCGCCGAAATCGACCTGCCCGTCGCCCAGCGAGCGGAACCGCCCGGCCCGGTCCACCCAGGGCTGGTAGCCGGAATAGACCCCCTGCCGCCCGCTCGGATTAAACTCGGCGTCCTTGACGTGAAACGCCGTGATGCGCTCGTGGTAAATATCGATGAAGGCGAGATAATCCAGTTGTTGCAGGACGAAGTGCGAGGGGTCGTAATTGATGCCGCAGCGCGGATGATTGCCCACCGCCTCAAGGAACCTCTCGAAGGTGGCGCCGTCGAACACATCCTCGCCCGGATGAATCTCGAAGCCGACATCGACGCCGGCCTCCTCGAACGCATCGAGTATCGGCCGCCACCGCCGCCCGAGTTCGGCAAACGCCGTCTCGACCAGCCCGGCCGGGCGCTGCGGCCAGGGATAGACGAAGGGCCAGGCCAGCGCGCCGGTAAATGAGACATGGCCGGCAAGCCCCAGATGCTGCGAGGCTTTCGCCGCCGCCTTCATCTGCCGCACCGCCCATTCCTGTCGCGCCTTCGGCTTGCCGTGCACCGCCGGCGGGGCGAAAGCGTCGAACGCCTCGTCGAAGGCCGGGTGCACGGCGACGAGCTGGCCCTGCAGATGGGTCGACAATTCGGTGACGACAAGCCCGTGCTCGGCGGCCACGCCGGCGATCTCATCGCAATAATCCTTTGATTGGGCAGCCTTTTCGAGATCGAACAGGCGGCCATCCCAGGACGGCACCTGCACCCCCCGATAGCCGAGGCCGGCGGCCCAGCGGCAGATGGCGCCCCATTCATTGAACGGGGCGGCATCGCCCGCAAATTGGGCGAGAAATATCGCCGGGCCTTTCACATTGGCTGCCATTGCGTTCTCCCATGGTGTCGTTTGCCGGCGCTCTGGCGGCGCCGTGCCGGAACTAAGTATTTCCAACGCTTGCCTTTTAGCCCTCTCCCGCGTGCGGGGGAGGGTTGGGTGGGGGAACGGCGCCGACATCCGCCGTGAACCACGCCGCCATCTGAGAAGGCGCCGGCGCGCCCTACGCCAAGCGCCCCCTCCCCGCCCTCCCCCGCACGCGGGAGAGGGAGAAGGAAGCGCCTCCTCACACGTACGAATTCACCAGCCGTTCCAGCCGCTCCTGGCGTCCCGAACGCGGCTGCGGGTCGAGGCCCTCGGCTTCCACGCGGGCGGCGATGTCGGCGAGCGAGCGTTTGCCGGTGAGCATGGCCTGCGCCTCCGCGCCCTGCCAGCCGGCGTAGCGCGCCGCCACCGCACCGCCGAGCGCGCCGTCCTCGATCATGCGGGCGGCGTTCAAGAGGCCGCGCGCGGCGACGTCCATGGCGCCGGCGTGAGCAAGGATGAGATCCTCCGGGTCCAGCGACTGCCGGCGCACCTTGGCATCGAAATTCAGCCCGCCGGTGGTGAAGCCGCCGGCCTTGAGAATCTCGTACATCGCCAGCGTGGTGTCCTCGATGCTGTTCGGGAACTGGTCGGTGTCCCAGCCGGACTGCGCATCGCCGCGATTGAGATCGATCGAGCCGAAAATGCCGAGGGCGCTCGCCAGCGCGATCTCGTGCTCGAAGCTGTGGCCGGCAAGAGTGGCGTGGTTGGCCTCGATATTGACCTTCACCTCCTTCTCCAGTCCGGCGCGCGCCAGCAGGCCATAGACGGTGGCGACGTCGAAATCATACTGGTGCTTGGTCGGCTCCTGCGGCTTCGGCTCGATAAGGATCGTGCCCTTGAAGCCGATCTTGTATTTGTGCTCCACCACCAGATTGAGGAAGCGGCCGAGCTGGTCCAGCTCCTGCCTCAGATCGGTGTTCAGCAGCGTCTCATAACCCTCGCGCCCGCCCCACAGAACATAGTTCTGGCCGCCCAATTCCTGGGTGATTTCCAGCACATGCTTCACCTGCGCGGCGGCATAGGCGAACACCTCCGGGTCCGGGTTGGTGGCGGCGCCGGACATGAAGCGGCGGTTGGAGAACAGGTTCGCGGTGCCCCACAGCAGCCGCACCTTGGCGGTTTCCATCCTGGCGGCGAACAGGTCGGCGATCGCCCGCACATTGGCGTTGGAGGCACTGAGCGAGCCGCCCTCCGGGGCGATGTCGCGGTCGTGGAAGCAGAAGAACGGCACGTCCAGCACGCGGAACAGCTCGAAGGCGACGTCCGCCTTGGCCCGCGCCAGCGCCATCTCGTCGCTGCCGTGCATCCAGGGGCGCAGGAAGGTCTCGCCGCCGAACGGGTCGCCGCCGGGCCAGCAGAAGCTGTGCCAATAGGCGACGGCGAAGCGCAGATGGTCTTCCATCCGCTTGCCGAGCACCAGCCGGTCCTTGTCGTACCAGCGGTAGGAGAACGGATCGGTGCTCTCCGGGCCGGCATAGCGCAAAGGTTCGGTCGGCGCGAAGAAGCGCGGGGCGGCGTTCATGAAAGCACTCCCTTGAGGGCCGGGTAGAGCGCGCGGTAGCGCGCATGTCGGTCTTGATAGGCGGCAACCAGCGCCGGCACCGGCTCGATGGTCTCAAGGCGCCGCGGCGGGGTGCAGACCTCGCCGGGCGCTTCCCCGGTCGCCGCCATGCGGGCCAGCCGGGCGGCGCCGAACGCCCCGCCGGTCTCGCCATCGGCGATGCGGCTGATCGGCAGGCCGAGCACGCTGGCGAGCACCGCGGTCCAGAAGCGCGAGCGCGAACCGCCGCCGATGATGTCGGCCGCCTCCAGCCGGGTGCCGGCGGCTTCGAGCGCGTCCAGGCAATCCTTGAAGGCGAAGGCGACGCCCTCCATCACCGCCTGGGTCAGCACATTGCGGCTGGTCTCGTGCGACAGGCCGACAAAGGCGCCGCGGATGGCCGCATCATTGTGCGGCGTGCGCTCGCCGGAGAGATAGGGCAGGAAAAGCACCGGCGCCGGCGCCTGCGGCGCGGGGCCGAGCGCCTGTTCCAGCTCCACCGGCGTCGCGTTCACCGCGCGCGCCCACCAGCCGAACGCCGAGGCGGCGGAAAGGATGACGCCCATCTGGTGCCAGGTGCCGGGAATGGCATGGCAGAAGGCGTGGACGCTGGATTCCGGGTTGGGCGCGAAGCGCCCGGTGGTCGCCCACAGCACGCCGGAGGTGCCGAGCGAGACGAACGCATTGCCGGGCTGGATGGCGCCGAGCCCCACCGCGCCGGCGGCGTTGTCGCCCGCCCCGCCGGCCACCACCGGCGCCGTCGCCATGCCCCAGCGCGCCGCCAGTTCGCGCTTCAGCCGCCCCGCCGGGGCGCTGCCCTCGACCAGGCGCGGCATGTGCGCCCGCGTGAGGCCGGTGGCGGCGAGCGCCTCGTCCGACCAGTCGCGCCGGCCCACATCGAGCCAGAGCGTGCCGGAGGCGTCGGACATTTCCTCCACCGCCTCGCCGGTAAGGCGCAGGCCGACATAGGCCTTGGGCAGCAGCACGGTCGAAATGCGGGCGAAAATCTCGGGCTCGTGCCGGCGCACCCACAACAGCTTCGGCGCGGTGAAGCCGGGCATGGCGCGGTTTCCAGTCACCGCGTGCAAGGCCGGGAAACCCGCTTCCAGCTCGGCGCATTCGGCCACCGAGCGGCCGTCATTCCACAGAATGGCCGGCCGCAGCACCGTCTCGCTGCGGTCCAGCAGCACGGCGCCGTGCATCTGGCCGGACAGCGCGAGGCCGCGCACCGCGGCAAGCCCGGCGGAGTCCTGCGCTTTCAGCGCATCGACGGCGGCGAGCGTTGCCTGCCACCAGTCTTCCGGGTCCTGCTCGCTGAAGCCGGGTCGCGGCCGGCTCACCTCCAGCGGCAGCTCCGCGGTGGCGCGCACCTCCTGATGGTCGTCGACCAGCACCGCCTTGACGGCGGAGGTACCGATATCAAGCCCTAGAAACATAATATGAAACCTGTTCTGTCACGGCAGATTGTCCCGCACGAAGATATCGATGCGGATGCGCTCCTGCTCGCTCA
>JBGGNI010000079.1:0-18776 GCA_041287585.1 Xanthobacteraceae bacterium
GCGACCGCCGTGCTGGCGCGCTTCTCTCTGCCGCGCAGGACGATCGCCGTCCTCAAGGGCGAGAGCCTCTTCAACGACGCTCTCGCGCTGCTCATTCTCGGCGCCGCCATTTCTTTAAGCTCACAGGCGGAAGTCTCCAGAAACCAGCTTTCGATGATCCTGATCGCCGCTCCCGGAGGCATCGCGCTGGGGATCGGCTTCGCGCTCGTCTATGTCCGCATCGCCCCCAGTTTTGCCGGCACGCTGGGCAGCCGGCTGCTGGAATTCGTCGCCACCTTCGGCGTCTGGGTCATCGCGGAACGGCTGCACCTCTCCGCGATCCTGTGCATCGTGGCATTCGCCATGGGAGTGGCGCGTTACTTCCCCGAGCGCCAATCCGCTCGGGATCGTGTTCACTCCTATGCCGTCTGGGAAGCGGCGGTTTTCGTCCTGAATGTACTTGCCTTCCTGCTCATGGGCTTGCAGGCCCGCGCTATCCTCATGGGGCTGAACGCGGCCGAAGCCTGGCAGGCGCTGGCTTTCGCCGGCGTGGTGCTGGCAACCGTCGTACTTGTCCGCATCGCCTGGGTCTTGCTGTTCAATCGCGCCATGTACCGTGGAACGCACATGGCCGGCGGGCCGGACGCGCCGAGCTTCGCGCAGGCCTGCATCGTGTCGTGGTGTGGCATGAGGGGCGTCGTGACGTTGGCCGCCGCGCTTTATCTGCCGACCGACTTTCCCGGACGCGATCTCATCGTTCTCGGCTCGCTCGCCGTCGTGCTCGGCACGCTGATCGGCCAGGGACTTACGCTTGGCCCGCTCATCCGCTTCCTGGAGGTGCAGCCGGATACGTCCTTCGAGGCCGAAGTTGCGACGACCCGCGCCGTCCTGCTGGACGCAGCGCTTGACCACCTCTCCGGCGAGAACGGCGCCGCCGCCGTGCATCTGCGTGACATCTATCGCGCCAAGCGTGCCGCCGTCGCGCCGCACGATAGCCGGCGTTCCGCAGGAGAGGTCGATCAATTGCGCCGGTCGGTGCTGGATGAGATGCGGACCGCGCTGGCGGGCATCCGCCGGACGGGGGGAATCGAGGACGATGTCTTCCAGGCCGTTCAAGAGGAGCTCGATTGGGCTGAACTGGCGGCATCATCACCTGGCCAGCTTCAGCTCGAGGAAACCTGATCTCGGTCGCGCGTGGCTTGATTGTCCCGACATCCCCGATGCGCCCCGGTCCCAGTCGGGGTGCATCGTCGTTGGGGTCGATCATCCAATTATATCGCCTCAACTAACAAGCTATGTTGAAACGCGCCGGATTATAGGCAGCAAGGTTACAATCTAATCTCCCTTCCACAGTGGCGAGCCAATCAGGGCTCGCGCATAGGAAGGAGAAAGCCATGACCGGCCGGGTTTGGTTCATCACGGGAATAGCCCGTGGCCTGGGACATTCCCTTGCGCAGGTCGCACTGGAGCGCGGCGACCGGGTGATCGGCACAACGCGCGACGGTGCCCTGCCGGGGGGACTCTCCAAGCAGGACCTTGAGGTGCTCCCGTTGGATTTGGGCGATCCCGCCTCGATCAAGCAGGCGCTCGCCTCGGCTTATGCACTGCACGGGCGCATCGACGTGCTGGTGAACAATGCCGGTTACGGCCTTCTCGGGCCTGTCGAAGCGGCCTCCGATCCGGAGGTGCGTGACATCTTCAACATCAATCTCTTCGCCCCGCTGGCCGTCATCCGTCATGCGCTGCCCCGAATGCGGGCTCAGGGGTGCGGGCACATCGTCAACATCTCGTCCATTGCCGGCATCGCACCGGCTCCCGGCTCAGGCATCTATGCCGGTACGAAAGCCGCACTATCGGCGATTTCCTACGCGCTCTCGCAGGAAGTGGCGCCGTTCGGGCTCTGGGTGACCGCCGTCGAGCCGGGCGCGTTCCGCACGGAATTCCTGTCGAGCCGCTCCATCCTCCGCACCGCGGCGCATATCGACGACTATGCCGCCACGAGCGGCCGTGCCGTCGACGGTCTTCTGTGCCGGGATGGACGGCAGGCCGGCGACCCGCGGCTTGCGGCGCTGGCCATTCTCGAAGCCGTCGAGGCGGAAGAGCCGCCGCTCGATCTGCTGCTCGGCAGCGACGCGCTCCGACGCGCTCAGGCGCGGCTCGATCACCTCGATGACGACCTGCGGCGGTGGGAGGACGTCAGCCGCAGCACCGATCTCCCGGAAACCGCCTAGCCAGCTTCCGTGCCCTGCGAGCGCGCATCCGGGACATATCCCGCCGGCCGCAGCGGCGCCTCACCATTCTCCAGCCCACCTCGAAGAAGGAATCGTTCCATGAGCACTCTCGCCAACAAGATCGTTCTCATCACCGGGGCCAGCAGCGGCATCGGCGAAGCGACCGCCCGCGCACTCGCCAAGGCCGGAGCCGTCGTCGTGCTCGGAGCGCGGCGGACGGATCGGCTCGAGCATCTGACGGCCGAAATCGAGGCAGCCGGTGGCACGGCAATCTACAGGAGTCTCGATGTGACCTCCCGCGAAGACGTTCAGGCCTTCGCCGACGCCGCGCTGGCCGCTTTCGGGCGCATTGACGTCATCGTCAACAATGCCGGCGTCATGCCGCTCTCGCCGATGGCGGCGCTCAAGGTGGACGAGTGGGATCGGATGATCGACGTCAACATCAAGGGCGTCCTCCACGGGATCGCGGCTGTGCTGCCGGTGATGAACCGCCAGGGCGCCGGGCAGGTCATCAATGTCTCGTCGATCGGCGGCCTCGCCGTTTCCCCAACGGCCGCTGTGTACTGCGCCACCAAATTCGCGGTGCGGGCGATCTCCGATGGCCTGCGGCAGGAGAGCGACAAGATCCGCGTGACCTGCGTCTATCCCGGCGTCGTGGAATCCGAACTCGCCAACTCGATCACCGATCCGACCGCGGCCGAGGCCATGGTCGCCTATCGCCAGATCGCCCTGAAGCCCGAAGCCATCGCCGATGCGATCGTCCATGTCGTCGGTCAACCCGCCGACATCGACACCAGCGAGATCGTCATCCGGCCGACGGCCAGTGCCTGAGCGGAGGCCAGGATGAACATGCCCCACCGCTCGCACCTCTCAATAGCCGCCGCCGTTTTGCTTCTCGCCGGCACCTCGACCCAGCAAGGACATGCCCAGATGAACCATGCTCGAACCAAAGCCTCCGCACCGGATGCCGACCATCCCTATGTCGGCATGTGGATCACCGGGGATGGCCATATCCGCCACAACCTGCTGCCGAATGGCCGCTATGACGAGGCGCGGGGCCGGACGGAGAGTGCTTATCGGGGCCGCTACAAGGTGCGCGGAAATCACATCGACTACTGGGATGACACCGGCTTCACTGCCGATGGCGAGTTCATCGACGGGGTTCTCCACCATGCCGGCATGATCCTGTACCGCGACGAAAAGCTGCCGCGCTGACTGCAGCTCAATCGACTGTCTGCCTGTCGTTGGTAGCGCCGGATGACATGAACGTCGCCGGCGCTACATCGTTAAGGGGCACGCGCATGCCGGATGCACGGGAGATGATTTTGGTACCGAACGCGCCATCCACTCCGTCGCCCCCCCCCGACCGGACCTCTCCCGCGGGGCTCGAAAGCCACATAAGCGGCACCACCCTCGTCAGCGGTGACGGCCCCGCCTGGCAGGACGTCTTCGCGCAAGTCTTCTGCCGCAGGCACGTACAACATCCCTTCCTGGTTCCGGCCGTCGCGGAACCGCTGATCGTGTGGGTGATATCGGGCAAGGCCATTGTCGAGGAGCGCGAGGTTGGCGGCACATGGATCGCGAGCCATGTGAGCGTCGGCGACTTCTTCTTGACCCGCTCGCCAACGCCCTATGAGCTGCGGTGGCAGGCGGAGGCCCACCAGCCCTTCGAGGTGATGCACCTCTATGTCTCGGTGCCGCTGTTCGACCGAGTGGCGCGCGAGATGCTCGGCAAGGCTGCTGGGACTGTCACGCTTCGGGACGTCTCGGGCGGCCGGGACGCCACCCTCTCGAAATTGCTGGGCCTGCTTCACACGGAACTGGTAACGGAAGGTGGCGGTGGGGACTTGTTCGTCGCCGGACTAGCGCAGAGCCTCGCCGTTCACCTCGTGCGCCACTACGCGGTCGCAGATGCCGAGAGACGTGCACAGGGCGCGCTGCCGGGCTGGCGGTTGCGGCGGGCCACCGCCTTCATGGCCGCCCGGCTCGACCAGCCCTTCGACCTTGATCGACTGGCCGCGGAGGTGGGCATGAGCGCGTTCCATTTCAGTCGACTGTTCAAGAAGGCGACGGGCCTTTCGCCATCGCTCTACTTCATCCGCCAGCGGGTGGCGGAAGCGCAGCGGCTTCTGCAGGAAACCGACAGCAGTGTCATCGAGATCGGAATGGCGGTCGGCTATTCCAGCCCCAGCCATTTCGCCCAGATTTTCCGCCGCGAGACCGGCCTGTCGCCGAGCGACTACCGGCGCGGCTAGGGCCGGGCCTGCTGCCTGGGGACATTCGCTGCAGGGAATCGAGCAAGATCCCGACAGTACCCGCAAGCCCCCGTGCGCCCGAAAGGCCGACCGTCTTTAGCTTTCTACCTGTCCAACGCGAGCCCCCGTCGCCTGATCTGGCAGGGGCCACACGCAACAGGGAGACATGCCATGAGCAACATCAAGGGAAAGGTCGCGCTGATCACCGGCGCGTCGAGTGGTATCGGCGCTGCTACCGCGCTCAAGCTGGCGGCAGCCGGCGTGAAGGTCGGCCTCGCAGCCCGCCGCGTCGACCGGCTGGAGGCCTTGAAGGCGGAGATCGTCGAACAAGGGGGCGACGCTCTGGTAATCGAAATGGACGTGGTCGATCCGGCCTCCGTCGAGGCCGGCGTCGCGAAGTTGGTCGGTGCCTATGGCTCGATCGACATTCTCTTCAACAATGCCGGCCTGATGCCGCTTTCCGATATCGACCAGCTCAAGACCGGCGAATGGCACCGCATGGTCGACGTCAACGTCAAGGGCCTGCTCAACACCACGGCGGCCGTACTGCCACAGATGATTAAGCAGCACGCCGGGCACATCTTCAACACCTCGTCGATTGCCGGCCGCAAGGTCTTCAAGGGGCTATCGGTCTATTGCGCCACCAAGCACGCCGTGACCGCCTTCTCCGACGGCCTACGCATGGAGGTCGGGCAGAAGCACAACATCCGTGTCACCTGCATTCAACCCGGTGCCGTGGCCACCGAGCTGTACGACCAGATCACCGACCCCGGTTATCGCCAGCAGATGGACGATCTCGCCAAGCAGATGACCTTCCTTCAGGGGGCGGATGTCGCCGACACCATCCTGTTCGCGCTTGAGGCGCCGGCACACGTGAATGTCGCGGAACTCTTCGTCCTGCCCATTAATCAAGGCTGGTGAGCCGCCCCGCACTGGAAATTGCCGGCCTTCGCCTCTTCTGCATGCGAAGGCCGGCGGTCAAGGAGCCAAGCCATGAAGGAATTGCCCGCTTCCCAGGCCTTCCGCCTGCTCGAACCCGGTCCGATCGTGTTGGTGACGACCGTGGGGAACGGGAAGCCTAACATCATGACGATGGGTTTCCACATGATGATCCAGCACGATCCGCCCCTGATCGGCTGCATCATCGGCCCCTGGGATCACAGCTATGGCACCCTGAAGACGACGGGCGAGTGCGTGATCGCCATCCCGACGGTCGATCTTGCGGAGGTGGTCGTCGACATCGGCAATTGCTCGGGCGACACCGTCGACAAGTTCGGCCGTTTCGGCCTGACGCCGCAGCCGGCCGGCGACGTGAAAGCGCCGCTGATCAAGGAATGCCTCGCGAATATCGAATGCAAGATGGCCGAGACCCGGCTGGTCGAGGAGCACAATCTGTTCATCCTCGAAGCCCGGCGGATCTGGATCAACCCGGGCCGCGAGGAGCGGCGGACCCTGCATCACCGCGGCGACGGGAGCTTCACCGTCGATGGCGACGTCCTCGACCTGCGCGAACGCATGGTGAAGTGGCGCCATCTTCAGCACTGACGACGGCACGGGTGACGGGTCGGGAAGGCGCATCCGGCGCGCCTTCCGCGTCGTTTCAAGAGCGCGTGCGGGCGTCGAGGCTGAAACGTCCGGCACCGAACGCCGCGATCTGCAGCAGTCCGCCGACGATCGAGATGTTCTTGAAGAAATGAATGAACTGGTTCTGATCGCCGAGGTTCGCATGGAAGGCGAGCGCGGTGGCGAGGGTGAACAGCGCCATCACGGTGGCGACGAGGCGAGTGCGATAGCCGACGATGAGCGCGACGCTGCCCACCACCTCGACAAGGACGGCAGCCACAAAACCAAGCGTGGCCAGAGGCAGCCCGGAGCTGGCGATCATCCCGATGGTTGCGGCGGGCGCCGAGAGCTTGGAAATGCCCGAAAGCAGAAAGAGCGGGGCGATGAGGAGACGCCCGGCCAACGGCACGAACGATTGGATAGCTTCCACTGTGGAAGCGGTGCTGGACGAGTTCGACGACAAGGCGGCGGTCTGTGACATGACGATTGCTTTCCTGAGACGGCGCTCCCCGATGGAGCGCTGCTGCAAGATCAATCTGGCGATTCAACTCTTATCGAAATAGACGAATAGGATCGATGGTTAGGATCTATAAATTCGACATGACTTCCGCGCCGCGAACAGCGCCATCGGAGCGATGCCTACGTGCCCTTCGCTGCTAGGCCGCTTCGGCATCGTCGCTTTGCGCCTGAAATCGAAAGCGCTCGATCAGCCAACTGGCCGCCGGCCCCGGCGGGGTATCCGTGCGATAGATGGCGTCCATGACGTAGTGACCTCCGATGCTGTCCGGCATGTCGAGGCGGACCAGTCGGCCGGCTTCGAGATCATCCCGAACCATGGGCTCGGGCATGTTTCCCCACCCAATTCCGGCCTTCAGCAGCATGTGCTTGGAACTGAGGTCGGCCAGGCGCCAGGTGCTCGTGCCGACCACCGCCATGTCACGGCCTCGGGTGAGTTCGGACCGATCTGTGAGAACCAGCTGGACATGCTCGCGACCGGCGCCGGCCCGATCCGTCTCCGCCGTGGCAAGAGGATGGCCGGGCGCGGCAACCGGAATCATGTGAACGCTGCCGATGCCGATCCTCTCGATTCCATCGACCGTGACCAACGGACCAGCGACGCCGATAGTTGCGACGCGATCAAGGACCAGCCGCGTGACGGCGCCGAGAGACTCCACATAGAGATGCAGATTGACCGTCGGAAAATGTTCTCGAAAGCTCGTGAGGGCATCAACCACCCGATGCTCGGGAAGCAGCGTGTCGAGGACGACATGCAGTTCCGACTCCAGCCCCTGCAGCATCCCTTTCGACTTGGCCCGGAGATTGTCGATCCCATTGGAGACACGCCGCGCCTCGGCCAGGACCATGCGCCCGGCTTCGGTGAGCTGCGGCTTGCGCGTGGTCTCGCGGTCAAAAAGGGTGAGGCCGAGTTGCGCCTCGAGGTTCGCGATTGAGTAGCTGATGACGGAAGTGGCGCGGTTCAGCTTGCGCGCCGCACCG
Organism: Xanthobacteraceae bacterium; assembly: GCA_041287585.1. Lineage (GTDB taxonomy): Bacteria > Pseudomonadota > Alphaproteobacteria > Rhizobiales > Xanthobacteraceae > Ancylobacter. Next base: position 7,526 of record JBGGNI010000079.1, read on the forward strand.
GCAAAACTCCCGACATCGACAACGGTCAGTAGGATCTTGAGCTGGTCCAGGGTGGGGGTGCCTGGCTCGGATATCATGCCGATTTCCTCGAACGTAAATGCCGATCTTATGCCGCTTTTTTCGTTCGCCTGCCAGGCATAGCTTTTTCCAATCGCTCAGGAGTACGGGCTTTCGAGTCGGGATGAGGAGAAGTTCATGAGCATCCAATCCAACAATGCGCAGGTTGACCAAGTTCTGCTTCCGTCAGTGCGGGATCTGGGCGATTTCCAGGTCCGCAGGGCTTTGCCGTCGGCGCACCGCCGGATGGTCGGGCCATTCATCTTCCTCGACAGCTTCGGACCGGCGGTCTTTCGCGAGGGTGCAGGGGTGGATACGCGCCCTCATCCGCATATCGGCCTCGCCACGCTCACCTATCTGATTGAAGGGGAGATGGATCACCGAGACAGCGAGGGCTATTTCCAGACCATTCGTCCGGGCCAGGTCAACCTGATGACCGCGGGGCGTGGAATCGTTCATTCCGAGCGCAGCGGTGCTGAGTTTCGGGCGCGGGACGACCGGATGTTCGGTTTTCAGGCGTGGCTTGCCTTGCCGTTGGCGTTGGAGGAGACCTATCCCGGCTTCCAGCACGTCAGCGCAGGCGAAATCCCTGTCATCGACGATCGCGGCGCGCGCATTCGGGTGCTGGCGGGCAGCTTCGAGGGAGTGACGGCACCCACGCCGGTCTTCTCCGACACCCTGTACGCCGATGCTGTCCTCGCCAGCGGCAAGACGCTCAAGCTCGCGTCCGAGCATATCGAGCGCGCCGCCTACGTCGTTGAGGGTGAAATCGAGGTGACCGGTCAGACCGGACGGTTCGGACGGGATCGGCTGGTGGTGTTCAAGCCCGACGCCGAGATCATCCTGAGGGCTGTTGGGCCGACGCGCCTGATGCTTTTGGGTGGCGAGCCCCTCGAAGGCGAGCGGCACATCTACTGGAATTTCGTCTCCAGCCGCAGGGAACGGATCGATCAGGCCGCCGCCGACTGGCAGGCCGGCCGATTCCCCATCGTCCCGGGCGATTCCGAATTCATTCCTCTGCCAACAAAACCCCGTCGGGTAGCGTGAACCACGCGCCGCGCCCCAACAACTCACGATAAGGAAATAACCATGACCTACGCCATAATCGGTGCCGGCGCGATCGGCACGGCGCTCGCCCGGCAGTTCGCCCGCAAGTCCATCCCGGTAAAGATCGCCAATAGCCGTGGTCCAGACTCGCTTGCGCCGCTCGTGAGCGAACTCGGGGCGAATATCCAGCCGGCCGAACTCTCCGAGGCGCTGGCGGCCGATATCGTCATCCTCGCCGTCCCTTTCACCGCCGTTGAAGACACAGTGAAGGCAGCTGGCCCCTGGAACGGCCGCATCGTGGTCGACGCGACCAACGCCATCAATTTCAACGATTTCTCCCCGGCCGACCTCGGCGGCAGGCTGTCGAGCGAGATCGTCTCCGAAGCTGTCACTGGCGCCCGCCTCGTGAAGGCGTTCAACACGCTCCCGGCCGCTGTGCTTGCGCAGGTGCCCGACGGCCCGAGCGGCCGGCGCACGATCTTCGTGTCGAGCAATGACGCGGCGGCATCGACGACGGTGGCGGGTCTGGCGGACAGCCTCGGCTTTGCCGCGATCGAACTCGGCAAGCTCGCCGAGGGCGGCCGTCTCCAGCAGTTCGGCGGCGCGCTGATGGTCCACAGCCTGATCAAGCAGGGCTGAAGGCGCCGCACAGCGGAACTCAAGCTAGGAAGGAAAAATCCGATGACACAGGACGTTAGCGAGCAGGCGAAGGCGATTGTCCGTCGCAACACGGAGGAAGTTCAGGGCGGAGGCAATTGGGCGCTCTTCGACACACTGTTCTCCGACGACTTCTACGATCACACGCCTCAGCCGGGCATGGCCCGCGATAAGGCAAACGTTCTTGGCCTCTACAAGCGTCTGCGCGTCGCATTTCCCGACTTCAGGCCGGAGATCCATTGGCAGCGCGCGGATGGTGATGTCGTGACGACCTTCAAAACCTATCACGGTACGCATCTCGGGGAGTTCCTCGGTGTTCCCGCCACAGGCAGGAAGATCAGCTTCGAGACGGTTGACGCGATGCGCGTGGTGGACGGCAAGATCGCAGACCACTGGGGGGTAGCGAACCTCTATTCTGTCCTTCAGCAGCTAGGCGTGATCGCAACACCGGGCGTCCGATAGCATTGAGGTCCGTTTCATCTCCATCCTCATTGTCGTCAGGTCGGGCATGTCGTCCCCAGCCGCCCTTTCTTGGCTAGCCATTGATGACGATGATGCCGAATTCAGGGACGCAGAAGTTATCGCCGTTGCGACTGCAACTGCGCCAGACGTGTCGCATCCCTGCGGATGCGCCGCAATTCCGGCCAAGGAAAATGCCGCCCTTCTGAGCCCTCGGCTCCGACGGCGATAAGCACGTCGAGCTTCGTGGAGAGGCCGCGCAGAGACATGGCCTCCGCCGCAAAGAGCCTTGCGATCAAACGCTCTTCTTCGTCGGATGCCGCCGCCTCTTCTTGCCGGGTGACGGAGTAGCCGATTGCACGATCTGCGTCCTCCCACCGCTGCTGATGCGCCAACAGGTCGGCAGCGACTTCTGCGCGCTGTGAGCAGAGCGACGGCAGATCGGCCGCAAGCTCATCGAACTGCCGCATGGAGCCAATCCTCATCGGCGACGGCAGTTCGGCTGCAGCAAGAACCGCCTGCGGAAAGCCGATCCTCCGCGCGAGTTCGGATTCCAATCGCTGCTGTTTCCGGCACAGAGCGAGAGTCCGCCGATGCGCGGCGCGCCACGCTTTCCACGCGAGGACGGCGGCATCCGTTGCGCTGTCATCGTGCGCCGCCGCCGCAGACGGACTGTTGAAGGAAGTGCCGCCGATCGTCAGCAGGGCGGCAGAAAGAACGTCCCTCCGGGATGGCGGGGACAAACTCGTGCTAACCTCAGAATCAGCCATGATCCGAGCTCCAAGCAGCTTGGGCTGTGGTCAGGCCGGGCTGAGTGTTACCGCACTTAGTCCGGCCGTCAAAACGATAGAAATAATATCAATTAGGGCCTGACTCGTGTCAACTCAGGATGTAGAACCCGGGCCTGAGTTCATTACGACGCGACAAGTGAAGGCAGCCCGAGCGCTGTTGGATTGGTCGCAGGCCGACTTGGCGAGGGCAGCAGATGTGTCCGAACCGACGCTTTCACGATTGGAAGCTGAAGACGGGGCATTAGGCGGACGTCGCAGGACTAACGAGAAGCTCCGCAGCGCCTTGGAGCGCGCCGGCATTGAGTTCATTTCCGCGTCCGACGGCGGGATAGGTGTCCGCTTTCGTAAGCCGTCAGGGTCCGACTGAAGCTGCATCAGCCGCAGCAGGCGTTGGAAGAAACTGCGGACTCATCGCAGTTCGACGGCAGCTTCGTCGCAATGTTTCAGCACGCAGCGGACACTGCGTGCGCATCTTTAGGGCAGGTTCGACGGCAGCGAGGCTGCGGGCCAAGCGGCTTTTGACGGCGAATTCACGGCATCAGCGATCGTGCCTCATGGGTAGATGAAGCAGATAGGGCGGCGATAGCGCGTCGTCAGCTGTCCTGGGCGGTGGCTGAAATTGTTCGATTGCTGCTGCGTAGTATATTCGGCGCATCTGGTCGCTTAAATTATTCAGTAAAAAAGCAAATGGGAAGGACGGCAAGATAAAGCGGATTTTCAATCTGCGCGGCTGGTACCCTTAGTGTGTTGTCTGCACGTTGTTTTCCGTTCCGGAAAACGGGTCCAAGCGACTTTTCGGAAGGTGCGGGCCCGCGCAGTGATCGTTCAAACCATTGATAGATGTTTGATTTTTGCGGACATGCGCAATGTGCGCTCCGCCTGGCCTGCGCCAGAGACGTCGTTTCCACGCTATACTTTGATCGGATGATTTTTGACTTGTAGGCCTGACCTGCGCGGCCAATTCTGCGGTTGTGACACGCCGCAGTGAAGATGATTTCCACATCAAGCCGGGCCGGCCGCGAAGCCGGCAGACGCGGCTGAATACGCACGAGCTGCCGTTCGTCCAGCAGGCTCTGATTGCCGCGCGCGATGCCGGTGGTGACGCGCGGCCGGGTGGCGGGGTTGCCCGGGAGGGGGGCGGCAGCGGCCGGTTCAATGCGCGGGGTCGCGGCGCCAAGGTGATGGCATCGCTGCCGCGCGATAGCGGCGGCTGGCAGTCGGGTTCTTCAGGCCGGTTCCGCTCGCGCCGCGTCGTGGTCAAGGCGCGGGTGGTGAAGTTTGCCGGTAAGAAAAGCGGCCGTGGTCCGAAGATGCGCGGTGCGGTCTCGGCTGGCGCGGTCGGGGCGCATCTGCGCTACCTCGAACGTGACGGCGTCACTCGCGACGGCGAGAAGGGTCGTGCCTACTCGGCCCTCGGGGACGAGGTCGACGCGAAGGCCTTTATCGAGCGCAGTGGTGACGATCGCCATCAGTTCCGCTTCATCGTCGCGCCGGAGGATGCCGCCGAGCTCGGCGACCTGAAGCGCTTCACCCGTGACCTGATGCGGCAGATCGAGAGCGACGTCGGGACGAAGCTCGACTGGATCGCCGTCGATCATCACAACACCGGCCACCCGCACAGTCATATCCTCGTGCGCGGCGTGCTGGATGATGGCCGCGTCCTTAACATCGCTGGTGACTATATCGCCCACGGCATTCGCCATCGGGCGAGCGAGTTGATGACGCTGGAACTTGGCCCGCAGACTGAGGTCGAGTTGCAGAACAAACTGCGGCATGAGGTAGGCGCCGATCGTCTCACCCGGCTCGATCGGATGATGATCGCCGAGCAGCGTGAGCACGGCATCCTCGATCTGCGGCCGGACGCTGGCGAGAGCTATCTCGTGCGGACCAATCGGCATGTTCTGATCGACCGTGTGAAGCGGCTGGAGAGCTTCGGCATCGCCGAGGAGATTGAGCCGGGACGCTGGACCATCAATGAGCGCGCCGAGAGCACGCTCCGAGCGATGGGCGAGCGCGAGGATATCCTGCGCACCATGCATCGCGCGCTGGCCGATCACGGGCTCGCTGACGAGCGCGGGGCCGCGCAGTTCGTCACCCATGGCAACCGCATCTCACACGCCCTCATAGGACGAGTGCTCGATAAGGGATTGGCCGGCGATGAGATGGGCGAGCGGTTCTATCTGGTCATCGATGGCGTGGACGGACGCACCCATCATGTCGAGACCAGCGACGCCTCCCGGCTGGAGGATATCAAGCGCGGCCACATCGTCGCGCTGGACCCGCTGCCGACAAGATCCGATCCCCGCCCGGCGGACCTCAACATCGCCACCATCGCCGAGAGGAGCGGCGGCATCTATCGGCCAAGCGAGCACCTGGAACTGGCACGCCCAGTGATCGAGCAGCAGCGCGGTGATCTCGATGCCTTCATCCGCGCCCATGTACGCCGGCTGGAATCGCTACGCCGCACCGGCCATGTCGATCGTATTGACGCCGACCACTGGAAGATCCCGGACGACCTTCCGGAGCGCGGGATCGCCCATGATGCCCGAACCGCAAGGAAGGACTTCGCGGTCCGCACGCTTTCCACCTTCGATCTCGACCAGCAGGTCGCCAGCGATGGCACCACCTGGCTCGACCGGGAACTGGCCTCGCGCCAACGCACCGAGCTGTCTGACGCGGGCTTCGGCGGCGAGGTGAGCAATGCTCTGGAGCGCCGCCGCCAGAGCCTTGTCGATCAGGGTCATGCCGTTCGACTGGAGAACGGCAACGTCCGGGCGCCGCGCGACATTCTCGCTCGCCTTGAGGCGGCCGAGGTGGAGCGCGTCGGACGTGCCATGGCGGCGGAGCGTGGTCTTGCCTACAACCCGAGCCAGCCGGGCGAGTATGTGTCCGGCCGGCTCGCCGGTTCGGTCAATCTCGTCAGCGGGCGCTTTGCCATGATCGACGACGGTCTAGGCTTCCAGCTCGTGCCCTGGCAACCTGTGCTGGAGAAGCAGATCGGCCGCCACATCTCCGGTGTCTCCCGCGACGGTGGCGTCGAGTGGAGCCTTGGCCGCAACCGGGGGCTGGGGCTTTAGGCCGAGCTTTCCTGTGGCGGCGGTGTCTCCAGATCAGGATCGGTCGGCAGCGGCGCGAAGGGATCGACTTCCGGGAACAGGGTGCGCTCGCGCAGCCAATCGCCAAACGAGGTGGGATCGAGCGCACGCTCCAGTTCACTAAGGCGCTTGCGCGACCAGTCAAGCATGCGCTGCGTTTCGTTGTCCTCGATACCCTCCGCCCAGGCGATCCAGGAGCGCAGCTGTTCGGCCTTGCGACCCATCTCGACGATCTCGTCGAGCAGTTCGTCGCGTTCCTCCTCGCGCTTCGTGCGCGCCTCTGTACGCGTCCGGTTTTCCTCCGCGCGGCGACGGAGGCGTGCGTTGCGCTCATCTTTGAGGCGGTCATCACGCCGGTAGTCGATCCAGCCGTGGAGCTCGTCGATGATAGAGCCGAGTTGAGCCTCCAGGGTCGCACGGGTGTTGTCCCGCCAGTTGCGTCGGCGCTGGTCCATGCTCCAGGCTTCAATGGAGATCGTCAGCTCACCGGTCGGGATATAATCGAACTCGGGATATTGGCGTTCGTAGGTGAAATCCCAATCACGGTAGCGAGCCGAGCGCCGATAGCGTTCCTCCGCCTTCAACTCATCGACCGTAGGCTCGTGCTTTCGGCGCTTTATCGTCTCCGCCAGGATGAAGGGGACCTTGTCGACGCCCCGGCGGACTTCGACATGCTTGCCTGCGAAGGTGCCGAAAATCTCCCGCGCCTCCATCCCGCGCGCGATGCTGTCGAGAATGAAGATCGCCCTCTCGATCGAACCGGCTCCCAGCCGCATCGACAGCAGGCCTTCCCCGCTAATGGCGATAATGCCGTCATTATCCGGCTTGGCGCGGCGCAGCGTATGGGCGGTCAGCGATACGGCAGCGTGGGGTTTGTCGATCCGGCTCCAGTCTATCGTCCGTGTGTTCGGCTCTCGCGGCTTCATCAGCCGGCGCGGCGCTGTCGCTGCCTTGCGCGCCCTTTCGAGGCGCTCCTCTATGACCGGATCTGACGGGCTCGTCCGATCGAGGCTGATGAGCTCGACCGCGGGATCGGCCGAGGAGGCAAAGATCGTCTGCCTCGGGTTCTTGCCGGCCGCTCGGTCACGCCAATAGGCCGCCGTAGGCAGCGGTACGCGGTGCTGAACGCAGAGATTCTTCAGCTGCCAATGCGAAAGGCCGAGCTTGCCGGCGACGGTCTCAAGCGGCTCGGCCCAAACGAGATCGTACATCTCGCGGCGGGTGACATGGGCGATCATGCGGATATGCGATCGACGTCAACGGGAAGCCCGCAATCTATCGCCGTTCGATGACAGGTCCGCTTGCCGACCAACGCCATTCACAGAAAAGGGCTTCCGCGCAGAACCAGTAGGCCGGTCCGTCGCAGCCGCGTCAAGGCTGGCGCTTCGCGCCACCGCTCACGCGGCTACGGCCTTGACCCCGCCGCGGCGGACCGGCAGGGGCTGGCCATCGCGTAAGGTGGAGTGTGAGTGACTTGCTCATTCGGGCGGGTGAAAGACGCGGAATGATCCGGACTCCCAGGAGCCGGCCTACGGCTTGCTCCAGGTTACGGATGTTCGGCGGTCAGTCGGACGAGAGCGAATGACGCGGCTACCTGCGCTCCCGGCAGCATTGCACTCAGCGTCGCTGGGCGTAACCATGCTCGGAGAAGGGCGGGCAACTCACCGGAAGGATCCACGTCATGTCGGACAAGCCAAACGAGTTCCTCGACCGCCGCGATTTCATGATCGCGTCCGTTGCGACGATCGGTGCGTCGGCTGGGCTCGTCGCCAATGCCCCTTCCGCCAGCGCCCAGGGCTCGACGCACACCGCTTCCAGTCCGGCTTACGGCGCTGCATCAGCAACGGTGTATACCGGCGATGTCATCCAGGGGAGAAAGGTCGTCAGCGCGCTGGACGTCGACGACCTGGAGCCGGGAAGGAAGCATCTTCTATATTTTCAGGGCGTCGAGATGCCCACCGGACAGCACTGGTATGTGTCCGTGACCGTCGCCAGGGGCGCGCAGCCGGGCAAGCGTGTCGTTCTGGTCAGCGGCGTGCATGGCGACGAAATTAGTTCCGTGCATACGGTCCAGACGGTTATGAACCAGCTCGATCCGGCGCAGATGTCGGGCACCGTTATGGCAGTCACCGACGTGTCCCGCCCGGCTATGGAGGGCATGCAGCGCCGATGGCCCAATGCCGGCAGAGGCGCCGATCTGATCGACATGAACCGGGAATGGCCGGGCAATGAAAACGGCCTCACCGCCCCCAGCCGACATGCCGGCCTGCTGTTCAATCGGCTGCTGCGGCCGAACGCCGATGCCGCCATCGACTTCCATACGGGAACAACTGGGTTCGAGGTCACCGCCTTCAATATCGGCGGCATGGACGTGCCCGAGGTCAAGGCGATGGTGGAGCTCTATCCGGTGGGTCAGATCTTCGACAATCACGTCTATCCGGGTGTGCTGCACAACGCCTTCATGGATGTGGGCATCCCCGCCTTCACGCCGGAAATCGGCGCGGCACGCGTCCTCGACCTGGGGATGATCGCGCTGTTCGTGGAAGGCACGATGAACGTCCTGAAGCACCACGGCATCGTGGCCGGGCCGATGGGACGCACGGGGAAGGACGTGAGCGTCTTCGTCGGCAACAGCGCCTTCCCGATCCTGGCAACCGAAGGCGGGATCGTCGAGCATCTGGTCACACTCAATGACAAGGTGGAGCCTGGACAGAAGGTCGCCATCCAGCGCGACAGCTTCGGCGAAGTGGTTGCCGAATACACAAGCGGCGTGGCCGGAGAGGTGACCGGCCAGCGGAGCGACGCGATGGCCGAGCCCGGCAACCCCTTGGTGTTCATCCTGTTCCACAAGGATCTACCGGACCGGAGTGAGACTTATCCCGAGTGACCACGTCGCACTCGTGGGGCGGATCGGTCGGAATGCCCGATGCAACGCCCGTGCAAAAAACGCAACCACGCGGAGGATTGCCTAGTCCGTCGGTGGTGAACTCGCCAGAAACAAACCTTGCCGGTGCATGTTTGAACGTCCGGCTTGGGGGCCGCTAGCGGACGGTCTACTTTTCGGGAGCGGAATCAGAAAGCAGACGTGCGTTGGCATTCGAGACAGGTTTGATTTTCGCCAAGTGCGACGACGTGGATAAAAGTGAGAAGTAGTATTCGCTGCGGTACTCTAGGGTGCGACTTGGCGGATCACGACTGTCTCAGACCCCAGCTCAAATCCCGCCTGTCGCCGCCCCTGCTGATCACCCTCCATCTTGCGATTGCAAAGGCTCACAGCCTCTCGGCCCCCACCGCACCGACGACGGAGCAATGGGCTCATTCATGAGCTATCCGTATAATGACAATCACGACTTCCCACTAATCATCGGAACCCGGCTTAGATACGCTCGTGATCGGTAGGTGTTTCGACGATCACGAGACAGGGCGCCGCCGTGAGACGCAGGCACTCACAAGGACAGTCTTGTGATACGTCGGGGAGGAAAGCACGAGATGAGGAGCATGATCTCGCGCAGAGCCCAAGCCATGGGGGGGCGTCGGGCGCTCATCGTTGCCAGCCTTGCCGCGGTGGTCTCGCTGGGCAGCGTTCTCCTTGCGATGTCGCCTGCCGTCGCGCATCACGGGTGGCCGGGCTTCAAGACCGACCAGCTCATCTACATCGCGGGAACGGTCTCTTCGGACGGTGTCTGGGGCAACCCGCACTCGCAATTCGAGGTCACCCTCGATAGAAGCCTTCCCGCCGAAACGCCCGACCTGACAATTCCCGAGGAGTTGCAGGATCCCGAGGACGGCGTCCGAGTCGAGGCCGCCGGTTCGTACACGGGCCTGCACAAGAAACTGGACATCATCATCGCGCCTCCACCCTGGTCGGGCAGGTGGGGCTTGGGCCGTGCGCTGAAAATTGGAGAGCGCTTCCAAGCCGTCGGCTATATCAACCGGTCCGACGACGGCCTGTTTCGCCCCGTTGTGTTCTGGTACGGGGACGACAACGTCCCGGTCAATCAGGTGCTCGGAAACACCCTTCCGGTTCGCGCGCCGCTGCCGAAATAGCCTTTCCTGTTGGGCGGAGTGCGGTCTGGAGATCGCAGCGTGGGACTGCGGGGAGCAGCGTTTCGACGACGTTGGTCTGATCATCGCCAAGTGTACGGAGGCTCCCGGAGCCCGCGCCGTCGCGCCCGGCGGGATGGAACGGAGTATACGTGCTTGCTCGACCCGATGCTGAGGCGTTTGCAGGCCTCCGCTCTCGGCGACTTGGTGCGCAATGCCGAGTATATTTATCCCATCCTTGAATCCGTCCATATTCTAGGGATCGCCCTGCTGGTCGGACCCGCCTTCACGTTCGACTTTCGACTGCTGGGAGTGGGGCATCGCGTCCTGTCCGTCACCACGGCGGCGCGTTATCTGCTGCCGGTTTCCCATGTTGGCCTAATCGTCGCAGCGATCACCGGCATCACCTTGCTCAGCGCACAAGCTACTGTGGTCGCCAATACCGGGGCGGCGCCTTGGAAACTAGCCCTGCTGATCCTCGCCGGCCTCAACGCGCTGGTGTTTCACTACGGCGTCTATCGCCATGTCGATCGATGGACGGACGCGGCCGTGACCCCGATAGCCGCCCGTGTCGCGGCCGGAGTCTCCATGACCGCTTGGACAGGCGTGATCCTCGCTGGCCGACTCCTGGCCTACACCTGATCGTCGGACGGCGTCGCTACGACCATCCGAACACAGGACCCTCGGCTTACCGACGAGGCCGACGAGCTCAGCATTGTTGGCAAGCTTGGTCTCATCGGCCGCGCCGCGGGGCGCCGCCACCGGCGCGTGCGGGTCCGCTCATGGGAACTGTCAGAGCGATCGCTGAGGCGCCCCCGATGAACGGTTCCCAGCGTTCCCTCATTTCAGATATTCAGCATCCGTCACCTTCTCCATCCAGGTGACCACCTTGCCGTCGAGTTCCTCATGCACGGCCAGATGCGACATGGCTTGCTCGGCGCTGGCGCCGTGCCAGTGGCGCACATTCGGCGGAATCCAGACCAGATCGCCGGGCACCACCTCCTCCACCGGTCCGCCTTCCTTCTGCACCCAGCCGCGCCCGGAAATGATGAACAGGGTCTGGCCCAGCGGATGCGTGTGCCAGGCCGTGCGGGCGCCCGG
>JBGGNI010000080.1:0-25349 GCA_041287585.1 Xanthobacteraceae bacterium
GGGGGCTAACGCTGCGCAATGATTACAGATTATGACTTTGCACCGGGACGACCGCGGCGGCAAGGGCAACGCGGCAATTTTGTGTCAGGCCGAGCCGGAACGCGCCAGGAACTCTTTGACCTTGCCGAAGAAGCCGGCCGATTCCGGGTGGGTATCCTTGGACGACAATCGCTCGAACTCGTTCAGCAACTCGCGCTGTCGCTTGGTCAGCTTTTGCGGCGTCTCGACCAGGACCTGGACATACATATCGCCGGTCTGCTTCGATCGCAGCACCGGCATCCCCTTACCTTGGAGCCGGAAGCGCCGTCCCGACTGGGTGCCTTCCGGCACCTTCACGCGCGTGTTGTTGCCGTCGATGGTCGGCACCTCGAAATCGCCGCCCAACGCCGCCGCCACCATGGAGATCGGGACACGGCAATGGAGATCGGCGCCCTCGCGCTGGAAAAACGGATGCGAGCTCAGTGACAGGAAAATGTAGAGGTCGCCGGCCGGACCACCACGCACGCCGGCCTCGCCTTCACCCGCGAGCCGGATGCGGGTGCCGTCCTCGACGCCGGCGGGAATGTTGACGGACAGGGCGCGCTCGCGCGTCACCCGCCCGGAGCCGGCACAGGCCGGGCAGGGATTGTCGATGACCTGGCCGCGGCCCTGGCAGCCCGGACAGGTCCGCTCGAGCGTGAAGAAACCCTGTGCGTGACGAATGCGGCCCTGGCCGCCGCAGGTGGGACAGGCCTTCGGCTTGGTGCCGCTCTTGGCGCCCGAGCCGGAACAGGCCTCGCAGGTCACCGACGTCGGGATGCGGAGCTGCGCTGCCTTGCCCGAATAGGCCTCCTCGAGGCTGATCTCCATGTTGTAGCGCAGATCAGCGCCGCGCTCGCGGCCGCTGCCACGCCCACGGCGCGCGCCCCCGCCCATGCCGAACAGATCGTCGAAAATGTCGGCGAAGGCGGACGCCACGTCGCCAAAGCCGCCGGCGGGGCCGCCGGCATTGTGCTCGAAGGCGGCGTGGCCGAAGCGATCGTAGGCGGCGCGCTTGTCCGCGTCCTTGAGGACCTCGTAGGCTTCGTTGATTTCCTTGAAGCGGACCTCGGAGGTTTTGTCAGCGGGATTGCGATCGGGGTGCCATTTCATCGCCAGCTTGCGGAAGGCGGCTTTCAGCTGGGTCTCACCGGCGGTGCGTTCGACCTCCAGAACCTCGTAGTAGCAGCGCTTGGCCATGCCCGCATCCCACCCCGTCTTTTCCGCCGTGGCGTCGTCGCCCGATCTTACTTGGTCACTCATGGCGCTTCAAAACAGATGCACCCCCGGCTGTGACCCCGGGGGTGTTGGTTGCAATCGACTGCAGGCATCGCGACCGCATCGCCGCGTCAGGCCGATTTCTTGTTCTTCTTGTCGTCGTCGACCTCGGTGAATTCCGCGTCGACGACGTCCTCGTTCTTGCCGGAGCCATCGCCGCCGGGAGCGGCACCACCGGGGCCTTCCGGCCCGCCGGCGCCGCCTTCCTGCGACTGCTTGTACATCGCCTCGCCGAGTTTCATCGAGGCCTGCGCCAACGTGTTGGTCTTGGCCGTGATCGCATCGGCGTCGCCGCCCTTGAGGGCTTCCTTGAGATCCGCCATCGCATTCTCGATGGCGCGGCGCTCGGTTTCGCCGACCTTCGCGCCATGCTCCTCAAGCGCCTTCTCGGTGGAGTGGACCAAAGCCTCGGCGTGGTTCTTGGCCTCGACTTCGGCCTTACGCTTCTTGTCCTCCTCGGCGTGGGATTCGGCGTCCTTGACCATGCGCTGGATGTCAGCCTCGGAGAGGCCGCCCGACGCCTGGATGCGGATCTGCTGTTCCTTGCCGGTGCCCTTGTCCTTGGCCTGCACGTTGACGATGCCGTTGGCGTCGATGTCGAAGGTCACCTCGATCTGCGGAACGCCGCGCGGCGCCGGCGGCAGTCCGACCAGGTCGAACTGACCCAGTATCTTGTTGTCGGACGCCATCTCGCGCTCGCCCTGGAACACGCGGATGGTGACCGCGTTCTGATTGTCCTCGGCGGTAGAGAACACCTGGCTCTTCTTGGTCGGGATCGTGGTGTTGCGGTCGATGAGGCGCGTGAACACCCCGCCGAGCGTCTCGATGCCGAGGGAGAGCGGCGTGACGTCGAGCAGGAGCACGTCCTTGACGTCGCCTTGTAGTACGCCGGCCTGGATCGCGGCACCGACTGCGACGACCTCGTCCGGATTGACGCCCTTGTGCGGCTCCTTGCCGAACAGCTGTTTGACGACTTCCTGAACCTTGGGCATGCGCGTCATGCCGCCGACCAGGACGACCTCGTTGATCTCCGCCGCGGACAGGCCCGCATCCTTGAGCGCCCGCCGGCAGGGCTCGACGGTCTTCTGGATGAGATCATCGACCAGCGCCTCGAACTTGGCGCGGGTGAGCTTCATGGTCAGATGCTTCGGACCCGACGCGTCGGCCGTGATGAACGGCAGATTGATCTCGGTCTGGGTGGTGGAGGACAGCTCGATCTTCGCCTTCTCGGCGGCTTCCTTCAGCCGCTGCAACGCGAGCTTGTCGCGGCGCAGATCGATGCCCTGCTCCTTCTGAAACTCGTCGGCGAGATAGCTGACGAGGCGCATGTCGAAGTCCTCGCCGCCCAGGAAGGTGTCGCCGTTGGTCGACTTCACCTCGAACACGCCGTCGCCGATCTCCAGGATCGAGACGTCGAAGGTGCCGCCGCCGAGGTCGTACACCGCGATCACGCCGGCCGACTTCTTGTCGAGGCCGTAGGCCAGCGCCGCCGCGGTCGGCTCGTTGATGATGCGCAGCACTTCGAGGCCGGCGATGCGGCCGGCATCCTTGGTGGCCTGGCGCTGGGCGTCGTTGAAATAGGCCGGGACGGTGATCACCGCCTTGTCGACCTTGGCGCCGAGATAGGCCTCCGCGGTCTCCTTCATCTTCTGCAGCGTGAAGGCGGAAATCTGCGAGGGCGAATATTTCTTGCCGTCGGATTCCAGCCAGGCGTCGCCATTGTCGCCCTTCACGATGGAATAGGGGACCAGCTTCTTGTCCTTCTCCACCATCGGGTCGTCGTAGCGGCGGCCGATCAGGCGCTTCACGGCGAAGAAGGTGCGCTCGGGGTTGGTCACGGCCTGGCGCTTGGCCGGCTGGCCGACCAGGCGCTCGCCGTCTTCGGTGAAGGCGACGATGGAAGGCGTGGTGCGGGCACCTTCCGCGTTCTCGATCACCTTCGGCGTCGAGCCTTCCATGACGGCGACGCAGCTATTGGTGGTTCCGAGGTCGATACCAATGACTTTGGACATAGAGTTCTCCTTACGGCAGGCCGGTCGGGCCTTGATTCAAGCACCCGGGCAGGGACGCAAGAGCGCGAAATCTTGCGCTGTCCGCCGGTCCGGCCCCCATCTTCAACAGGGCACGGCGCGTCGCCACGCCGTTCGGGCCGGATATAGGGGGCGCACCGAAGGCCCGCAAGAACTTCGCGGCCACGAACTTTGCGGCCGTGCGTGCTGCGGCCGGATAAGCCGAAGCCGACGGCTTCGCAGGCCGCAACACCCCGTCAGTGCCCGGCGAAAACCAGCGTCTGGATCGGCAGCACAACCGCCTGAATGCGCAGCAGCAGGGCGTGCACCAAAGCCACCGTATCGACGACGTGGAGATAGATGGCCTCGAAGAACCCTGCCTGCCCGGAGGCAAGGCGCTCGTGATTGTTCGAATAGGCGTTCGCGAGGCAGCTGCTGCCCGGCGGAATGTCGTCCAGGCCCCCTTCATAGAGAGGTGCGAGGAAGACCGTGATGGTTCCCGGCCGGGTGACCTGCTGGGCATCAAGCAACTGCTCGCCCGCCCGGAACTGGCCGGCCGCAATGAAGTCCTGCACGTTGGTGACCACCATCGGGATGATGGTGAAGGGTTTCGAGATGCAGGTCGCCTCGGCAATCATTCCGACCTTCATCACCTGGGCCTCGATCTGACCGAAGCCGGCGGTCAGAAACCCCCGGCCGGCCCCGTCGGGGATCAGCAAACCGGCCGGCCGGGCGAGCGGATTGACGAGGTCGCCGACCCTGAGCCCGAATTGCTCGACCCGACCCGTCACGCCGGCATAGACCACGGTCTTGTCGAGATCGACCTGCGCCTGGGCCAGGGCGGCCTCGGCGCTGGCCTTCTCCGCCGGCAGCAGCGCGTTGAGCCGCGCCAGCGCGCCCTCCTTGGCGGCGCTCGCGGCGGCGAGTGCACCTTCGCGCCCGTCGACGACATTCTGCAGCCGCTCCAACTCGCGCCGGGTAACGACGTCGGCGTTGCGCGTGTTCAGTTCCTGCTTGGTCCTCAGTTCGTCGCGGGCCTGCTGCAGCGACTCGTTCGCCTGGGTGATCTGCCCGTCCGCCGCCGCGATATCCGCCCGCGCGACCACCATCGACGCGTCGATCTCGACGATGCGCCGCCTTGATGTCTCGATGGCTGCTTCCTGCTTGGCGCTGTCGAGGCGGAAGATCGGCTTGCCCTGTTCGACGTGGTCGGTGGGGCCGACATAAATCTCGGCCACCCGCCCGATGATCTCGGGCACGATCGGGACGGTGCGGAAATAGGAGGTGACGTTGGATGTCGTCGGGTGGTTGTAGAAAATAATGGTGATCAGCCCGACCGTTAGCATGAGGCAGGTGGTGATGCCCCATCTGAGCTCGAACCATACCGAATAGAGCGTGATCTCCTTGCCGATCCGCCTGTTCTGGGCATAGCGGCGATAAAGATAGTCCGGGACGATGGTGAGCAGCGAGCAGATCAGCAGTTCGAGCATGCTCAGGCTCCCGGTTCGGTGGCGGCCGCTTCAGACCGCCGATCGGCGGGCTCGGGTGCGCCCGCCAGCGTTTCGGTGGCGCCGGCGATCCGGTTGAGCGGCGTGGCAAAGTCCGGAATGTCGATGAAGGCCAGCAGCAGCGCCGCCACCCAGAACAGATGGACGTGCGTGAGCAGCGCCAGCAGGCACAGCACGGCCACGATCTCGAACTGCAGCTTCTGGGTCTTGTGCGCCATACGCTCGGGCAGAGAGTGAAGGCGCAGGAACAGCACGCCCGCCAGCAGGACGAAGCCGACGACCGTAATGACGGCAATGACCAACAGCACGTCCGTACTGTCCGGCGCCGTGATGAAGATCGGCAGCGGATTCGCGGCGGCCGAATGCGTCGAGGGCGTCAAAGGGTTCCTCCCGGCAGCGTCCGCGCCACCGCAAGCGGGTCTTGCGTGCGCCCGTATCGACGAAGCGGCCGAAACCTAGACCCGCCCCCCGGAGCTGTCAAAGCGGTGAGTATGTGGGCACCCGTGTGCGCAAGCTCGCCGCCAGCGCGCGCAGCGCCGGAATCTGGCCCGGCAGTTCGCGCCAGTGGCGCGGATTGAGTTCGAGGATCGCGATGGCGCCCGGCGGCACCGGTGCGGCCGCAGTGACCGCCGGCCAGTCGATGCTGCCCCAGCCGAGCGGCAGATGCAGGTCGCCGTCGCCGAATGCCACGGCCTCCGCCGGATCATAGGTCCACAGCGCTTTCGGCCGGCCGAACGAATCGTGCAGATGCAGGTGCGCGGCGTGGGGCGCCAGGGCGGCGATCTGCGCCAGCGGGTCGAGGCCGGCATCGGTGCACTGGATATGGGCATGGCTGACATCCAGCGTCGCCCGCACCGAAGCATGGCCGATGGCCGCCAGCTCCCGCGCCAGCCGTTCCGGCGTCGCGGTCTCGCGCACGCCGGCCCAGCGGAACAGGTTCTCGACGCACAAGGTGACGCCGAGCGCGGCCGCCCGCTCGCCGGCGCGGGCCAGCGCGTCGCGCTGGCGGCCATAGGCGGCCTCGATGTCGTCCGCCGGATCGCTGACGATGCCGGTGTGGATGACGAGATGCGGCGCGCCGATCTCGGCGCTCACCACCAGCGAGGCCTCCAGCACCGCCTCGTGCAGCGCGAGGCGAGCCGGTATGTCCATGAGATTGATGGCGAGCGGGCCGTGCACCGTGCAGCCGAACGGCCGGCCGCGCAGGGCGGCGGCAAGGTCGCGAAGGCGCTCTTTCAGCACCCGGCCGCCGACGATGAGGTGCCAGGCGTAGAGCGGCAGCTCGACCACATCGACCCCGAGCGCTTCCGCCTCGTCGAGTGCGGGGCCGAGATCGTCGAATTCCGGCGAGCCTTCGCGCAGCGAATAGCCGAGGGCGCGGATCGGGCTGGGCATGGGCGGGCTCTCCGGAGGGGTCAGGCTATGCTGGTCATGAATCCGAGCACCGCGCCTTCCGCATCCTTGACGATGGCGATGCGGCCGACGCCGCCAATGTCGAACGGCGGGCGCAGCAGCGCGCCGCCGGCGGCAAGCGCTAATTCGGCACGCCGATCCACATCGTCGACCTCGATATAGGTGAACCAGTGCGGCGGCACCCCGGTGAGATCCGCGCCGGCGAGCTCGAAGATCCCGCCGACGGTGTGGTCGCCCGCCTTCACGATCCAGTAGATGCGGTCCGCCATCTCCATGGGCTCGAACGTCCAGCCGAGCGTGGCGGCATAGAACGCCTTGGCGGCTTCGACATCATGGGTGTTCAGCTCGTTCCAGACGACGGTTCCGTGCTGGCTCATTTTCGGTCTCCTGGCATTCGCCGTCTCCTGGCGCGGTCTGCGGGCCTTCGCCTTGTTCCTGACGCCATGGCTTGCGATGTGCATCGAACCCTTTTAGACCGGGCGTGGCCATGTCTGACGCGCCGCCCCTCATTCCGGCCGTACTTTTCCCCAGCGATGCAGCTTCATCATCATCCGTTCTGCCCCCATTCCCGCTTCGTGCGGCTCGCCTGCGGCGAGTACGGCATGGAGCCGGCGCTTGTCGAGGAGAAGGTCTGGGAGCGCCGCCCGGACTTCCTGCGGCTCGATCCGGCCGGCGCGACCCCGGTGATGGTGGAGGAGCACGGCCTGGCCGTCCCCGGCGCCGGCATCATCGCGGAATATTTCGACGAGACCCGCGGCCTCGCTCTGGGCGAGCACCGGCTGCTGCCGGAGGACCCGGCCGGCCGTATCGAGGTGCGCCGGCTGATGGCCTGGTTCAACGACAAGTTCTTCGCCGAGGTGTCCGAGCCGCTGGTGAACGAGAAGGTCTATAAGCGCTACATGACCCGCGAACAGGGCGGCGGGCCGCCGGAAATGGCGTCGATCCGCGCCGCGCGGACCAATATCCGCTATCATCTCCATTATATCGGTTGGCTTCTCAAGGCGCGGAACTGGCTGGCCGGCGATAGGCTCACCTATGCCGACCTCGCCGCCGCGGCCCATATTTCCTGTGCCGATTATCTGGGCGACGTGCCGTGGGACGAGGACGAGACAGCCAAGGTCTGGTATGCGCGGATCAAGTCGCGCCCGGCCTTCCGTCCGCTGCTGGCGGTGACCATGGCCGGCATGCCGCCGGCGCCGAGCTACGCCGACCTCGACTTCTGACACCCGCCGACGCCAAGACGCTGGTCTTCGCCGAGGCACGCCTGGAGGGGTTCGAGGCGATGGGCATCACCGCGCCCGATTCCATCGGGCAGGCCGCGCCGCGGCTCGACCAGTGGCTCGCCGAGGGCGCCCATGGCGACATGGGCTGGATGGCGGAGACCGCGGCGCGGCGCGGCGCTCCGTCGGCGCTGTGGCCGCAAATGCGCGCGGTGCTGATGCTCGGCCTCAATTATGGGCCGGACGAGGACCCGCGCGCGGCGCTGGCGGCTTCCGCGCACGGCGCCATCTCGGTGTATGCCCGCGGCGACGATTATCATGAGCTGATCAAGGGCAAGCTCAAGCGCATCGCCTCCCGCTTCGTCGCAAAGGCCGGCGGCGAGGTGAAGGTGTTCGTCGATACCGCCCCGCTGATGGAAAAGCCGCTGGCCGCCGCCGCCGGGCTCGGCTGGCAGGGCAAGCACAGCAATCTGGTCTCGCGCACGCGGGGCAATTGGCTGCTGCTCGGTGCCATCGCCACAACCGTGCCGCTGCCGCCGGATGCGCCGGAGTCGGACCATTGCGGTTCCTGCCGCGCCTGCCTTGATGCCTGCCCGACCGACGCCTTTCCGGCGCCCTACCGGCTCGATGCGCGGCGCTGCATCTCCTACCTCACCATCGAGCACAAGGGCCCGATCCCGCGCCCGCTGCGCGCCCGCATCGGCAACCGCATCTATGGCTGCGACGATTGCCTGGCCGCCTGCCCGTGGAACAAGTTCGCGGTGCTGGGCCGCGAGGCGCGGCTGGCCGCCCGCGACGGCAACCGCTCGCCGCCGCTCGCCGAGCTGGCGCGCCTGGACGAGGCCGCCTTCCGCGCCCGCTTCGCCAAAAGCCCGATCAAGCGCACCGGGCGCACCCGTTTTCTGCGCAACGTGCTGGTCGCCATCGGTAATTCGGCCGAACCGGCGCTCGCCGCGGTGGCGCAGGAGCGGCTGGCCGACGCCGAGCCGCTGGTGCGCGGGGCGGCGGTGTGGGCGCTCTCGCGCCTGCTCGGAGCCGGCGCCTTCGCGGCGTTGCGGTCGCAGTGCGCCGCGGCCGAGCCGGATGCGCAGGTGCGGGACGAATGGACGCTGGGAGCCGCGCCATGAGCAGCCTGCTGTGCCTCGGCCTCGGCTATTGCGCCACCCGCTTCACCGCGCTGGCGGGCGGCGCCTTCACCCGCATCGTCGGCACCACGCGCACGCCGCCGGAAGACCCCGTCGTGGACGATGTCGAACTCATGCTGTTCGACGGACCGCCCTCCGCCGAATTGCGCACGGTGGCGGCGGACGCCGACATGCTGCTGATTTCCGCCGCGCCGGACGCGCAAGGCTGCCCGGTGCTGGCCCGCCTCGGCGGCGACCTCGCGGGTGCCGCCGGCTGCGGGCCGATCGTCTATCTCTCCACCATCGGCGTCTATGGCGACAGCGGCGGCGGCTGGATCGACGAGACCGCGCCGCTGGCCGCCCATCTCGACCGCGCGCGCCGGCGCATCGAGGCGGAAGCGGCGTGGGTCGCGCTCGGGCAGGCCACCGGGCGGCCGGTGGCGGTGCTGCGCCTCGGCGGGATCTACGGGCCGGGCCGCAACGCCCTGGCCGATGTCGCTGCCGGCGAGGCCCGCTGCATCGTCAAGCCGGGGCAGGTGTTCAACCGCATCCATGTCGACGACATTGCAGCCGCCATCGCCACGGCACTCGCCTGCGGCTATGCGGGGGCGGTGAACGTGGTCGACGACGAGCCGGCCCCGGCCGCCGCCCCGGTCGAGTTCGCCGCCGGGCTGCTCGGCCTTGCGCCGCCGCCGCCGGTGCCGTTCGCGCAGGCGGTGGCCGCCATGTCGCCGATGGCGCGCACCTTCTGGGCCGACAATCGGCGCGTGCGCAATCACCGCCTGCGGTTTGAGCTCGGCGTCGAACTCGCCTATCCGACCTATCGCGAAGGGCTGTCGGCGCTGTTCGAGGCCGGCGAGGGTGCGCCCGCCTGAGGCTGCGTGCCGCAGGGCGCGCAAGAGGGCGCGCAAGCCCGCAGAAACACCCCGACCGAATGGGCGACCGCCTGCTCGATCTCGGTTTCCGCCGGTGGGCCGGAGCCGGCGAACAGCATCGGCAGCACCAGGACGCCGTGGCAGCCGACCAGAAAATGCGCGGCGGCGAGGTCCGGATCGTCCAGCGCCAGCCGGCCGCGGCCGACCTGGCAGCGCAGCCAGGCCGCGAGCCGCGCCACCCCGGTGAGCAGGCCGGAGCGCAGAAACACCGTGCCGACCTCGGGAAATTTCTCGGCGACGGCGATCACCGTGCGCACGGTGGCGATGTGCTCGGGCCGCGTCATCGCCCGCACATAGTTGCGCCCGACGCTCATCAGCGCCGCCTGGACATCGTCCATCGTGTCGTCGAACACCACGGTGCGTTCGGCGGTCTGGGCGCACTCCTCGTGCACGAGCGCAGCGAACAGGTCCTGCTTGGAGCCGAAATAGACATAGAGCGTGCCCTTGGAGACGTTCGCGGTGCGGGAGATCTCTCCCATGCTGGCGCGCTCGAAGCCGTGGGTGAGAAACACCGCGCGCGCGCCGTCCAGGATCTGCCGGCGTTTCTCCGGGTCCTGGCCCGCCGTGCTCGGCTCGAGGATGGCCGATAGCTGCGCGTCTAGGTGAGCCATGCTGCCTCTTGTCGCACCGCGACCGGCACGCTGTATACAAAACTGAAGCAAAAAAATCTTCCGACATTCTTGACCGAACCGTTTGGTTCGATCAAGTTCAACCTATCACGGATTGCATCGTCGATCCGGCCGTTGTGTCGGATGCTGGCGGCCCCGCATGCCGCAGCCCTCTGGCCGATGGGAGAGGGAGGAGAGTGTTCGCCCCCCAGCTCTCCTCCCTCCCGATCCCCGTGCCGCTGCGCCGCGGGCCTGCGGTCTTGACGCAGCGCTGCTGCGCCCGATGCTCTTGCGCGTGAAGCACTTGGCGAATGTCCCGCAGCGGAGTATGTGTGCGCCGCCGAACAGTCCGGCGCCGCGGACCCGCGCGATCGCGCACTGGTGCGCGGCCAGTGGGTTCCGCCGGGAGCGGTCCAGCATCATTCGCGAAATTTCAGCAGAGCGTTCCATGCGCACGGCTTGCCCAGCGGTCCCGATGATCCCGACCTGCGACCGGCCGATCGCCGGCGCGTGCCGGGCCTGAGGCGCGCCGCGACGCCATGTCCGAACGCATGGCCTTCGGCAAAAGGCGCAAGCTGCCCTTCGCAGCCGAGACTGCGGCATTGGGCGTGGTGTTCGGCGACATCGGCACCAGCCCGCTCTATGCCTTCAAGCAGGGCCTGCTGGCAGTGGGTGCCGCGACCTTTACCACCGTCGACGTGCTCGGGTTGCTGTCGCTCATCACTTGGGCGGTGATCCTCTCCGTGACCATCAAATACGTCATGCTTGTGCTGCGGGCCGACAATGACGGCGAAGGCGGCATACTGGCGCTGGTGACCCTGCTCGACCTGCAGCGCAGCGCGCTGGGCGGGCGCTGGTGGCTGCTCGCGGCCGGGCTGGTCGGCGGCGCGATGCTGATCGGCGACGGCGTGCTCACCCCGGCCATGTCAGTGCTTTCCGCCATTGAGGGGCTGGAGGTGGTGGCGCCGGCGCTCGATCATTGGATCGTCGCGGTCACCGTGATCGTCATCGTCGCGGTGTTCGTGTCGCAGCGCGCCGGCACCGAGCGGATCGGCGCGCTCTACGGCCCGATCATGCTGCTCTGGTTCGGCTCGCTCGGCGCGCTCGGCGTCTACGGCATCGTCCAGGCCCCGGAAGTGCTGGCGGCGATCGATCCGCGGCACGGCGTCATGCTGATCGTCGAGCATAAATGGCTCGCCGGCGCGGTGCTGGGCGCAACCTTTCTCGCCATCACCGGCGGCGAGGCGCTTTATGCCGACCTCGGCCATTTCGGCCGCCCGGTCATCACCCGTGCATGGCTGTTCGTCGCCATGCCGTGCCTGCTGCTGAACTATTACGGCCAGGGCGCCACCGTGCTGGTGAATCGCGAGGCGGTGCGCAACCCGTTCTACGACCTGTCGCCGGATTTCATCGACCTGCCGCTGCTGATCCTGGCCGCCGCCGCCACCATCATCGCCTCGCAGGCCATCATCACCGGCGTGTTCTCGCTGGCCAAGCAGGCCATCGAGCTCGGCTATCTGCCGCCGATGCGGATCCGCTACACCAGCGAGCACAACGAACAGCATATTTATGTCGGCCGGCTCAACTGGCTGCTGATGCTGGCCTGCGTCGCCGTGGTCATCTCTTTCGGCAGCTCCGACCGGCTGGCCTCGGCCTATGGCATTGCCGTGGCGATGGCGATGGTGTCGACCACCATCCTGTTCATCGCCTATGTCCGCCGCAGCTGGAACTGGCCGCTGCCGGCGCTGATCGGCCTCGCCGGCGGGCTTGCGGTGATCGACGTCAGCTTCGCCGCCGCCAATCTCACCAAGCTGCACGATGGCGGCTGGCTGCCCATGGCCATCGCCGGCGTGGTGCTGATCATCATGGTGAGCTGGCGCCGCGGGCTGGAGGCGCTGGTGCTGCAGCAGCGCCGCTTCGCCGAGCCGCTGGACGAGTTCGTGGCGCGCGGCCGGCCGGCCACCTGCGCCGAGAGCGGGCGCACCGCCATCTTCCTGTCGCGGGCCGGGCCTATGACGCCGGTGGCGCTCAGCCGGCTGTCCAGCCTGCTGAGCGTGCAGTTCACCCGCGTGGTGATCGTCTCGGTGTGGATCGCCGCGCGGCCCCGCGTGCCGCTCGACGACCGGGTTCGGGTCACCGTGCTCGATCCCGCCCATGTGCGGGTCGATCTGCGCTTCGGTTACATGCAGCAGATCGACGTGCCGGCGGTGCTCGGCCCGGCCTTGCACGCGCAGGGGCTGGACCCGGACGAGGCGGTCTATCTGATCGGCCACGAGCGCATCGTCGCGCCGGAGGAGGTGCGGGCGGTGTCCGACGTGCTGGCGCACATCTTCGCCTTCCTGGCGCGCAATTCCGAGCGCTCGGTGGATCGCTTCGGTCTGCCGCGGCCGCGCACGGTCGAGATCGGTTATCCGGTGCGGCTCTGAGCCGGCGTGTAGCCATGCCGGCGCCGCGATGCGGACCGATAAAGCGGACCCGCCTGCGGCACCGTTGTGCGGCGGGCGGTTTCGAAACCGCGGCGGGTCTGCTAGGCCTGCCGCAGCGGCAGCGGAAATGGACGCGGCGATGGCGACGTTGAAGGCGATGCGCGATTTCCTGCGCGACCGGATCGGGTGGCACGGCCTCGGCGTCGTCGCCAGCCTGATCATCATCGGCATCGCCGCGGTGGTGCTCTACGAGATGCTGCGGAACATCCGCCCCCACGAGGTGTTCGCGGCGCTGACGGAGAAGGACCCGGCGGCCATCGGGCTGGCGGCGCTGTTCGTCGCCGCGGCCTATTTCACCCTCACGTTTTACGACTGGTTCGCGCTGCGCACCATCGGCCGGCCGAACGTGCCCTATCGCACCGCGGCGCTCGCCTCCTTCACCTCCTATTCCATCGGCCACAATGTCGGCTTCTCCGCCTTTACCGGCGGCACGGTGCGCTACCGGGTGTATTCCGCGCACGGCCTCGGCGCGGTCGACGTCGCCAAGCTGTGCTTCGTCACCGGGCTCACCTTCTGGCTCGGCAACATCGCCATGCTCGGCCTCGGCATCTCGGTGGAGCCGTGGGCGGCCAGCGCAGTCGACCAGCTGCCGCCCTGGGTCAACCGGCTTATCGGGCTCTGCCTGCTCGCCGGGCTGGCGGGCTATGTCGCCTGGGTCGGCACCCGGCAGCGGCGGATCGGCATCGGCGAGGGCCATTGGACGGTCACGCTGCCGGGCTGGCGGCTGACGCTGCTGCAGATCGGCATCGGCATTGTCGATCTCGCCTGCTGCGCCGCCGCCATGTACGTGCTGATGCCCGCGAGCCCGGCCATCGATCCCATCGCGCTCGGCGTCATCTTCATTTCCGCGACCCTGCTCGGCTTCGCCAGCCATGCGCCCGGCGGGCTCGGCGTGTTCGACGCCGCCATGCTGGTCGCCTTGCCGCAGTTCGATCGCGAGGCGCTGCTCGGCTCGCTGCTGCTGCTGCGGCTGCTCTACTACATCGTCCCGTTCGCCGTGGCGCTGACGATCCTGGGCGTGCGCGAACTCCTGCGCAGCCGGCAGGCCGCTGCCCGCCAGATCGCCGCACAGCAGGGCGCGCCGCCGCCGGCCCCGAAAGCCACCCGCGAGGCGGCCGAATAGCGGCTCTAATTGCCGAGCCCCGGCAGCAACCCGCCGGGCAGCAAACCCTGCATGCCCTTCGGCAATCGGGTGACCTTCATGCCCGGCGGCAGCGCGAAGCGGGCCGGGTCCTGCGGCGCGCGCACCACCTCGGTCGCCTCGAACACCACGCGGCGGCGCCCGTTTATGCTGGCCTCCGTGCGCAGCACGATGCCGTCCGCGGTGATGCAGGCTTCCACCGGCTCCGGCACCCCCTTCACCGTGCTGCGCCACACCTCGCAGGCCTCGCCGGCGACGGTCGCGGCGCCGCCCCGGACGCCCTCCGCCGGCATGCTGGCAAAGGCGTATTCGGCCGGCAGATCCATCTCGATGGCGACGTTCTGCATGCCCGGCACCGCGGCCAGCACCACGACCTTGCGCCGCTTGGGATCGATCAGCCCGGTGACGCCGCCAGGCAGGCCGGCGACGCCGACATCGAGCCGGAGCTGTCCGCCGCGATGGGCCAGATCGAGGCTCGCCTCGCGGCCGGGCGTGGTGCCCTTCACCGCGAAATCCACCGAGGGCCGTGGCAACGGCTCGGCCGCCGCGCCGCCCAGCGCAGCGAGAAGCGTCACGGGCGTTAGCGCGGATCGCACGGCGGATCGCAGGATGACGGATAGCAGGGGCATGCACTCTCCCCGTCCGTGCCGGACGCCTGCGCCGGTGGCGCCGCCGTCATGCGGACGATCTGATCCTCGGCCATAGAAGTTAGCAGCCGGTCAGGGTCGACGGAAGGGCGCGGCCGGGCGAGCGCGTTTTCCGCCGGCCACGATTCCGCTGTAAGAAAAATCAGGGCGCAGGGGCCGGCCATGGCATGGGATGATTCGGGCACGCAGGCGGACGGCACGGCCGGGCGGCTCACCAGTGCCCGCTGGGTGCTGGGCGCCATGGCCGCGGGGCTTGCCGCGGCGGTCGCCGCCGGTGCGCTCGACGTGTGGGTCGCGCTCGCCATAGCCGTGGCCGCCTTTGCCGCGGCGCTGCTGCCGGCCCGGCGCGCGGCCGTGGCGGCGCAGCGCGATGCCGCGCCCGCCGCCGCGCCGGTGGAAGGACGCCTCGCCGCGCTGATCGGCGCCTTGCCGGAGCCCGCACTGCTGCTGGACCGCAACGGCGCCGTGCTGGTGGTCAATGAGCGGGTTTCGCGCACCCTGGCGCGGGTCAAGGCCGGCGATCCGGTCTCGTTCGCGGTACGGGCGCCCGAAGTGCTGGAGGCGGTCCGCCTTGCCGCCGCGGACGGGGCGGCGCGCCGGGTCGAGTTCGGCGAGCGCGTGCCGGTGGAGCGCCGGCTCGAGGCCCATATCGTGCCGATCCGCTTCAACGCCGCCTCGCCCGCCGCGGTGCCGGACGTGACGCTGCTCACGGTGCGCGATCTCACCCAGCAGCACCGGGTGGAACAGATGCGGGTCGACTTCGTCGCCAATGCCAGCCACGAGCTGCGCACGCCGCTGGCCTCGCTGTCCGGCTTCATCGAGACTCTGCAGGGCCCGGCCCGCAACGACACCCAGGCCCGCGAGCGCTTCCTCAAGATCATGGCGGCGCAGGCGCGCCGGATGTCGCGGCTGATCGACGATCTGCTGTCGCTGTCGCGCATCGAGCTCAACGCTCATAAGCGGCCGGAGGCGGAGGTCGATCTGGTGCCGGTGCTCGGCCATGTGCGCGACACGCTCGGCCCGCTGGCGCGCGAGCGCGGCGTCGAGCTGGATTTCGCCCCGCCGGCCGAGCCGATGCCTGTGCGCGGCGACCGCGACGAACTGATCCGGGTGTTCGAGAACCTCGTCGAGAACGCGCTCAAATATGGCGGCTCGGGCGGCCGGGTCGAGATCGGCTGCGCGATCGTGGCAGTCGAACCCGGCCGCGCGGCCGAAGTGGTGGCGAGCATTCGCGACTTCGGCCCCGGAATCGCGCCGGAGCATCTGCCGCGGCTCACCGAGCGTTTCTATCGCATCGACACCGCCCAGTCCCGCGAACAGGGCGGCACCGGGCTCGGGCTTGCCATCGTCAAGCACATTCTGGCCCGGCACCGCGGCCGCCTCGCCATCGAAAGCACCCCCGGGGAGGGAGCGACCTTTTCGGTCCGGCTGACCAGGTTCACCGCGACTGACACAAAAAATAACGAAAAATCAAAAACATAGACTGTCATCTCGGCGTCATCGCAGAGTCATAGAACGGTGGTGACCAGCCGCTAGGACTAGCCGCCGGCCAAAGCGGCACGACGGGCCGGCGGACCATGAGATGAGGAGAACACCCTTGAAGATCACCAAGATCATCGGCGCCGTCGCGATTGCGGCCGTCGGCAGCTTCGGCAACGCGTTCGCGGCCGACGTCAACGGGGCCGGCGCGTCCTTCCCGGCGCCGGTGTATCAGGCCTGGGGCGCCGCCTATAAGGCGAAGACCGGCACCGGCGTGAACTACCAGTCGATCGGCTCCGGCGGCGGCCAGAACCAGATCATCAACCGCACCGTCGATTTCGGCGCCTCCGATGCGCCGATGGCCGACGACAAGCTTGCCGCCAACAACCTGCTGCAATTCCCGACCGTGATCGGCTCGGTGGTCGCCATCGTCAATCTCGACGGCATCGGCGAGAGCCAGCTCAAGCTCACCGGCCCGGTGCTGGCCGATATGTATCTCGGCACCATCACCAAGTGGAACGACCCGAAGATCGCCGAGCTGAACAAGGGCGTCGCGCTGCCGAACACCGCCGTGGTTCCTGTCTATCGTTCGGACAGCTCCGGCACCTCCTACGTCTTCACCTCCTACCTCGCCACCGTGAGCGCGGACTGGAAGTCGAAGGTCGGCGCCGCCACCTCGGTTCAGTGGCCGGCCGGCGCGGGCGCCAAGGGCAATGAAGGCATTGCCGGCACCGTGAAGAACACCAAGGGCGCCATCGGCTATGTCGAGTTCGTCTATGCCGCGGCCAACAAGCTGGTCACCACCGAACTGCAGAACAAGGCCGGCAAGTTCGTGAAGCCGAGCGAGGCCGCTTTCGAGGCCGCCGCCGCCAATGCCGATTGGAAGGGCGCCAAGAACTTTGCCGCCTCGATGATCGACACCGCCGGCGACACCACCTGGCCGATCGTCAGCGCCACCTTCATCCTGCTGCCGAAGAACCCGACCAATGCCGAGCAGTCGCGCGCGACCATGAAGTTCTTCGACTGGGCCTACACCACTGAGGGCCGCGAGGCCGCGCTGAAGTTGCACTATATCGCGCTGCCCGAGGCGGTGATCGAGCAGATCCGCGCCGCCTGGAAGAGCGACGTCAAGACCGAAGGCAAGCCGGTCTGGACCAACTGATCCCGG
This sequence comes from Xanthobacteraceae bacterium, assembly GCA_041287585.1. Classification (GTDB taxonomy): domain Bacteria; phylum Pseudomonadota; class Alphaproteobacteria; order Rhizobiales; family Xanthobacteraceae; genus Ancylobacter. The sequence goes on from JBGGNI010000080.1 coordinate 17,035, forward strand.
CTTCCGCCTGGAGACCGCCGCCGCGGCGTGCCGCGGCGGCACCGCTTTCCTGATTGCCAGCTCATCCCCACGCGCGGCTGCGCCCAAGGACCACCTCATGACCGCCACTCTCGACGGCACATCGGCCGGCACGGCGCTGACACGCGCGCGGCCCGCCGGCCGCGTCAGCGATCCGATCTTCGTCGGCCTGCTCTGGGCCAGTGGCATCTTCGTGCTGGCGCTGCTCGGCCTCATCATCGCCATGCTGTTCGAGGGCGGCTTTCCGGCGCTGCGCGAATTCGGCATCAGCTTTATCTGGTCGACGACGTGGAACCCGGTCACCGAGGTGTTCGGCGCCGGCGTCATGGTGTATGGCACCCTCTTCAGCGCCGTGATCGCCGTCGTGGTGGCGCTGCCGCTGTCGTTCGGCATTGCGCTGTTTCTCACCGAGATCGCCCCGGAGCGGCTGCGCCGCCCGATCGGCGTCGCCATCCAGCTGCTCGCCGCGGTGCCCTCGATCATCTACGGCATGTGGGGCTTCTTCGTCGTGGTGCCGCTGATCGCCACCTATGTGCAGCCGCCGCTGATCGAATGGCTCGGCCCGCTTCCGATCATCGGCGCGCTGTTCACCGGCCCGCCGCTCGGCGCCGGCATGCTGACCGCCGGCGTCATCCTCGCCATCATGATCCTGCCCTTCATCACCGCGATGTTCGTCGAGGTGCTGGAATCGGTGCCGCCGATGCTGAAGGAGTCCGCCTATGGCGTCGGCGCCACCACCTATGAGGTCTATCGCAACGTTTCGGTGCCCTATGGCCGTACCGCCATGGTCGGCGCGGTGATGCTCGGCCTCGGCCGGGCGCTGGGCGAGACCATGGCGGTCACCTTCGTCATCGGCAATGCCACCCGCATGTCGGCCTCCCTGTTCGCGCCGGGCGCCACCATCGCCTCGACCATCGCCAACGAGTTCCCCGAGGCCTCGATCGGCTCGCTCAAGCTGCACGCGCTGCTGCAGCTCGGCTTCGTGCTGTTCGTGATCTCGTTCATCGTGCTGGCGCTGTCGCGCTTCCTCATTCGCTCCAAGCTCAAATCCTGAGGCGCTAGAGATGGCTTCCCTTGCCCGACGCCGCGCCACCGACCTAACGGTGAAGGCGATCTCGACCGGCTTCGCCGGCCTGTCGCTGCTCCTGCTGGCCTGGATTCTCTGGACCCTGCTGTCGCGCGGCCTGCCCGCACTCGGCCCGCATGTCTTCACCAACATCACCGCCCCGCCCGGCCAGCAGGGCGGCTTGCTGAACGCCATCGTCGGCTCGCTAATCCAGATCGTGGTGGCGCTGGTCATCGGCACGCCGATCGGCCTGATGTGCGGCACCTTCCTGGCCGAGAACGGCAAGTCGACCAAGATCGGCGCCGCCGCCCGCTTCGTGAACGACGTGCTGCTCTCGGCGCCCTCCATCCTCATCGGCCTGTTCGTCTACCAGCTCCTGGTGGTGCCGTTCGGCGGCTTCTCCGGCTGGGCCGGCGCGATCGCGCTGGCCATATTGGTGATCCCGGTGGTGGTGCGCACCACCGAGGACATGCTGAACCTCGTCCCGATCGGCCTGCGCGAGGCGGCATTCGCGCTCGGCGCGCCGCAGTGGAAGGTGGTGACCATGATCACCTGGCGCGCCGCCCGCGCCGGCATCGTCACCGGCATCCTGCTGGCGGTGGCCCGCGCCGCCGGCGAGACCGCGCCCCTGCTGTTCACCTCGCTGGGCAATAATGGCTGGTCGCTGAACATGTCGGCGCCGATGGCCAGCCTGCCGATCGCCATCTATCAATACGCCGCCAGCCCGTTCGAGGACTGGGTCGCCCTGGCCTGGGCCGGCGCTCTTCTGATCACCGTTGGGGTGCTGACCCTCAACATCCTCTCCCGCCTCGTTCTGGCGAAGATGAAGTGAGACGGCCATGAACTTCGCACCCGACACCTCCCTCGACGTCGCCGCCGCGGTGAAGCGCGCCGGCATTGCCGCCGGCGCGGCCAAGATCAAGGTCGAGAAGCTGAATTTCTATTACGGCGACAATCACGCCCTGAAGAACATCAATTTCGAGATTCCCGAAAAGCGCGTCACCGCGATGATCGGCCCGTCCGGCTGCGGCAAGTCGACCTTGCTGCGCATCTTCAACCGCATGTACGCGCTCTATCCCGGCCAGCGGGCCGAGGGGCGCATCCTGTTCGACGGCGTCGACATCCTGACCAAGCAGATCGATTCCACCGTGCTGCGCTCGCGCGTCGGCATGGTGTTCCAGAAGCCGACGCCGTTCCCGATGTCGATCTACGACAACATCGCCTTCGGCGTGCGCCTGCACGAGAGCCTCTCCAAGGCGCAGATGGACGAGCGGGTGGAATGGTGCCTGCGCAAGGCGGCGATCTGGGACGAGACCAAGGACCGGCTGCACACCTCGGCGCTCGGCATGTCCGGCGGCCAGCAGCAGCGCCTGTGCATCGCCCGCACCATCGCGGTGAAGCCGGAGGTCATCCTGCTCGACGAGCCGACCTCGGCGCTCGATCCGATCTCGACCTCGAAGATCGAGGACCTGATCGACGAGCTGAAGCAGGAATTCACCATCGTCATCGTCACCCACAACATGCAGCAGGCGGCGCGCTGCGCCGACATCACCTCGTTTTTCTATCTGGGCGAGCTGATCGAGGTGGCGACCTCCTCGGAGATCTTCACCAATCCCCGGCAGGCGCGCACCCGCGACTACATCACCGGCCGCTTCGGCTGAGCCGGGCGGCGCGAGAGGTCTTCATCATGACTGAGCACATCGTCTCGTCCTTCGATTCCGATCTGAAGGAAATCGGCCGCAAGGTCATCGAAATGGGCGGTCAGGCGGAGCGGCTGGTGGCCGATTCGGTCGAGGCGCTGGTGCGCCGCGATTCCGATCTCGCCCGCAGGGTCATCGTCCTCGACGGTCCGGTGGACCTGCTGCAGCGCGATATCGAGGAGAAGTCGATCCTCACCATCGCCCGGCGCCAGCCGCTGGCCGGCGATCTGCGCGAGATCGTCGCCGCCATGCGCATCGCCAACGATCTGGAGCGCATCGGCGACCTTGCCAAGAACACCGCCAAGCGGGTGCTGGCGCTCAACGGCGAGTTCCATCCGCAGAAGCTGGTGCGCGGCGTCGAGCATATGTCGGGCATGGTGATGGAGCAGCTCAAGGAGGTGCTCGATTCCTACGCCCGCCGCGAGGACCAGCGCGCCATCGAGGTGTGGCGCCGCGACGGCGAGGTGGACGTTCTCTACACCTCGCTGTTCCGGGAGCTTCTCACCTACATGATGGAAGACCCCCGCAACATCTCGCTGTGCACGCATCTGCTGTTCTGCGCCAAGAACATCGAGCGCATCGGCGATCACGCCACCAATGTCGCGGAAACCGTGCATTATCTGGTGACCGGCCAGCAACTCGCCGACGAGCGGCCCAAGCAGGATACCACCAGCGTCACCGCCGTGGCGTTTCCGCGCTGACGCGGCAGAGCGGAGCGCCTTATGCCCACCAACATACTGATCGTCGAGGATGAAGAGCCGCTGACGCTGCTGCTGCGTTACAACCTCGAATCCGAGGGCTACGCGGTGGACAGCGTCGGGCGCGGCGACGAGGCTGAGACCCGGCTGCGCGAGAGCGTGCCGGACCTCGTCATCCTCGACTGGATGCTGCCCGGCCTGTCCGGCATCGAACTGTGCCGGCGGCTGCGCGCCCGGCCCGAGACCGAGCGCATGCCGGTGCTGATGCTCACCGCGCGCGGCGAGGAGACCGAGCGGGTGCGCGGCCTCGCCACCGGCGCGGACGACTATGTGGTGAAGCCGTTCTCGGTGCCCGAGCTGATCGCGCGGGTGCGGGCGCTGCTGCGCCGGGCCAAGCCCGATCACGTCTCGACGCTGCTGCGCGCCGGCGACATCGAACTCGACCGCGAGACCAAGCGGGTGCACCGCGCCGGACGCGAGCTGCATCTCGGGCCCACCGAGTTCCGGCTGCTGGAGTTCCTGATGCAGTCGCCCGGCCGGGTGTTCTCCCGCGAGCAATTGCTCGACAGCGTCTGGGGCCAGGACGTCTATATCGACGAGCGCACGGTGGACGTGCATGTCGGCCGGCTGCGCAAGGTGCTGAACCGCCCGCGCCAGCCCGACCCCATCCGCACCGTGCGCGGTTCCGGCTATTCCTTCAACGAGATGTTCGCCCGCGCCCATTGAAGGCGCAGTAGAATACCCCTTCGCCCATTGAGGGCGCGGGGGTCACCCCTCCGAATGTGCCGCCTTCGGGCCGGGCTCCGCGGTCATTTCCGCGGGTGCCGGTTCCGATGGCGGGACATCGTCATTGGCACCGGCGTGCTGCGGCTCCACGGGGAGCGCGGCCGGCGGCGCGGCAATGGCGGGCTTGGTCGCCATGCCGTTGTTCGACAGAATGAAATCGGCAATGCGCGGGGCGATCTCGGACCGGAAGCGCGAGCCGTTGAAGACGCCGTAATGGCCGACGCCCAGCTGCAGATAATGCGCCCGCTTCTCGTCCGGGATGTTCACGCACAGCTTGTGCGCGGCCTGGGTCTGGCCGACGCCGGAAATATCGTCGCGCTCGCCCTCGATGGTCAAGAGCGCGGTGCGGCGGATGCAGGACGGGTCCACCGGCACGCCGCGGTGTGTCATGGTGCCGTTCGGCAAAGCGTGGTTCACGAACACGGCGGCGAGGGTCTGCATGTAATATTCGGCGGAAAGGTCCATCACCGCCAGATATTCGTCGTAGAATTCGCGGTGCTTGTCCGCGGAATCGCCGTCGCCGGTCACCAGATGGCGAAACATGTCGGAATGCGCCTGCACATGGCGTTCGATGTTCATGCTCATGAAGCCGTGCAATTGCAGGAAGCCGGGATAGACCTGCCGGCCGGCGCCGGTGTGCGGCCACGGCACGGTGGTGATGGCGTTGCGCTGGAACCAGTCCAGCCCGCGCTCCTCGGCGATGTGGTTGACCGCGGTCGGGTTCTCGCGGGTGTCGATCGGTCCGCCCATCAGGGTCATCGAGGCGGGAACGTGCGGATCGTTCTCCGCCTCCATGCGCGCCACCGCCGCCAGCACCGGCACCGCCGGCTGGCACACCGCCATCACATGCAGCCCGCCTTCGCCGGTGCCGGCAAGGAAGCGGAAGATGCTGATCAGGTAGTCGATATAGTCGTCGAGGTCGAAGCGGCCCTCGGTCAGCGGCACCAGCTTGGCGTCGACCCAGTCGGTGACATAGACGTCGTGGTTGGGCAGCATGGTCTGCACGGTACCGCGCAGCAGGGTGGCATAATGGCCGGACATCGGCGCCACGATCAGCAGCTTGGGCTGCGGGCGCCGCGGCGTGCGCTCCAGGCTGCGCTGGAAATGCAGCAGATTGCAGAACGGACGCTGCCACACGCTCTCGATATGCACCGGCACATGGGTGGCGCCGATCACGGTATCCTCGATGCCCCAGACCGGCTTGCCGTAGCGCCGGGTGGAGCGCTCGAACAGCTCGCAGGCGGCGGCGACCGACTTGCCGAACTCGGTGTGGGCGAGCGGATTGGCCGGGTTGCGGTAGTAGAGCCGCCCGGCATCGGCGAAGGCCCGATAGGGGTTGAGCGCCGCCTGGCTCATCTCGAACATCCAATAAAGCGGCTTCGAAAGCGCCGAGACCAGCTCTACGGACTGTTCGGGAATGTCACGAATTTCAAGCGTTTCGCCGAAAACTCCGATGGCCATTGGCTGCCTCCAGCGCGTGCAGATCGGCGGAGCCGACCTTTTGTGCGTCGCAGCATAAATAGGCCTTTTGCTTGCCGCGTCAACGCGCCCGACCTCGGCGGGCGACGCCGCGGCCTTCGCCGGTGTATGGATAGGGGGTCATGATGTCTCTCGATCGGCCTATCGGCGAACGCTTCTTCGGCTTGCGGCTAGACACGCTGGTGCGGCTGCGCTGGCTGGCCGTCGCCGGCCAGACCCTGGCCCTGGTGGTGGTGCAATGGCTGCTCGGCTTCGCGCTGCCGGTCGGCGCGTGCCTGGCCGTGGTGGCGCTGTCGGCCTGGCTCAACCTCGCCTTGAGGCTGCGCAATCCCGGCGCGCGCCGGCTGATGGACGGCGAGGCGGCGTGGCTGCTGGCCTATGACACGCTCCAGCTCGCCGCGCTGCTGTTCCTCACCGGCGGGCTCGCCAATCCGTTCGCGCTGCTGTTCCTGGCCCCGGTGCTGATCTCGTCCACCGCGCTGTCGCCGCGCAGCACCATCGTGCTCGGCCTGCTGGCGTCCGGCTCGGCCGGGGCGGTCGGCCTGTGGCACATGCCGCTGCCCTGGATCGCCGGCCCGCGCTTCGTGCTGCCGGAGCTCTATCTGCTCGGCATCTGGTGCGCGCTGACACTGGCCATCGCCTTCATCGGTGTCCACACATGGCGGGTGGCGGAAGAGACCCGCGAGCTTTCCGACGCGCTCGCCGCCACCGAGCGCGTGCTCGCCCGCGAGCAGCACCTCTCGGCGCTGGACGGCCTGGCCGCGGCGGCGGCGCACGAGCTCGGCACGCCGCTCGCCACCATCACCGTGGTGGTGAAGGAATTGGCGCGCGGGGTAGCAAACGGGCTGACGCCGGGCGGGGCGGTGCTGGCCGACGACATCCGCCTGCTCGGCGAGCAGGTCGACCGCTGCCGCGCCATTCTGCGCACGCTCACCTCGCTGGGCTCGGGCGATGCCCCGTTCGACCGCATGCCGATCTCCCATCTGATCGAGGACGTGGTGGCGCCGCACCGCAATTTCGGCATCACCATTGCCGTCGAACTGCCCTCCGCGCGTGCCGACGAGCCGGTGGCGGCGCGCAATCCCGGCCTGCTGTACGGGCTCGGCAACATCGTCGAGAACGCGGTGGACTTTGCTGCCGGCCAGGTATCGATTGAGGCGAGCTGGACCGACCGCCACGTCAGCATCGTCGTCACCGACGACGGCCCCGGCTTCCCCGCCGAGCTTCTCGACCGGCTGGGCGAGCCGTATGTGACGAGCCGAGGCCGGCGGCGCTGGAAGCGGGACGAGGAGACCGCGGAGGACGGCGACGGCGGCGGCCTCGGGCTCGGCTTCTTCATCGCCAAGACGCTGCTGGAGCGTTCCGGCGCGCAGCTCGCCTTGAGCAACCGGCCCGCCCCCGACCATGGCGCCGAGGTGCGGGTGCGCTGGCCGCGCCATGTGATCGACATTTCCGGCGACCGCGATGCGGAACCCGAGGCCGAGTCGCGGATTTTGCGCGACGGATCAAGCCGTGTAGATTAGACGGAAGGATAGTGCGCGGGACGGCAATCCGCGTCGCTGAGCGAGGAAGCGCCATGCTCGACATGCCCGAAAGCACCGCAGACCGGTCGCTGCTCATCGTCGACGACGATCGCCCGTTCCTGCAACGCCTGGCGCGCGCCATGGAATCGCGCGGCTTCAACGTGACCACGGCGGAAACCGTGGCCGAGGGGCTGGCGCGGGTCGAGGGCGTCGCCCCGGCCTATGCCGTGGTCGACATGCGGCTCGGCGACGGCAACGGGCTTGATGTCATTTCGGCGCTGAAGCGCCGGCGGCCCGAGGCGCGCGGAATCATCCTCACCGGCTACGGCAACATCGCCACCGCCGTGAACGCGGTGAAGATGGGTGCGGTCGATTATCTCGCCAAGCCGGCCGACGCCGACGACATCTGCGCCGCGCTCAACGCGCCGGGCGACCACAAGCCGCTGCTGCCGGAAAACCCGATGTCGGCGGACCGGGTGCGCTGGGAGCACATTCAGCGCGTCTACGAGCTGTGCGGCCGCAACGTTTCCGAAACCGCCCGCCGCCTCAGCATGCACCGCCGCACCCTCCAGCGCATTCTCGCCAAGCGCGCACCGCGCTGAGCGGCAATCTATCGGCGGATCATCGCGGCAAGGGCGACGATCAGCGCGTCGAGCCGCGCCGCACTCGCCGCATCGAGTTCCAGCCGCACCGGCAGCACCTCGCCGGCGGCCAGCAGCCGGCGGCCGCCGGCACTGGCGGCGAGCCGCACCGCATCCTTTTCCGTCGTCGCCGGCGTCAGGCCGGCGCGTTCCGCCCGTGCCAGCAGCCCGAGCGCTTCGGCTTCGGTGAAGCGGTGATGGTCCGGGAAGGCGACGCACTCCACGGTCTCGGCACCGATCTCGCGCAGCGTGGCGAAGAACTTCTCCGGCCGGCCGATCCCGGCAAAGGCGAGCAGCCGCCGGCCGGCAAGCCGCGCGGCCCGCTCCGGCGCCGGGACGAGCCGGCCGCGCAGCACCGGCAGGCCGGCGGCTGCGGCTGCCCGCGCCACCGCGTCGCCCGGCGC
>JBGGNI010000081.1:0-5708 GCA_041287585.1 Xanthobacteraceae bacterium
GCCATCGCCGGGCAATATGCCGGCATCCTCCCGGTGAACATCACGCAGACCCCGCTCGCGCAGGTGATCGCGCGAGAGACCGACGGCTGGGGTGCCGATGTGGTGTTCGAGGCCAGCGGCAGCGCGCGGGCCTATGACGGCCTATTCGATCTGGTGCGGCCGGGCGGCACGCTGGTGCTGGTGGGACTGCCGGTCGATCCCATCAAGTTCGACGTGCCGGCGGCGATCATCAAGGAAGCGCGGATCGAGACGGTGTTTCGCTATGCCAATAATTTCGACCGCGCGGTCAACCTCATCGCCTCCGGCAAGGTCGATCTGAAGCCGCTGATCTCGGACACGTTCGATTTCGCGCAGAGCATCGCGGCGTTCGACCGCGCGGCGAAGGGGCTGCCGGACGATGTGAAGCTGCAAATCCGGCTGCGCGCCTGAGCTGGGGGGCACGGACATGAGTGGCAGGCTTGAGGGCAAAATCGCCGCCGTCACCGGGGCGGCGTCGGGCATCGGGCTCGAATGCGCCAAGGCGATGATCGGGGAGGGCGCCCGCGTGGTGCTGGTCGATCGCGCGGCGGATGCGCTTGCAGAGGTGTGTGCGCCGCTCGGCGAGGCGGCGGTGCCGCTGGTGATAGATCTCACCGACCCGGTCAGCGTCGCCGCCATGCTGCCGGCGATCCTCGATAAATACGGCCAGCTCGACATCTTCCACGCCAATGCCGGGGCCTATATCGGCGGCGACGTGGTGACCGGGGACCCCGATGTGTGGGACCGCGTGCTCAACCTCAACGTCAATGCGGCGTTCCGCTCGGTGCAGGCGGTGCTGCCGCATATGGTGGAGCGCAAGACCGGCGATGTGATCTTCACCAGTTCCATCGCCGGCGTGGTACCGGTGGTGTGGGAGCCGATCTACACCGCCTCCAAATTCGCGGTGCAGGCTTTCGTGCACACGGTGCGCCGCCAGGTCGCCAAGCACGGCGTGCGCGTCGGCGCCGTGCTTCCCGGCCCGGTGGTGACCGCGCTGATCAAGGACTGGCCGCAGGCCAAGCTTGACGAGGCGCTGGCCGCCGGCGCGCTGATGGAGCCCGTGGAGGTGGCGGACTCGGTTATTTTCATGCTGACCCGCCCGCGTCACGTCACGGTTCGCGATCTGGTGATTCTGCCGAACGGAACGGACCTGTGACCATGAGCGCATGTTTCGCCGGTATCGATGTCGGCACCGGCAGTGTCCGCGCCGGCATTTTCGACAGCGCCGGCACGCTGCTGGCGGTTGCCAAGCGCGACATCCGGATCTGGAAAGAGCACGGCGACATCGTCGAGCAGTCCAGCGACGATATCTGGGCCGGCGTCTGCGCCAGCGTTCGCGAGGCGGTGACGCGCGCCGGCGTGGCGCCGGCGGCGATCGCCGGCATCGGGTTCGACGCGACCTGCTCGCTGGTGGTGGTTGACCCCACGGGCGCGCCGCTGCCGGTGGGCCGGCACGGCGATCCGCAGCGCAACGTCATTGTGTGGATGGACCACCGCGCCACCGGACAGGCCGACCGTATCAACCGGCTCGGCAGCGACGTGCTCGATTATGTTGGCGGCACCATCTCGCCGGAAATGGAAACGCCGAAGCTGTTGTGGCTCCACGAAGAGTTGCCGCAGACCTTTGCCGGCGCCGGACAGTTTCTCGACCTTGCCGACTTCCTCACCTGGAAGGCGACCGGCAGCCTCGCCCGCTCCATGTGCACGGTGACCTGCAAATGGACCTATCTCGCCCATGAGCGGCGCTGGGACGAGGCGTATTTCCGCAAGATCGGCCTCGGTGCCTTGGCCGACGAGGGCTTCGCGCGCATCGGCACCGAGATCGTCGCCGCCGGCACGCCGCTGGGCAGCGGGCTGACGACGGAGGCGGCGGCCGCCCTCGGCCTCGCCGCCGGCACGCCGGTGGCGGCCGGGCTGATCGACGCCCATGCCGGGGGCATCGGCACGGTGGGCGCCCGCGGCGGCAGCGGCGGCGTGCTGAACCGCATGGCCTATGTGTTCGGCACCTCGGCCTGCACGCTGCTGACCACGGTGGAGCCGGCCTTCGTGCCCGGCGTCTGGGGTCCGTATTTCTCCGCCATGGTGCCCGATCTCTGGCTGAACGAGGGTGGCCAGTCCGCTGCCGGCGCGGCGATAGACCGGCTGGTGCGCCTGCATCCGGCGGCGCCGCAGGCGCAGGAACTGGCACGGGCGGCCGGAGCCAATCTCAGCGTCTGGCTCGCAGGGCGCGCGGAGGCGGCCGGCGGCGCGCCGGCCATCGGCGAACTGGTCGGCACGCTGCATGTGGTGCCGGAGTTCCTCGGCAACCGCGCCCCGTTCGCCGACCATCTGGCGCGCGGCATCATCGCCGGGCTCGGCATGGACGACGACATCGACAGTCTGGTCGGCCTGTACATGGCCGGGCTGGCCGGCATCGGCTACGGCTTGCGGCAGATACTGAACGCCCAGCGCGCCCAGGGCGTTGCGACCGACATGGTGGTGGTGAGCGGCGGCGCCGGCCAGAGCGCGCTGGTGCGGCAGGTGATGGCGGATGCGGCGGACGTCCATGTTTCCGCTACCGTCTCGCCCGAGCCGGTGCTGCTCGGCTCCGCCATGCTGGGCGCGGTCGCCGCCGGCCGCTACGCCTCGCTCGATAGCGCGATGTCGGCGATGTCGGAAATCGAAGCCGTGTACCAGCCGGATGCCGCTGCCCGCGTTTGGCACGCGCGCCGCTTCGCCGGCTTCGAGGCGCTCCAGGCCGCCTACCGCAGCCTGCGCGGCTGACCAGCCTATGCGTCGATGACGAAGCGCCCGCGCTCGGCCAGCACGGCATCGACGATGAAGCCTTCCACCTCGCGAATGCGCCGCAGCGGGTGAATGTCGGCGTGGACGACGATCCAATAGGCGCGGCGGAAGTTCACGTCCGGCAGCAGGCGCACCAGGTCCGGATGGGGCAGGGCGGCATAGTCGTGCAGAATGCCGACGCCGGCCCCGGCCCGCACCGCTTCCATCTGCCCCACCACGCTGGCGCATTCCAGCCGCCGCGCCTCGATGTCGCGGAACGCCTCGAAATAGTCGAGCGCCGGGCTGTAGAGCAGGTCGCGCACATAGGTCACCAGTGTGTGCCCGGCCAGATCGCCGATGCGGCGTACCGCGGCGTGGCGGTCAAGATAGCTGCGCGCGGCGTACACGCCCAGCGTGTAGTCGGTGAGCCGGCGGGCGACCAGCCGGCCCTCAGCTGGAAGCTGCAAAGTGATGGCGATGTCGACCTCGCGCTTGGGCAGCGAAAAGCTGCGGGGCAGGGGGGCGAGTTGCACCGTGAGGCCGGCATGGCGTTCTACCAGCGCACCGAGCCGGGGTGCCAGGAAATAGGTGCCGAAGCCGTCCGGCGCGCCGATCCGCACCGTGCCGGTGAGCGCCAGATTGACATTGGCGAGGTCCGCCTGCGCCTGAAGCATCTCGCTTTCCATGCGCTCGGCATGGACCATCAGCTTTTCGCCGGCCGGGGTGAGGCCGCAGCCGGTGGTGCGGCGCTCCACCAGCGTCGCGTTCAGCGCCGCCTCCAGCGCACTCAGCCGGCGCCCGACCGTGGCGTGGTCCAGCCCGAGCTGGCGCCCCGCCGCCAGCATCTGCCCGGCGCGGGCTATGGCGAGAAACACCCGGACATGGTCCCAATCCAACGTCGGCGCCCCTATTCGTTAGCGTATTTTCGCACAACGGATACGAGATCATGGCTGTTGAGGTGCGTACATTCAACAAGCATAAGCGAAGCAACAGGCGAGGGAGACCGACATGGCGATCATCGGGCATTATATTGGCGGCGCGCGGCAAGATACTGCCGGACCCACGGCAGGGCGCACCGCGCCGGTGTTCGACCCGTCGACCGGCGCGACCAGCGGCGACGTGCTGCTGGCGAGCACGGCGACGGTGGGCGAGGCGGTGGCATCCGCCGCGCGCGCTTTCCCCGCCTGGGCGGACACGCCGCCGCTGAGCCGCGCCCGCATCCTGTTCCGTTTCAAGGATCTGCTTGAGCGCAACATGGACCGCATCGCCGAGGCCATCACAAGCGAGCACGGCAAGACCTTCGAAGACGCCAAGGGCGAAGTGACGCGCGGCATCGAGGTGGTGGAATTTGCCTGCGGCATTCCGCATCTGCTGCGCGGCGATTTCACCGAGCAGGTGGCGCGCGGCGTCGACGTGTTCTCGGCCCGCCATCCGCTCGGCGTCGTCGCCGGCATCACCCCATTCAACTTCCCGGCCATGGTGCCGATGTGGATGTTCCCGGTGGCGCTCGCCTGCGGCAACAGCTTCGTGCTGAAGCCCTCCGAGAAGGACCCATCGACCTCGCTGATCCTTGCCGAACTGTTGAGCGAGGCCGGCCTTCCGGCGGGCGTGTTCAATGTGGTGCAGGGCGACAAGGAGGCGGTGGACGCCCTGCTCGCCCATCCCGACATCGCCGCGGTGAGCTTCGTCGGCTCCACCGCGATCGGCGAATATGTCTACAAGACCGCCTGTGCCCACGGTAAGCGGGCGCAGGCGCTGTGCGGCGCCAAGAACCATCTGGTGGTGATGCCGGACGCCGATCTCGACAAGACCGTGGATGCGCTGATGGGCGCCGGCTACGGCTCGGCGGGCGAGCGCTGCATGGCGGTGTCCGTCGCGGTGGCGGTCGGCGGGGTCGGCGATGCGCTGATCGACCGGCTGGCGCCCAAGGTGCGGGCGCTGAAGGTCGGCCCCGGCCTCGACCGCGACAGCGAGATGGGCCCGCTGGTGACCAAGGAGCACCTTGCCAAGGTGTCCGGCTATATCGACGACGGTGTCGCGGCCGGCGCCGATCTGGTGGTCGACGGGCGCGGGCTCAAGCTGCAGGGCTATGAAGGCGGCTATTTCCTCGGCGGCACGCTGTTCGACAACGTCACGCCGGACATGAAAATCTACAAGGAAGAGATCTTCGGCCCGGTGCTCTCGGTGGTGCGCGTGCCGCGCTACGACGACGCGCTCAAGCTGGTCAACGACCACGAATACGGCAACGGTGCCGCCATCTTCACCCGCGACGGCGACGCGGCGCGGGCCTTCGACCGCGACGCCAAGGCCGGCATGATCGGCATCAATGTGCCGATCCCGGTGCCTGTGGCGTTCCACTCCTTCGGCGGCTGGAAGCGGTCCATTTTCGGTGACCGCAACGTCTATGGCATGGAAGGCGTGGGCTTCTACACCAAGATGAAGACCACCACTGCGCGCTGGCCCACCGGCATCCGCGAAGGCGCCCAGTTCGTGATGCCGACCACGGGGTGAGGCGCCGTCAGGCGTAGTCGATCGCGAAGCTGAGCTTGGGATCGTAGTGCAGGTCCCAATAGGCCTCCCAAATCGTGCGGGTGACCGGGCCGACCTGGCCGCCGCCGATCGGCTGGCCGTCGAGCTCGGTCACCGGCATGATGCCGCCCGCGGTGGTGCAGAAGAACAGCTCGTCGCACTGATAGGCGAGTTCCACCGGCACATGCTCCAGCCGGACCCCGTAGCCCTTGGCGGCGGCGATCTCCATCACCGTCTTGCGGGTGACGCCTTCCAATACGCCGCGGCCGGGGGTGTAGAGCGTCTCGTCCTTGATCAGCACGATGTTGTAGCCGGCGCCTTCGGTGATGTTGCCGTCGCCGTCCGGCAGGATCGGGTAGACCGCGCCGCGGTCCTGCGCCTCGAACAGGCCGCGGACG
>JBGGNI010000082.1:0-17417 GCA_041287585.1 Xanthobacteraceae bacterium
TTGTCGCGATAGAAGGCGGCGCCGCCCGCCATCTCCATGGCGAATTCGACGGCCGCGATGGCGTGGCGCGCCACCAATGTGCGGCCGATCATGATTTCGCTGGTGGTCTCCGGCGACGGCTGGCCGCGCTCGGCGCAGGCAATCATGGCGGCGTGGGCGTACTGCGCGGCGCGCAGCTCAGTGTCCATGCGGCCGGCAAGCTCGATGACATGCCCGCCCTGCGCATGGCGTTTGGCGAGCCCCACAGCGATGTCGCGCGCGCTTTCGGCGACGCCGAGATAGGCAGCGTAGATCAGCGGAAAAGCGACCATGCTGATGATGTGGAACAGCATGTGCCACTCGCCCTGCGTCCGGCGCAGCGCCACCGCGGCGTCCGGCACCACATGCCCTTTGATGATCACATCGTGCGAACCGGTGCCGCGCATGCCGAGCGCCTTCCAGCTCGGCACGATGGAGACGTGGGGCGAAGACATCGGCACGCCGAAATGCAGCACGCTGCGTGTGCCGCCCTCATCGAGCACGGCGCCGGTCATCAACAGGTCGCCGGCCGGCGCGGCGGAGGTGAAGACCTTGCGGGCGGTGATCTTGAAGCCACCCTCCACCGCCTCCGCCGTGCCGGCGCCTTCGATCCAGTCCGAACCGCCGCTCGACAGCAGAACGAGGCGCTCGCCCGCCACGCGCTTGAGCAACGGCGCCACCGGCGCCGCCTTCTGGTGGGTCCAGCGCCAGGCAGGGATCGCCACCTGGTGGGTGTGCATGGCGAAAGCGAGGGCGGTGGAGCTGCAATGATGCGCGAGTTCGCGGATCATGGCGCAAAGCTCGGCGATACCGGCGTCACCGCCGCCGAATTCGGCTGGCACGCCGGCTTCAACGAGGCCGGAGGCTCTGAGATCGCGGTAGTTTTCGGCCACGAAGGCATCGCTCTCGTCGGCCGCCTGCGCCCGTGCGGAAAAGCTCGGGCCAAGGGCGCGGGCGAGCCCGGCGGCATCGGTGAGCGGGGAAGGCGAGAGGCTGGCACTGGCTGCTGCAGACATGGTGCGGCTCCGGCTGGTGTGAATGTGGCCCCTTTTTCCGCCCGGCCGATGCGACCCTCAAGTACAGGAACTGTATCGCACCCCTCAGCTTTGTGTCACCGTATAGGGCAGTACAGAAAATGTACTGGCTTGATCTGACAACGTCGCTTACCCTTCCGCAACGTTGAACCCTGACGACAGAGGGATCGCGCCGATGGATATGACCGCAAGTTACGGCCAGTTCTGCCCGGTCGCCATGGCTGCCGAGATCGTCTGCACGCGCTGGACCGCCTTGATCCTGCGCGAGCTGCTGTGCGGCAGCAAGCGCTTCAACGATTTGAAGCGCGGGGTTCCGCGCATGTCGCCGACGCTGCTCTCCAAACGCCTCAAAGAACTGGTGCAGGCCGGCGTGGTCGAAGCGCGCACACGCGAGGATTCCGGCGTGGAGTATTCGCTGACGAAGGCCGGCGAAGACCTGCGCGAGGTGGTGATGACCCTTGGATTTTGGGGCCAACGCT
The DNA here is from genome assembly GCA_041287585.1 of Xanthobacteraceae bacterium. Taxonomy (GTDB): domain Bacteria; phylum Pseudomonadota; class Alphaproteobacteria; order Rhizobiales; family Xanthobacteraceae; genus Ancylobacter. The sequence continues at coordinate 1,532 of JBGGNI010000082.1, forward strand.
GGATCGACACCACCGAATCCTTGAAGAATCTCGATCCGACGCTGCTGATGTGGGACATGAGGCGCCACCTCGACCCGAGGCCGATGCCCGAGCGCCGCTGCACCATCCGCTTCCAGTATCCGGAACTGACGGGGCCGAAGCAGAAATATTGGCTGGTGGTGGACGGTGCCGAGGTCGACCTCTGCTGGTCCGACCCCGGTTTCGAGATCGACCTTTATGTGCGCTGTTCGCTGCGCACCATGACCGCGATCTGGATGGGGCTCAGTTCGGTGCGCAGCGAGGTGTCCGAAGGCCGGCTCGAACTCGATGGCGACACCGCGATCGCCGATTCGATGCAGCGCTGGCTGGTCGGCAGCCCATTCGCCAAGGAGCAGCCGCGTTCGGCGGCGTCCCCGGTTCGCGCCGCCTGAACGTCCGGCTCAGCCGACCGCCGCCGGCAGAGCGCCCACCACCTTGAACTCGGCCTCTTCGGATGCGGTTCGCTTCAGTTCGATGGCGACCCGCTCGCCGTTGGAAAGGATGAGCGAAGCACGCCCTGCCCGCTCGGCGGCGCACAGCGTGTCGAAGTCCGCCTTCAGACGGCCGAAACCTTCGCGCAGAGCCTTTGCGCCGTGGCGCACCGCCATGGTGTAGCGGGCGGTGGAGGAAGCCGCGCCCGGAGCGCGCAGCCAGCCGGCGCCGAGCACCACCGTGGTGCGTTCCTCGACCGCTTCGTTCGGGATCGTCCCCATGGCCGATCGTCCTTCCGTCTCGTTGCGACACGGGGACAAGCCTCAGTGGCAGGGCTGGTTCCCTGGCCGCGACACGTCGGGTCCAGAGTTGGGAAACATCGTGAACTCTTCCTTGACGCCAATCGGCCTCAGCCTATAGCCAACACCGGTTCGCCGAGCGCCTCGAAAATCGGTGCGATGCCGAGCCCCGGCAGATCGGAGGCGGTCATGTAGCCGTCGACGCGCCTGGGCGCGCCGGTCGCGATGTCCACCGTGCCATAGCTGTTGAAATCGGTGGCGGAGAAGCAGAACTCCTCCGGCGTCGAGCGAGCCAGATGGGCGATGGTCGCCGTGACGATGTCGCCGCCCCAAGTGTCCTCGATGGTCATCGGCGTGCCGGATGCGACGCAGATGTCGCGCATCAGCCGCGCCTTGGTAAGGCCGCCGACCTTGGAGATCTTCAGATTGACGATATCCATGGCGTCGTCCGCCAGCGCCTTCATCAGCGTGCCGACGCCGTCGATCACTTCGTCGAGAATGAAGGGCCGCGCGGTGCGCCGGCGCACCGAGAGGCATTCCTCATAAGTCGGGCAAGGCTGCTCGATATAGACGTCCACGTCGGCCACCGCGGCGGCGATGCGGGCGGCCTCGGCCCGGGTCCAGCCGGTATTGGCGTCGGCGACCAATATATCGCGGTCCCCGAGGATGGCGCGGGTCTCGCGGATGCGCGCGATGTCCATATCGGCATCGCCGCCGACCTTGAGCTGGAACTTGGTGTAGCCCTCTGTGCGGTAGCCGGCAATCTTGCGCGCCATCGCCTCCGGCGCCTCCTGCGAGATGGCGCGATAAAGCGCGACCTTCTCCTGCGCGGCGCCGCCGAGCAGTGTGTGGACCGGCAGGCCCGTCGCCTTGCCGAGAATGTCCCAGCAGGCGATGTCGATCGGCGCCTTTACATAAGGGTGGCCGCGCAGCACGGCGTCCATGTGCCGGTTCAGCCCGTTCAGGTCGGTCGGGTCGCGCCCGATCAGCTTCGGCCCGATCTCGGCCAGCCCGGCGCGCACGCCCTGCGCATAGGCCGGAAGATAGGCCGAGCCGAGCGGGCAGCATTCGGCATAGCCGATGATGCCGGAATCGGTTTCCACCGCGACGACGGTGGAATCGAACACCTCGACGAAATTGCCGTTCGACCAGCTATAGCGGCCCTCCTTCAGCGGGAGCTCGACCTGCCAGGCCTTGATGCCGGTGATTTTCATGGTCGCCCTCCCTGGCTGGCGCGCCGGTTCAGACCACGACGAAGCCGTGGGCGAAGGGATCGCGGTCGTCGATGAAGATGGTGTTGTAGCCGGTCATGCGAGCCCAGCCGCCAATGGAGGGAATCACCGCATCGCGGTCCCCGACCTTGGCGGTGCCTTCGACGCGACCCTTGAACAGCGAGCCGATGATGCTCTCGTGCACGAAGTCGTCGCCGACCTTCAATCTGCCGTATGCCGCCCAATGGGCGATCCGCGCCGAGGTGCCGGTGCCGCAGGGCGAGCGGTCGATCGCCTTGTCGCCATAGAACACCGCATTGCGGGCATGCGCGTCCGGGTGGTTCGGGGCACCGGTCCATAAGATGTGGGAGAGGCCGCGGATTTCGGGCTTCTCCGGGTGAACGAACTGGTATTTCTCGTTCAGCGCCCGGCGCAGCGCCCCGCTCATGCCGATGAGTTCGCCGGCGGTGAAGTCCGCCATGTCGCGGAAGTGCGGCTGCGGTTCGACGATGGCGTAGAAATTCCCGCCATAGGCCACATCCACGGTGAGTTCGCCGAGGCCGGGGCAGGACGCAGTCAGCCCGCGCTCATAGACGAAGGCCGGCACATTGGTGAGGCGGACCTCTTCGACATATTGGCCTTCCTGGCGGTATTCGGCGAGGACGAGGCCGGCCGGGGTGTCCAGGCGAAGCTGCCCCGGCGTCTTCGGCGTGATCAGCCCGTGCTCGATCGCCATGGTCACCGTGCCTATGGTGCCGTGGCCACACATCGGCAGGCAGCCGGAGGTTTCGATGAACAGGATGGCGACGTCGCAGTCCGGCCGCGTCGGCGGGTAGAGGATCGAGCCGGACATCATGTCGTGGCCGCGCGGCTCGAACATCAGCCCGGTGCGGATCCAGTCGAATTCGCGCAGGAAATGCGCGCGCTTCTCGATCATGGTGGCGCCGTGAAGCTGCGGGCCGCCGCCGGCCACCAGGCGAACAGGATTGCCGCAGGTGTGGCCGTCAATGCAGAAGAAGCTGTGTCGCGCCATGGCTCTCAACTCGTCAGAAGCGGTCGGGGCGGAAGGGGTCGAGCGGGATCGGCGCGGTGCGCCCCGCCACCAGATCGGCGACGATCCGGCCGGTCGCCGCGCTCTGGGTCAGGCCCAGATGGCCGTGGCCGAAGGCGTAGAGGATGCGCGGGCTTGCCTTGGCGCGGCCGATGACCGGCAGCGAGTCCGGCAGCGAGGGGCGAAAGCCCATCCATTGCCGGCCGCCCGCAGTGTTCAGGCCCGGCAGGAAGCGCGCCGCCTTTTCGAGCATGGCCTCCGCGCGGCGAAAATTCGGCGGCGCGCGCAGCCCGCCGAGTTCCACCGCGCCGCCGACGCGGATGCCGGTGGCCAGCGGGGTGACCACGAAGCCGTGGCCGCCGAAGGTGAGTTGGCGCTTGAGATCGAAGGCGCCGGGCGGCAGCGTGGTGTTGTAGCCGCGCTCGGTTTCCAGCGGAACGGCATCGCCGAGCGACTTTGCCAGTGCCCGCGACCAGGCGCCGGCGGCAAGCACTGCGGTGTCGGCCAGCACCTCGCCGCCGTCCGCCAGGCGCAGCCGCACCCCCTCGGTCAGCGGCTCAATGGCGACCACCTCGCCGGTGGTGTGCGCGCCGCCGCGTGCCATGACGCGCTCATAGAGCGCGCGGGCGAACAGATGCGGGTCGTCCACCGTCTGCCAGTGCGGGGTGAAGCTGCCGGCGATGAAACGCGGCGATAGGCCGGGCTGGAGTTCGGCGAGGCGGGCGCCGGAGACATGCTCGAAGGCGATGCCCTCGCGTTCGCGCGCCTGCCAGCCGGGGGCGGCGGCGGCAAATTCCGCCTTGCTCTCATAGAGCTGGAGATTGCCGTCGTGGCGCACCCGGGCTTTGAGCCCGGCGTCGCGGACCATCGCCGCCATGGCGGTGGCGGCGAGGCGCATCAGCGCGCATTGGGCCGTGAGCGAGCGGCTGTAGCGGTCGGGCAGGCTGGCCCGCCAGAAGCGCACCAGCCAGGGCGCGATATGCGGCAGATAGGCGGGCGGTATGGAGAGCGGCCCGAGCGGATCGAGCAGCCATTTCGGCGCCTTGCGCAGCATGCCCGGTGAGGCCAGCGGCAGCACGTCGGAAAACGCGAACGCGCCGGCATTGCCGTAGCTCGCGCCTTCCGCCACGCCGCCACGCTCCACCAGCCGCACCCGGCGGCCTTCGCTCTGCACATGGAACGCCGCGGCCAGGCCGACAATGCCGGCTCCGACGACGACGACTTCGTCCGTGCTCGCTCTCAACGCATCACCACGCCGCCAAAGGCCTCCCGCCCGCGGGCGGGACGGCCGTCATGTTCGAACCGGGATGGTCGGTTCAGGCTGCCTTGGCAAGGGCCGGGCGGGAGGCCAGCGCCTCGTGCACGATGCGCTCCACCTTGGCGCGCTGCTCACCTTCCAGCGGCAGGCGCGGCGCGCGCACCCGCTCGGTGGTGCCGGTGACCATGGCTTCCACCAGCTTGAGATTCTGCACCAGATAGGTCGAGACATCGAGGTCGAGCAGCGGGCGGAACCAGCGATAGATCGCGAGGGCCTCGTCATAGCGCTTGGCCTTCATCAGCCGGTAGATCGCCACCGTCTCGTGCGGGAAGGCAATGACCAGGCCGGCGACCCAGCCCACCGCGCCGACCGCGAGCGCCTCGAAGGCGAGATTGTCGACGCCGGTGAACACGTCGTAACGGTCGCCCAGCGCGTTGAAGATCTCGATGGTGCGGCGGATGTCGTCGGAGGATTCCTTGATGGCGACGAAACGCGCGTCCTTGGCGAGTTCGGCCATGATCTCGATGGTGACGTCGACGCGGTAGCCGATGCGGTTGGAATAGATCATCACCGGCAGGTCGGCCGCCTCGGCGACCGTGCGCAGCGTCGCCACGGTCTCCTTCGGATTGGTGTGGTAGACGAGGCTCGGCACCACCATCAGGCCATCGGCGCCGGCCTGCGCGGCGCGGCGGGCGAGAGCGGCACAGTCGCGGGTGGCCGAATCGGCGATGGTCATCAGCACCGGGCGGCGGCCGGCCACCGATTTGGCGGTCTTGAGCACGGTGAGACGCTCGTCATGGGACAGCATCGGCCCCTCGCCCAGCGAGCCGTTGACGATGAGACCGTCGACGCCAGCCGCGATCTGGAAGGCGAAGCTCTTCTCCATCTCCTTGATGTCGAGCGTGTCGTCTTCATGAAACTTCGCCGTGACGGCGGGGAGGACTCCGGACCACATGATGGGTCTCCTGGGTGCTGATCTGAGAGCGCGGTGAAAGAAGACGGGGCCTGCGGCCGCTTGCAAAGAAGCTTGCCAAAATTGGATCCAAGTTGCAATATCCTTTTGCGGCATTTGAGACGAATCTGGTGGGCGGGCGGAACGCGTGAAGGTCAAGGCAACGGACATCGCCCAGATGGCGTCGGCCTCCGACGTGATCTTCGACGCGCTGCGGGACGCCATCGCCAAGGGCGACGTGGTCGAGGGCCAGGTGCTGCGGCAGGACCACATCGCCCGCATGTTCAATGTCAGCCGCATTCCGGTGCGCGAGGCGCTGACCAGGCTGGAAGAACAGGGGCTGGTGTCGACGCAGCGCTACCGCGGCGCCGTGGTCACCACGCTGTCGACCGAGGAAATCCGCGAGATTTTCGAGTTCCGGGCGCTGCTGGAGCCCGACGTGCTGCGCACATCGGTGGAACGCATGTCCGCCGCCACGCTGGAGGAGGCCAAGCGCTACGCCCACGCCTTCGCCACAGAGCCCGACTCGTCGCATTGGGGCGAACTGAACCGCCGCTTCCATTACTCGCTCTACGAGGCGGCCGGGCGGCCCTACTTCCTGCAGACCATCCAGGCCGCGCTGGACCGTGTCGACCGCTATCTGCGCGCCCAGCTCGTGCTCACCGACGGCATGGAGCGCGCGCGGCGCGAGCATGAGGGCATCCTGCAAGCCTGCATCGAGCGCGATGCCGAGGCGGCGGCGCAGCGCACGCGGGACCATATTCTGGGCGCCAGCGCCTCGCTGATCGCCTTTCTCGACCGCACCCGTGCGGAGCGCGAGGCCGCAGGCTAGGCGGGCTGCGCGGCGTGCGCGGTATACGCAGAGCCGGCCAGCCAGCCGCAATCGATCGGCAGCGTGGCGCCGGAAATGGCGGAAGCGGCCTCCGAGGTGAGGAACAGTATGGCGGCGGCGACCTCAGTGGGCTCGACGAAGCGGCGCAGCGGTGTCTTGGCGATCACGACGCTCGGGTCGCGCTCACCGCGCTCGATGCGGCTCTTCATCGCCGGCGTCAGCGTATAGCCCGGCGCCACCGCATTGACCCGCACGCCGAACGGGCCGAACTCGGCGGCCATCAGCTCGGTCATCATCTTCAGCGCCGCCTTGCCCACGGCATAGGCCGGCTGGGCGGAGGGGCGGAAGCTGGTGAGCGAGCACAGATTGACGATGGCGCCGCTTCCCGCCGCGCACATGCGCCGGCCGAAAGCGCGGTTCGCCAGCAGCGTGCCGCGCACATTCACGGTGTGGATGCGGTCGAACTCCTCCATTGCCATGTCGACCGAGCGCACGGCGTTCTGCAGCAGCCCGGCCGAGTTCACCAGCGCGTCGGCCCGGCCGTGGCGGGCATAGACCGCCGCGGCAAAGGCATCGACCGCGGCCTCGCTGGCGACATCGAGCGGCGCAAACACGCAACCCAGCTCGGCGGCGATCGCGGCGCCACGCTCGGTATCGCGGTCGCCGACCACAACGTGCCAGCCGGCCGCCGCATAAGCGCGCGCGGCGGCTTCACCAATGCCGCTGGCGCCGCCCGTGACCACCGCCACCCTCGTCATAGGCCGTTCTCCTGCGTCGCGCGCTCGGCGCGCCGGCGCCGGGTTGCCTCTGGCTCGATCCGCGGGCCGTCGAACACCACGCCGTAGGCCGCTTCCACGGCGGCCCGCGTCGCCTTGCCGTCGGCGAGGTCGGCCTCAATGCGGGCGAGATCGCGCTTCAGCGGGTCGCCATAGCCGCCGCCGCCGGCCTGGTCGTGGCGGATCAGCGTCCCGGCCGTGATGTCGAGCGTGATCTTGGCCGGCAAGGCGCGGGTCTGCCCGTCCACCTCGATGAGGTTGCGCGAGGGGGCCGCCGGGCCGCCGCCGAACAGGCCATAGGGCGGATGGTCGTGGCGGTCGGCCCGCAGTTGCAGCACGGCTTCCGGCGCCAGCAGACGATACGAGCGGGTCAGCCCCAGCCCGCCGCGATACTCGCCGGCGCCGCCGGAATCCGGCCGAAAGCCGTAGGATTCCACCCGCAGCGGGTAGCGTCGCTCCAGCGTCTCCACCGGCAGGTTCGACATGTTCTGCGACGGATTGGTGATGCCCTCGATGCCGTCGGCGTCATGCCGGCCGCCCCAGGCGCCGTTGATCATGTCCACCAGGATGAAGGGTGTGCCGGTGGCCTTGTCGTAGCCGCCGATGGCGACCACGGTGTTGCCGCCTTCCCCCGCCGCCATCACCTTCTTCGGCGCGATCTGGGCCAGCGCGCCCATCACGGTGTCCACCACGCGGTAGCCGGTCAGCGCCCGCGCCGCCACCGGGGCCGGCATGCGCGGATTGAGGATGGAGCCTTCCGGCGCGCTGACGGTGATGCAGCGATAGACGCCGGCATTGTTCGGCACATCGTGGTCCAGCGCGCAGCGCACGGTGAGATAGGTGGCGGACTTGGTGAAGGAGAAGGTGGCGTTGATGGCGCCGCGCACCTGCGGCGCGGAGCCGGCGAAATCGACATGGAGATGGTCGCCGGCCACGGTGAGCGCGCATGAGATCGGCAGCGGTTGCGTGGAGAATCCGTCGCCGTCGATATAGTCGGTGAAGCGGTAGACGCCGTCCGGCCAGCTTGCGATCGCCTTGCGGGTCACCGCTTCGCCATAGTCCATCAGCCGCTCGAAGTAGGCGTTGAGAGTGTCGTCGCCGTAGCGCTCATAGAGACGCAGCAACTCCCGCTCGCCGATGTTGCAGGTGGCGTACTGCGCCTCCAGATCGCCGATCACCAATTCCGGCAGCCGCACATTGGTGCCGATCAGCGCCAGCAGCGTCGCGTTCGGCACGCCGCCGGCATAAAGCTTCATCGGCGGAATGCGCAGCCCCTCCTGGAAGATCTCGGTGGAATCGCTGGCATTGGAGCCGGGCACCCGCCCGCCGACATCGCAATGATGGGCGATCACCACCGCGAAGCCCGCCACCGACCCGGCAAAGAACACCGGCTTGAACATGAAGATGTCCGGAAGATGCATGCCGCCGGCATAGGGGTCGTTCAGCACGATGACGTCGCCCGGCGCGAGGTCGTCGGCAAAGCGCGCCTGCACCACCTCGATGGCGTCCGGCACCGCACCCAGATGCAGCGCCACGGTCTTGGCCTGCGACAGGATGCGGCCGTGCCGGTCGCACAGCGTCACCGAATAATCCAGCACGTCCCGCACGATGGGAGAGCGGGCGGTGCGCATCACCGCATAGGCCATGTCGTCGACGATGGTGTCGAGCGCGCTCTTCAGCACCGCGAAGGTGATGGGATCATAGGCCGGCGCGCTCATGCCCGTGCCTCCGGTGCCAGGGTCGCGACGATGTTGCCGGCATTGTCGGGCCAGGCCCGCGCGCCGGGCGGCACGATGATGGTGGTGTCGGCGCTCTCCAGCACCAGCGGCCCGGCCAGCGCTTCGGCCAAGGCATGTCGGGGCATCACCGGCACGTCGAGCCAGCCGGCCCTGCTGCCGAAATAGGCGCGCCGCGTGGTGGCGGCACCCGCGGTGCGGCCTTCCGCCGGCCGGGCGCTGCCGAAATCGAACGCGCCGGCCACCGGCGCGCTGGCGGCGAGGCGCACCGCGACGGTCTCGATCCGGTCGCGCGCCACATAGCCATAGAGCGCGCGGTAGGCGTCGAGGAAATCCGCCCTGAGCCGGGCCGCATCCGCGCCGGGCTGGAACGGCACGGCGAGCGCGGCCTCCTGGCCCTGGAACCGCAGTTCCAATGCGAAGCCGTAGCGCAGGCTGGTCGTGTCATAGCCGTCGCCGGCGAAGGCCGCGCGGGCCTGCCGGCCGAGCGTTTCGGTCGCCTGGGCCAAGGCGGCGGTATCGAGCGCCTCCAGCGTGCCGGCGAAGGGGCGCAGGAAATGGTGTTCCAGGCTGCCGGCCAGCATGCCGGCGGCGGTGAACACGCCCGGCGCCGGCGGGAACATCACCCGCTCCATGCCCAGCCGGGCGGCGAGGTCGCAGGCATGCACCGGGCCGGAGCCGCCGAAGGCCAGCAGCGTGAAGTCCCGCGGGTCGACCCCGCGTTCCACCGTGACGGCGCGGATGGCGCGCGCCATATTGGCGTTGGCCACTTCGCGCACGCCATAAGCGGCTTCCTCGACGCTGAGGCCGAGCGGCTCGGCGAGGTCGCGTTCGATGGCGCGGCGGCTGGCCTCGATGTCGAGCGCCAGCGTGGGGCCGAGCCGAGGCGGCAGCAGCCCGAGCACGACATTGGCATCGGTCACGGTCGGGCGGGTGCCGCCGGCACCGTAGCACACCGGCCCCGGCACCGCGCCGGCCGAGACCGGGCCGACGCACAGCAGCCCGCCCGCATCGAGCGCGGCGATGGACCCGGCGCCGGCGCCGACCTCGGCGACATCGACGGTCGGCACCCGCATCAGGAAGCCGCCGGCCTTGATGAAGCGGCTCGGCGTGGAGATACCGTCGCGGAATTCGTATTCATGCGATCGGCTCACCTCGCCGGCGACCACCAGCGTGGCGGACGCCGTGGTGCCGCCCATGTCGAAGGCGATCAGGTCGCCGGTGCCGCCCACCACACCGAGCCGCGCGGCACCGACCGCACCGGCGGCGCGGCCGGAGGAAATGAAGAAGACCGGCTTCTCCTTCGCCATGGCGGCGGTGGAGAGCCCGCCATTGGAATTGCCGATCAGCAGCGGCGCATCGATGCCCATGGCGCGCAAGGCCTGCTCAAGCCGGGCGATGTAGCCGCGCAGCGCCGGCAGGACATAGGCGTTCACCACGGCCGTGGAGGTGCGCTCATACTCGCCCATGGTCGGCAGCACGGCCACCGACGGCGTAAGGACAAGCTGCGGAAAAGCCGAGGCCAGCGCCTGCGCGGCGAGGGTCTCGTGATCGGGATTGGCGAAGGAGTTGAGGAAGCAGATCGCGACCGATTCGACACCTTCCGCCACCAGCCGCGCGCCGGCGGCAAGGACCTCGGCCGGGTCGAGCGGACGCAGCACGGTGCCGTGGGTGTCGATGCGCTCATCGACCTCCAGCCGCCAGCGCCGCGGCACCAGCGGCTCCGGCTTGCGCCAGGACAGGTCGAACATGCCGGGCGTGCGCACCCGGCCGATCTCCAGCACGTCGCGGAAACCGCGCGTGGTGATCAGCCCGGTGCGCGCGCCGGCCTTCTGCAGCAGAGTGTTGGAGCCAACCGTCGTGCCGTGCACCAGCTCGGCGACATCGCCGGGCTCGGCGCCGGCGGCCGCCAGCAGCGCGCTGATGCCGTCCAGCACCGCCTGTTCGGGCGCCTGCGGCGTGGAGGACACTTTGGAGAAAAGCGCGCGCCCGTCCGGCCATTGCAGCACGAGATCGGTGAAGGTGCCGCCGATATCGACGCCGAGCCGCACTGGGGTACGCATTGCCGCCTCATTGATGAATGTCGACATTCTGCACGATCGACATCGGGCTGCAAGGCGGATTCTTGATTGTCAGCAATATGTATTGCGCTGCAGCGCGCCGCGGATTATTCAGAACCAACGGCTCCGCGTCGGGAGCGCAGGGCGATTCATGACGAAGCTCACCAGTCTGAAGGCGGAAAAGCGGCTGCTGGACCGCAGGGCGGCCGACCAGATCCGCTCGCACATCCTGGAAGGCGTGCTGCCGGCGGGGGCGCGGCTGCTGGAAACCCAGCTCTCCGAAGAGCTTGAGGTGAGCCGCGGCACGGTGCGCTCCGCACTCGCCCAGCTTGCCGGCGAAGGGCTGGTGAAGCAGGTCGCCTTCACCCGCTGGGAAGTGTCCGGCGCCTCGGTCGCCGATGCCTGGGAGATCTACACGCTGCGCGGCGTGCTGGAGGAGCTCGGCGCCCGGCTCGCGGTCGACAACATCACCGAGGCGGACGGGGCGCGGCTGCGTACCATTGTCAGCGAATTGCTGCGGGCGATCCGCGAGGGGCGCTTCCAGGACGCCAGCGACATCGATTTCGACCTGCACGCCGCCATCATCGCTTTGGCGCGGCACCGGCGCCTTGCCGAGCAGCACCGTTTCATCATGCAGCAGGTGCGCTTCCACATGGTGCAGTCCGGCTTCCTGCCGAAGGATTACGACCAGCTGATCGCCGAGCACGAGGCGTTGGTCGAGGCGGTGATCTCCCGCGACGCCGCACGCGCGGAGCGGCTGGCCCGCAGCCACAACGATTCCGAAGTCGCGCTGCTGACCGCTTTGCTCCGCCAGACCGACACCGCCGAGCCGGCGCGCGAAACCGCGGGCTGAGAGGCGCATCCGATGAGCGCGATGGCGGTGCTCCAGCTCGCCCCCGGCGACGAGGTCGCGGTGGCGCTGCGCGATCTGGAGCCGGGCACGTTGCTGGCGCCGCATCCGGGCCTGGCGACCGATCCGGTGCCGTTCGGCCACAAGGTGGCACTGCGGCCCTTGGCGGCGGGCAGCGTCATCCATCGCTTCGGCCAGCCGATCGGCATCGCCAGCCGCGACATTGCCGCCGGCGCCCATGTGCATGTGCAGAATATGCGGTTCGAGAGCACCATGGCCGGGCACGCCATAAGCACCCGGCTCAGCAATGCCGGCCGGCTGCCGGCGCACGAGGTGCCGAGCTTTCAGGGTTATCGCCGGCCGGACGGGCGCGCCGGCACGCGCAATTATGTCGGCATCCTCACCTCGGTGAACTGCTCGGCGCTGGTGGCGCGGATGATCGCCGACCATTTCCGCGATCCCGCCCGCCTCGCCCCCTATCCCGGCGTCGACGGCGTGGTGGCGCTGACCCACAAGTCCGGCTGCAGCGTCGCCGAGGGCGGCCGCTCCATGGGCATGCTGCGCCGCGCGCTCGGCGGCTATGCCCGCCACCCGAATTTCTGCGGCATTTTGCTGGTCGGCCTCGGCTGCGAGGACAACCAGATCGACTATCTGCTGCGCGACGAAGCGCTGGTGCCCGGCCCGCGGCTGCGCACTCTGGTGATGCAGGATGTCGGCGGCACCCGTGCCAGCGTCGCCGCCGGCATTGCCGCGGTGGAAGCGATGCTGGTCGAGGCAAGCAAGGCGCGCCGCGAGCCGATTCCGGCGGGCGAGCTCGTGATCGGGCTGCAATGCGGCGGCTCGGACAGCTTCTCCGGCATCTCCGCCAACCCCGCGCTCGGCGCCGCGGTGGACCGGCTGGTGGCCTGCGGCGGCACCGCCATCCTTTCCGAGACGCCGGAAATCTACGGCGCCGAGAACCTGCTGCTGGAGCGCGCGCTCGACCGGGAGACCGGCGAGAAGCTGCTCGGGCTGATCGCCTGGTGGGAAGATCACACCAAGGACGAGCCGCAGGGGCTCGACAACAATCCCTCTCCCGGCAACAAGGCCGGCGGGCTCACCACCATTTTGGAGAAATCGCTCGGCGCCGTCGCCAAGGGCGGTTCGACCAATCTGGTCGATGTGGTCGGCTATGCCGCGCCGGTGACCAGGCGCGGCCTCGTCTTCATGGATTCGCCGGGCTTCGATCCGATCTCGGCCACCGGCCAGGTGGCGGGCGGGGCCAATCTCATCGCCTTCACCACCGGGCGCGGTTCCTGCTTCGGCTGCCGGCCGGCGCCCTCGCTCAAGCTCGCGACCAACAGCGCGCTCTATCGCCGGATGGAGGAGGACATGGACGTCAATTGCGGCGCCATCCTCGACGGCACGGCCTCCATCGAGGCGATGGGCGAGACCATCTTCCACGCCATGCTGGCCGCCGCCTCCGGCGTGCCGACCAAGAGCGAATTGCTGGGCTATGGCGAAGACGAGTTTGCGCCCTGGCATGTCAATGCCTGGCTTTGAGGAGACGAAACGATGCCTGTGATCCGCGTGGAAATGCTCGAAGGCCGCACGCGCGAACAGAAGCGGGAGTTTGCCGAGACGGTGACCCGCGAGGGCGCGCGCATCCTGAAGTGCCCGCCCGAGGCTATCCAGATCGTCTTCCTCTCGGTGCCGAAGGACGACTGGGCCACCGCCGGACGGCTGATGAGCGAGCCGAAGGACTGATCACCGCCCAAGGGCGGCACTCAAATTGTCGCTGAGGATCACCGCCTTGCCGGCAAATCCGTCCAGCGCGGCGCGGATTATGGCGAGGTCGAGCGCGGCGCTGTGCTCGCGGGCATAGCCGTCCGCCGCCTCCCTGTCGCCGGGATAGCGGCCGTGGGCGTGGCGGTACAGGTCGATGCCGGCGATCACCAGCCGATCCGGTTGCAGCGCGGCGGCGAGCGCTACCATCAGCGCGCCATTGGTCGGGATCAGCGGCTGCGCGAAATCGGCAAGCGCGGGCTCGAACCGGTCGAGAAAGCTGTAGCCGGCGCGGGGCGGGCGCAGCCGCACGGCGTGGCGTCGCAGGATCGGCTGGCCGACCGCCGCCGTTGGAAACACGATGACCGGCCGCCGGCCCGGTCCCGGCAGGTCCGGGTCGACCGTGAAGACGAGGTCCGGCTCGATCAGCACGCCGCGCGCGCGCCAGATCCAGTTCACCCGGAACAGTGCGGCGCCGTTCGCCAGCGCGACGAGCCGGGGGTCTTCCGAGCTTGGCCCGTTGCCGAGGCAGACGATGGCCCGCGGCGCGCCGAGCCGCCGCTTCAGGGCCGCCAGCGAGGCGATCGGCGGCCCCGCCAGCGCCCGCACCAGCATGCCGCCCGGCTGCGGCACCGAGCGCTCCGTGCCGGGGAGCGCGGCGATGATGCCGGCCGCGTCCTGCTCCGCACGGATCGACGCCGAAACGCCGAGCCGGGCGCGCCAGGCCGGTGCCAGCGCCGCGAAGGGCTGCGGCAACACGATTTCGTGCGGGTAGCGCCGCCGCGCCGCCGGCACGTCCGCGGCAGGCACCGCGATCACCAGCCGATAGTCCAGCCGTGCCCGCAGCGCCGCGTCGCAGGCAGGATAGGCCTGCGCCACCGTGCCGGCGGTGCCGATGAGCAGCACGGTGGGCCGGCGCAGCGGCAAGGCGAGACCGAGCCGGGTCGGCAGGTTGAGAGCCATCATGGTGGGCTCCGGCGCAAGGCGGGGCTTACGGCTTCCGGCACGGACCGCAAGGACCGTGCCGGAAGCCAACGCCTGGGCGAGCGGGTGGGCGGGAGCGCGCTCAGGCGTAATTCACATAGATGGTCTTCTTCTGGAAATAGGCGTCGAGCCCGTATTTGCCGTCCTCGCCGCCGATGCCGCTGTCGCGGATGCCCGCATGGTGAGCATGTACGGCGTCGCCGCCCGGCCGGTTCACATAGATTTCGCCGAACCTCAGCTCGCGCACCAGCCGCATCATCCGCCGCATGTCCTTGGTGAAGACATAGGCGGAGAGGCCGTAGCGCGATTCATTGGCGAGCCGCAGCCCCTCGTCGAAATCGCCAACCGTCATCACCGGCACCACGGGGCCGAACAGCTCGTCCTGCATGATCGCCATCTGGTTGTCGGCGACGCGCAGCACGGTCGGCTCGTACCAGTGGCCGCGGGCGAAGGCGCCCTCGGTGAGCCGGCGCCCGCCGGCGAGCACTTCGGCGCCGGCCCCGCGTGCCGCCTCCACCATGCGCTCCACCTTGGCGAGTTCATCGCCGCTGAACTTCGGCCCGACATCGACCATGGTGGTGGGATCGCCGACCTTCAGCGCCTTCACCGCGCGGACGAACTTCTCCATGAATTCGTCGGCGATCCGGGCGTGCACATACATGCGCTCGTTGCAGATGCAGATCTGCCCGCAATTCTCGAAGCGCGACAGCACGGCGGCGCGCACCGCCGCGCCGATGTCGGCATCCTCCGCCACCACGAACGGCGCCTTGCCGCCGAGTTCCAGCCGCAACAGCTTGAGGTCGTCCGCCGCGGCACGGAAGATCTCCTTGCCCGCCCGCACGCTGCCGGTCAGCGTGATAAGCCGGGGAATGGGATGGCGCACCAAGGCCGCGCCGATGCCCTCCCCGGTGCCGCTCACCACATTGATGACGCCGGGCGGGAAATCGAGTTGGGCGGAAAGCTGGGCGATCTCCAACGCCGAGATCGGCGTGCCCTCGTGCGACTTGATGACGATGGTGTTCCCGGCCAGCAGGGCCGGGCCCATCTTCCGGCACATCAGCGCCGCCGGGTAGTTCCAGGCGGTGAGGCCGACCACCACGCCGTGGGCGACCTTCTGGATCCACACCTGCTCGTCCGGCACGTCGGAGGGCAGGATGTCGCCGGTGATGCGGCGCGCCTCCTCGGCGGCGTAAGTGAGATAGAGCGCCGCGCCTTCGATTTCGCCGCGCGCTTCCTGGATCGGCTTGCCCTGCTCGGCGACGACGATGCGGGCGAGGCGCTCGCGATGTTCCAGAATCAGCCGCGCGAGGTCCTTGAGCAACTGGCCGCGGTTCGCCGGCGGCAGCGCTTCCCAACCCGGCTGGGCGGCGCGGGCGGCGACCAGGGCGCGGTCGGCGTCGTCTTCGCCGCCCTTGGGCACCGAGGCGATGATGGCGCCGGTGGCGGGGTTTTCGACGTCGATCCATTCCTTCACGGTGGACTCGACCCATTGGCCGCCGATGTAGTGGCGGTAGCGGTCAACGCCCTTCACGAGCTCTTTCATGGCCGGCATGTCGGTTTCACTTTCTGCGAATGTCAGCCGGCGGCGCGCACCGGCTGGTAGCCCATCTGTTCCGGCAGCCACAGCGTGATTTCCGGGACATAGACCAGGACGAAAAGCAGC
>JBGGNI010000083.1:0-25694 GCA_041287585.1 Xanthobacteraceae bacterium
TGGCCTGCTGCCGGTTCTGTGGACGCGCAGTTAAGCTAATCCCACCTTCCGCTCGAACTCAACTGGGCTGAGGTAGCCGATGGTTGAGTGCCGGCGGACGGCATTGTAGAACCTCTCGATGTAGTCGAACACGTCGGCCCGCGCCTCGTCGCGCGTGCGGTAGACCTTGCTCCTGATCCGTTCGGTTTTGAGCGACGAGAAGAAGCTCTCCATGGCGGCATTGTCCCAGACGTTGCCGGACCGGCTCATCGAACAGGTGACGCCGTTGTCGGTCATCAAGTTCTGGAACTGCTCGCTCGTATATTGGCTGCCCTGGTCCGAGTGGTGAAGCAAGGCGTCAGGCTTGCCCCTGCGCCAGATCGCCATGATGAGCGCGTCGGTGACGAGCTGCGCCGTCATCTCGGGCTTCATCGACCAGCCGACCACACGGCGGGAGAACAGGTCGATGACGGCAGCGACGTAAAGCCAGCCCTCGGCGGTCCAGACGTAAGTGAAGTCGGCGATCCAGCGTTGGTTCGGCTGCTCGGCATGGAATTTCCGGTCGAGCGTGTTTGGCGCGATGGTCGAGCGCTGCCCGTCATCCTTCGGCAATCCACGCCGGCGCGGTCTTGCACGGAGAGCCTGCACCTTCATCAGCCGCTCGATACGATGCAGGCCGCAATCGATGCCCTCAGCCAGCACATCGCGCCAGACGCGCCGGGCGCCGTAGGTGCGATCGGAGCCAGTAAAGCTCGCTCGCACCTTTGCGCCAATGGTCTCGTCGTCCCGCGTGCGCTTGCTGGGCACGCGATGGAGCCAGGCATGGAAGCCCGACCGCGACACATCCAGCGCTTCGCAGAGCCATGCCACCGGCCAGATGCCCCGGTGCTTCGCCACGAACGCGAACCTCATGTCACGTCCCTCGCGAAGTAGGCTGCGGCCTTTTTTAGGATGTCACGCTCCGCCTTGAGCTTGACGACCTCCCGCCGCAGCTTGTCGATCTCAAGCTGTTCCGGCTTCACCTGACCGTGGCCTGGGAAGGCCTGCCCTGGATCGACGGCGAAGTCCCGAACCCATTTGCGCAACACGTTCTCGTGCACGTCCAGATCGCGCGACGCCTGGGCCACGCTCACCCCACGATCCTTGATCAGGCGAACCGCCTCGATCTTGAACTCACGCCCAAACTTCCGTCGCTGCATACGCCACCTCCGGCTTCATGAAACACCCAATCTCGGTGTCCACGAAACCGGCAGCAGGCCAGACGTCGTAGTCGCCGCCCTCCCAACGGCTGCACCAGTCGTGCCAGAGTTCGTTGCCGAGGTCGGGGTCGTCGGGAAGAGCGGCGTGGAGCGCCTGGCCGACGGCAATCATGCTGTCGTAGGTCGGAAACGTCGCGACGGAATTGGGCAGCGCCCGAATTGCCGAGGCGACCAACGCTGGATCGCCGCGGAGGCCCGCCTGGTCGACCGTGCTGCGATCGACCGGCGCAGTTCCTGCTCGCTTCGACTTCGGGAGGTCAACTGCCAACTGCCGGAAGAATTCTTCGAGCTGCTCGCCCGTGACCGGCGTGAGCTCCGCCAGCGCCGGCAATTGCCTCGGCCAACTGTAGGGCCGACCGGTCAGGGCGCGGATGCCGTCTACGACGATCTGCGCGGGGATCTCGACGATGCCGACCGATCCGTCGGTCCTGCCTGGATCCTCGAACGTAATTTTCGGCCACGCCTTCACGTCACCGATCGGCCGATAGGCGAGCGCGCGCTTCGGCGCTTGCCCAATTCGGCACGGCGCCTGCCCGAGCATTTTCATGGCCGCATCTTCAATGCGGTCGGCGAGCTGCGGATCAAGGACGTCGATGTCGATAAAGAATACCGCGCCACGCCGGATGCCGATGCCCGCCCCCATGGCGTGCCAGGCAATCAGATCGGCTTCGGTCGCAACATGCTCCCGCCAACCGGGGAGCCCGCCCCACCCGTCGTCGCGTTGGACACCGGGCACTTTGCCCAGGGTGGCAGGGTTCAACGACGACTTGGCCGAGATGATCGCTTTGGGTGGCACGATGGGCACGAGCTCGCGATATCCAAGCGTCTTAAGCCGCTGGAACCGATTGGCGCCGCCGTCGCCATCTGCAGCACCGCCGGCGGGAACCGACGTGAGGGTCGACGCCGCGCTCGACACAGGCGGGCCGTTGGCCGAGGCCCGCTCCGGCAGGTGCACCACGGTCGACGCAGCCAGCGCCGGCTTGATGTCGAACGAGCCATCAGGCCGATCCACACGCTGCGCCGCCGCGACGTTGAAGGGAAATTTTCGCGTAGCAGACGACGAAGCTTGCCCGGAAGGCACGGATTGAGCTATATGATCTGTAGCCATTATTCACTTTTTGGGCCGGCCGCTCCTGCGAAGAGCGAGCCGGCCTTTCTGTTTTAGGAATTCAGGCGCAGGCCGCCAAAGGGTCTTGAGCGCGCGGCGGCCAGGGCACCGTGGTCAGCAGCGTCCGGATGGCGAAGCTCGGCTTCCCGCCCCGGTCACGCGTATCGCCGAGCATCGCCAGCACCGGCATGCCATCGTCCTGGCCGCCGAGCATTTCTGCCTGGTCGTCGCGGAGTGCCAGCGCAGCCAGACGCGATAGCCAGCCATGAGCTACCTCGCCGCGCACTCGACGCCTTAACCCAAGCCGTAGGTCGATAGCGGTGTCGCGCAGAATGGCTTCTTGCGCATCGGACGGAAAATCGCGGTACGACTGCGCGAGGTCATACAACTCGGCCCCATAGATGGTGATTGTGTTCAGCCCACCCCCAGGGTGGGCGTCGGCGTAGGCGATGGCCATGTGCCCCGGGAGCATCAGGTCGGTCGCCGTCAGTGGCACATCGCTTCTGACGGTTGGATGATGAACTGCCTCACAGGCGAACATTTGCAACGCGTAAGCCATAGAACTGAGAGCGCGTTCGAACCGCTTAACCTCACGCCGGTCCAGCGTTGCGGCCATCAGTTTCGAGATTGCCGGCCCGATCTTGGCGCGCTCCTGCTGCAGCTCGAGCCACCAGCCGGGAAAAATGCTGATCGATCCCATCACGCTGCCTCGACGCAGCGCTCGAGGAACGCATCGACATCGACCCGGCGGATCAAAGTTCTGCCGCCGATCCGCGCCCGAGGAAGCCGTCCGTCTTTGAGAAGCCGCCAGATCCCAGCACGGGACAGGCGGAGATAGTCTGCGGCCTCCTCGACCGTAAAGGCCGCGGGACCTGCTAGCTGGTGTCGATCATTGTGTCGCATTGGAGCCTCATCTCGTTGATGAGGAGATCATGCCACGTAAAACGACGGACGGAAGGCAAGTGCGTGTGCGTATTTGATTGGGCCGCGCTACCAACTGAGTATTTGCGTCAGACAAATCGCGCACAACTCGGACTTTTTTGTCTGACAAACTTCGTTGAAACCTGTTGAAGTGCAATGATTTTGCGAATCTTCACTTTAACATATTGTTAACTTAACGCTCCTGTCGACCACTCCCTAAATTTCGGCAGAGTAAGCTAATATGCGTCAGAATGCCGCATCGAATGGACTCGACATCCGTTCCGTCACGGTTAGTCGGCAAGCCATGTCGGACCAAGTGCAGAGCGGCATGCCTCGCCCCGCGCGCCAACGGGCGCTGGACGCCGTCTTCACGCTGTCGATCTAGCCGGGCGGACATCCGCAGGTCACAAATAGGCATCGGGAGTGGTGGGGCCTGGCCGGGATCGGGGTACACCTCTTCCGAGTTCGCGACGGGCAGGACTGTCCCCGATCGCTGCAGCTACGCCGCAACATCGACGATACGTTCGAATTATCAACAGCTTTAGAAATGTTGGCCGTTGTGTTGGCCTCAAGGAAATTCGCATCAGATTTTCGTGGTTTTAATCAATGTGTTATTGAGAATGCGCGGCTCCCTTCCGCGCACCATTTTCCCGTCTCACGGCATTTTATGCCGGCTCAGACCGGCTCATGAAATTTTTCTTCGCTCCGTCTCAGCTGTGGCGATCGCGGCTCGCTGAGCCTCGCAGCATTTCGCGAATGAGCTCGACTGTTTCGGCCATGTGGCCCGACGCTTCGGCAACGGCTCAGGAACCTATCCCGCTCCGCCGGGCTTATGCCATTGGAGCCAGACCAGCGCTCCCATCCCGCCAACCCGAGTGAACGATGGACAATGAAAAAGCAGTCGTTCTCGTGGTGGAAGACAGCACCCTTATTCGGATGAGTGCCGTCGATCTAGTTCTGACTGCGGGCTACGAAGCACTGCAGGCATGCGATGCCGATGAGGCACTTCGCATCTTGGAATCTCGAACCGACATCGACCTGGTTTTCACCGATGTGCAGATGCCGGGCACGATGGACGGCATCCGGCTGTCTCACCACATCCGCGAGCGATGGCCGCCGGTGAAGCTGATGGTGACGTCCGGCAATCAGATCCCGAAAGAAAGCAGCCTGCCGAGCGGGAGCCGGCTTTTCTCAAAACCCTATAATGACAGAGCCATCACCGACGAAATGGCCCGGCTGCTGTCGACGGCGTAATCGTCCGCACTCAACGCGACATCCGTTCTGCGAGGCTTTGGGCCGGCGGCGCCCTCAGTCATCAGGATGCTTGAACCTCCGGCTGCCAGCAATACGCACGCTGTCTCCGCCAAAATTCGCCGGTCCTCGCCGATAAATCTGAATTCTCATAAAATATAATATGAAGCAAATACTACAAATCTGAGATTTTTATTTTTCAAAACGAAACATATGACGCAGATGACCGCTTCATTTCCAGTATTATTTTATAAATTCAATGGTAATGGAGAACGCAATGTTTCTGCGCGTGGACAAGCTACAGATCGAGCTCCCGGCGCCTCTGGCGCAGGACGCTAATGCCGCGGCGGCGCTTCAGGAACTGCTCGGAGGCAAGTATGGCGAGATGTCGACACTCGGGAATTACCTTTTCCAGAGTTTCAATTTTCGTTCCAAGAGCAAGCTTCGGCCGTTCTACAGCCTGGTGGCGGCGATCACGGCGGAAGAGCTCGGGCATGTCGAGCTGGTAAGCAATGGTGTCGCCATGCTGAACAACGGCCCCGACAATGACGATGACGAAGTCGATGGCGGCGATATATCCGACGCACCGTTCGCCGATATGAAAGACATCCGGCTCGCAGCCGGTTTCTTTTCGAACGGTGGCGGGGCGACGCCGGTCAACAGCAACGGCGCGTCCTGGAACAATGATTTCATCACCACCACCGGCAATGTGATCTTCGACCTGCTGCACAATTTTCATCTCGAATGCGGCGCCCGGCTGCACAAGCTGCGAGTCTATGAATCGCTGACCGATCCGACCGGCCGCGAAGTGTGCGGCTATCTTCTGGTGCGCGGCTCGGTCCACGCCCACGCCTATGCTCTGGCGATCAAGAAGCTGACCGGGGTCGAGCTGGAGAAGATGCTGCCGGTCCCCAACATCCCGCTGGCAGGCATACCCGAGTGCCAGAAGTATCTCGACGAGGGCTCCCATCGCCGGCTCTACACCTTCAGCCCGAAGGACTACAAGGAGATGTCCGGCATATGGGGCAATGGCGAGGTCGCTCTGCCTGACGATCCGAAGGGCGAGCTGAGCGTCGTGGAAGGCATGCCCGACGGCGGCAAGATCCAGCAGCTCAGCGGCGTACCGTCGGCCTTCTCGCCCGACTATGCACCGGAAGAAATGCTGGAAATCGCTCAGAAGCTCTACAAGGCTTCGCGCTAGGCCTCAGCCGGCGCGCATTTGGTCGCGGCAGGGGCGCTCCGGCGCGCTCCCCACGCCGCGACCATCACGTTTGCGGCGCATGGCAGGGAACAAGCGTCGCTGCCAGCCGTAGAGAAGGATCGCAATGCCCGGAACAGCGAGCGCACATGATCACCTACCCCTCTGCCCTTCTTGCTGTGCTGCTCGCTCTGGGCAGCGCGCCCGCCTCGGCGCTCACCGCCGAAGACGTCCAGCAGGCGAGCCTTGGTGCGACGACCCGCAGCGACACCAGGGAACCTGATCCCTTCATCGTCAAAGCCCAGGTCCTGCTCAGCCGCCGCTCCATCTCGCCGGGCGTGATCGATGGGATCGACGGCGAGAACTACCGCAAGGCCATCGCCCAGTTTCGTCGCCAGAACGGGCTCGGCGAGGGAGACCAACTCGACGAGCAAACCTGGTCGGCGCTCAGCCGCGACGGCTTCGGCGACATCGTGGTGGAATACACCGTGTCCACGCAGGACGCCTCCACCGACTTTCCCGGTGAGATTCCGCGCGACTACGCCAAGCAGGCGGCCATGAAGCGGCTGTCCTATGCGAGTGCGCAGGAAATGTACGCCGAACGCTTCCATATGAGCGAGAAGCTGCTCAAGGCGTTCAACCAAGGCGCGGACTATGCCAAGGCCGGTGAGCGGCTGCTGGTCGTTTCCGCCAAGCGGATGCCGATAGAGGGAAGCGTGGATCGGATCGAGGCGGTAAAGGACACCGGCATGGTGGTGGTGTTCGGGCCGGACGAGCGCATTCTGGCGAGCTACCCCGCCACGCTCGGCAACAGCCGTGCGGCGCTGGCTGCCGGCGATTACACCATCAAGCGCATCGCCAGAAATCCGACCTATCATTACGACCCGGAGAAGAATTTCCAGCAGGGCGACAACACCGAGAAGCTGGTGCTTCCGCCGGGGCCAAACAACCCGGTCGGCACGGTGTGGATTGGCCTGTCGAAGCCGACCTTCGGCATTCATGGCACGCCGGAGCCGTCGCTGGTCAGCAAGACCTCCTCCCACGGCTGCATCCGGCTGACCAATTGGGACGCCGAGGAACTTGCCGCTATGGTGAAGCCGGACGTTCCGGTGCGTATCATCGAGAGCCAGATGCAGGCCGCCAGCGCGCCGTAACGCCCTCAGGCTCCGGCCGCGGCGCCGAACCAGGCCTCCTCGATGTGGGCGAGCAATTGCTCCATCGAATCGCGGCAGTCGAGCGTCAACACCGCCTCGTCGGCGTCGGGCACCTCCAGGGTAGCGAGCTGGCTGGCCAGCAGGCCTGCGGGCATATAGTGGCCCTGCCGGGCGGCGAGGCGGGCGGCGATCACGCCGTCGGGTGCGGTCAGGAAAACGAAGCGCAGTGCCGCCCCGCTGCCCCTCAGCCGGTCGCGATAGCTGCGTCGCAAGGCCGAACAGGCCAGCACCACCGGCGGCCCTTCGGCGAGCAGCGCGGCCAGACGGTCCAGCCACGGCGCGCGGTCGGCATCGGTCAGTGCGATGCCCTGCGCCATGCGCGCCACGTTTTCCGGCGGGTGGAAGTCATCGGCGTCGTAGAATTTCCGCTGCAGCCGCGCGGCGAGCGCCAGCCCGAGCGTGGACTTGCCACAGCCAGACACCCCCATCACCACCACCGAAGGCCATTCAATCATTTGCAGCCAACCTCAGCCAAGCGCGCGCAGCGGCTTGTCCAGCACCGCGATCACGGCCGCAAGATCCCGGCCACGCTTCAATATCAGGCCGGTTTGCGACACCACCGCATAGGCCCCCTGCCGGCGGGCGAGGCGCGGGTCCTTCTCGATGCGATAGATCGGCACTTCGGCGGCGCGGCGGAAGATCGAGAACACAGCGCGCTCTTTCAGAAAGTCGATGGCATAATCGCGCCACTCGCCGATTGCCACCATGCGTCCGTAAAGGTCAAGGATGCGGTCGAGTTCGCGCCGGTCGAAAGTGACGCAGGCCGGCCGCTCGCCGACCATCGGCTCCCGGCCGGCGAGCGGAAACCTTATGGGTTCGATATCCGCCATGCGCGCCTCCCAGCGGGTTCATTCCATCGTCATGATCGCGCCGCGCGCCGACGGCTTCAAGCGGCTTGTTCGGCCGGGAACAGCCGCCCGGCCTTCACGCGCTCGTCAACGCAGACCACAGAGTCGCCCGATTTCCGCCCTTGCCCTGCCCTTGGCCGACTCCACATTACAGACACTAGCGTTGGGCCGGTTCGCTGAAGCGCCCGGTTCCCCAGCCCCCCAAGCCCCCCGTGGTGTGGAAGTGGGCCGGCCTAGCGCTCGTCAGGTTCAATCCCCCTATTGATTTGGGCTGGCCTCGCGCCGGCCCTTTTTTTGTTTGCCGGCCGGTGCGGAAATCAGACGAACGCGCCGCGCGGAATGTCGGAACCCTCGGTCAAGGCGCGCCGCAGCTTTTCAATGGCGCGATTCTCGATCTGCCGGACACGCTCCTTGGAGACGCCGAGACGGGCACCCAGCGCCTCCAGCGTCGTGCCCTCTTCCGCCAGGCGACGGGCGCGGATAACGCGCATCTCCCGCTCGTTCAGCGCGCGCAGCGCGCTCTGCAGCCACTTGCTGCGCCGTTCGCCGTCTATGTCGCTGGAGACCTGTTCGTCGGGCAGCGGGCCTTCGTCGACCAGTTGGTCCTGCCGCTCCGCTCCGCCCGGCTCGTCGCTGCCGAGCGGCGCGTTCAGCGAAAAATCGGGGCCGGCCAGACGCATCTCCATCCGGGCCACATCCTCGACCCGCACGCCAATCGCGGTGGCGATGGACTGGCGCATCTGGGTGCCGGTCGGTGCCGCGCCGGCGGCATTGCTCTCGCTATGGTCGCGCTCCAGCTGGGCACGGATGCGTCGCAGATTGAAGAACAGCGCCTTCTGGCCGGACGAGGTGCCACCGCGGACGATGGACCAGTTGCGCAGCACATAGTCCTGCATGGCGGCGCGTATCCACCAGGTGGCGTAGGTGGAGAACCGCACGTCCCGGCCGGGGTCGAACCGGGTCGCCGCCTCCATCAGTCCGACATGGCCTTCCTGTGCCAGGTCGGCCATCGGCAGCCCATAGCTGCGGAAGCGCTGGGCCAGGGCCAGCACCAGCCGCATATGCGAGCGGATCAGCTTGTGCAGCGCCTCGGTGTCGCGCGCCTCCGCCCATCGGCGCGCCAGATCGTGCTCTTCGTCGCGCGCCAGAAAGGGTTCGCGCATCGCCGTGCGCACCATATGGCTGTGACCGCCGACAGCATCGGACATGAACGCGCCTCCCCGGTGCCGTGCAACCGCGCGCGCCGAATGCGCGGGGTCTTTCAGACCGAGGAGGAAACGCGCGGAACGGTGGCAGGTTCCCGGCTGCAGCGCCGGGCGCGCGCACGGCCGTGCCGGTCCACGGGACAGCGGTGCGCCAGATTACGGCCCGGCCTTTCCGCGGCATGCGCGGCGCAGAAAACGCGAAAAGCCCGGCGCGAGGCCGGGCTTTCCTGAACATTGGCAGAAGCGAGGGAGCGAAGCGCTCAGGCGGCCTCGACCGCCGTCGGCTCGACATCGTCTTCCGGCTCTTCAGCCTCGGCTTCGGCCTCGGCCTTGCCGGTGCGGCGGGGGCCCTTGAGCAGGTTCTGCTCGATGAGCTTCACCGATTCCGTATCCGTCAGGTTTTCGGCAGCGGCGAGTTCGCGCGCCATACGGTCGAGGGCGGCCTCATAAAGCTGGCGCTCGCTGTAGGACTGCTCGGGCTGGGCCTCGGAGCGGTAAAGATCGCGCACCACCTCGGAAATCGAGACAAGATCGCCGGAATTGATCTTGGCTTCGTATTCCTGGGCGCGGCGGCTCCACATGGTCCGCTTGATGCGGGCGCGGCCCTTGAGGGTTTCCAGCGCCTTCTTCACCACGGCCGGCTCGGAAAGCTTGCGCATGCCGACGCTGACGATCTTGGAGACCGGCACCCGCAGCGTCATCTTGTCCTTTTCGAAGCTGATTACGAACAGCTCGAGCTTGAATCCGGCGACCTCTTGATCCTCAATGGCCACGATTCGGCCGACACCATGGGAGGGATAAACGATATGCTCGTTCGTCTTGAAACCCTGACGGCTGGTGGAGGGCTTCTTCGTCGACATGCTGCATCCTGCTCCCGGGTCCCGACCGAACAGCGCCGCGCGACCTCGACGTCGCGGCGCCGGCCAGCGGACATCAGGCCCGCCGGCACATAGATTCCACTGCTCCGGCGCGTAGCCAGGAGATCGCTCTCAGTCGATGAAGGAAAGTTCGGACCCGTTCCCCGCGCGCCTGCCGGCGCACGTTGAAGGAAAGCCGCTCTAAACTTCGGAGAAAACGCCCCGCCCGCGGAGCGCTGCAAACATGGCAAACCCAATCGACTGCTTGGACAGTCATATAGCACAATTCGTCCGAATATCAAAGCACTGCCGCGCCGCAGCGCGACGCGCCGGGGCGGCGCGGCATGCCGCAACGTCAAATTCGGGCAAGGTCGCCGTCAGTCCCCGGTGCCGGGTTCCGGCGAAAGCAGCTTCAGCTTGTCGGCGACGCCGTCCCACTCCTTGGCGTCCGGCAGCGGGTCTTTCTTGTCGGTGATGTTGGGCCAGACCTTGGCGTAATCGGCGTTCAGCGCCAGCCAGGATTCCAGGCCTGGCTCGGTGTCGGGCTTGATCGCCTCGGCCGGGCATTCGGGTTCGCACACGCCGCAATCGATGCATTCGTCCGGGTGGATGACCAGGAAATTCTCGCCCTCATAGAAGCAGTCGACCGGGCACACCGAGACGCAATCGGTGTATTTGCACTTGATGCAATTCTCCGTGACGACATAGGGCATTCGCCAAGTCTCCATAGGCGGCGTGTGATTTATGCCGGGCCATCCCCTACCCCACGGGCCGAAGGGGCGCAAGCCGCAGCCTTTGCCATCAAAGGCCGGAGCCGTCTTCGGGCGGACCATCCAACGGTATATGGAGAGCGCGGCCCGATTGCGCATCCCCGCGCCGTTCGGCAAAGCCTGCCACGCGCAGCACCCGCACGCCGCCGTCGAGCCCGAGCGTCACCACGTCGCCGATCTTGAGGGCGTGGCCGGCAGCGCTCACCCGTGTGCCGTTCACCCGCACCCGCCCGGCTTTGATCAGCGCCGCGGCTGATGATCGGGTGCGCACGCAGCGCGCATGCCAGATCCAGACATCGAGACGATGGCGCTCCGTCACCGCCGGCTCAGCCGCCCTTCTTCTCCGCCTCCATGCGCGCTTTCAGCGCCAGCAGGGCGGCGAAGGGCGAATCGGGGTCCACCGGCCGCTCGCGACGCGGCTCCGGGCGGGATGCCGGGCTGCGCTCAGCGGAAGGCCGGCCACCGCCATGTTGCGGCCGATCGCCGCGCGGCTCGCGCCCACGCTGGTCGCCGTCGTTGCGGCGGGGGCCGTCCTGGCCACCGGACGGGCGGCCGTGCGAACGTTCGCCCTGGGAACGTTCGCCTTGCGTGCGCTCGCCCCTCGGACGTTCACCCTGCGGGCGTTCACCTTGCGGACGCTCGCGTCGCTCGGGCCGAGCCGGGCGGTCGGAGCGCACCGGCGCCGGCTCGGACGCCGCAGCATCGGGCGCGGGCTCGGCTGCCGCCGCCGGACGGGGCGCCGGACGGCCGTGCGCCGGCTTGCCGCGCCCGCCATGGCTGCGCGGCTGGTTGGTAGGCCGGCCGGGGCGCCAGACTTCGATCATCACCGGCTCGGCGGCCGGCGCCTCAGTGGCCGCATCCACCGCCTCGGCCGCGCCGATAGAGGGCTCGGCGTCGGGTGCCGGCGTCTCTTGTGCCGGGGTCTCTTCGGAAGGACCGGTCTCAGCCGCAGCTTCGTCCGGGATCTCCTGGGCAATAGGTTCTTCGGCCGCGATATCCTCCGCGACCGATGGCGCGGCAAAGGCTTCCTCAGCCGGAGCCTCGACCGATGCAACCTCGTCGTGCGGCGCGCCCTCGTCGATCGCGGGCACCTCCGGCGCGGCCGTCTCCTGCACCGGCTCGACCACAGGCGCGGCTTCCGCCGATACCGGGGCCGGGCGGCGCTCCATGCGGTAGCCGAGCGCGCGCAGGATGGAGGCGAAGTCTTCCCCGGCGCAGCCGGCCAGCGACGTCATGCCCACTGTGGCGATGAAACCGCCACCGTCCAGCGCGCCCGCCGGCTTCTCGCCCGGCATGTTGGGGCGCCAGGCCAACGCCGGGCGGATGAGATCGGCGAGCCGCTCCAATATGTCGACCCGCACCGCCCGCTCGCCGGTCACGCGGAACCCCGCGGCGCGGTACAGCCCTTTCTGGATTTCCGGGTCGACCGGGATCGAGGTGCGCCCGCTGGAGGCGAGGTGCGGCAGTTCGTCGAGCCCCTTCTGCTGCAGCCCGCCATGCTTCAGGCCCCAGAGCTGCACGGCAAGCGAGCGGGGAGCCGGCTTCAGCAGCGCCGGCAGATAGATATGGTGTGCGCCGAAGCGAAGCCCGTGAGAGCGCAGCGCGGCGCGGGCATCCTGCGCCAGCGCCTTCATCTCCTCCGCCACCTTGTGGCGTTCCAGCACGCCCAGCGATTCCACCGCCTGGAAGGCGATGCCGCGGGCGATGCCGACCAGGTCGGCGGCCCGGCCAAGCGCCAGCAGCGGGCCGAGCAGCTTTTCGACATGGGCCTTCAGCCACAGATCGAGCCGGGCCTGAACCGCATCGCGCGCGGCATCTGCGAGCTGGTCGTCGGCGATGATCTTCAGCCGCGGCGCCAGCACGTCCTCGCCGGGAATGAGCTTGGCGACCGGCTCGCCGATCCAGCGCACGGTGCCGTCGGCACTGAGCACGAACGAATCGTCCGGTGCGGCGGCAAGCCGGGTCGCCCGGTTGTCGATCTCGCCGGCCAGCGCTTTCTGCGCGGTGGCCCGCAAGGCCTTTGCGTCGGGCCCGCCGGCCGAAGCATCGGCGGCGAACTGGAACCCCAGCAGGTGGCCGATCACATGGCCTTCAACGACAACGTCGCCGGTCTTGGTGATTTCGGTGTCGAGCATCGCATTTTCTCGCAGGCGCCGCATCAGGACGCTGGTCCGCCGATCGACGAAGCGGTGGGCAAGCCGCTCATGTAGCGCATCGGAGAGCTTGTCTTCTACCCGTCGTGTGACGCCTTGCCAGTGCTCCGGGTCGTCGAGCCAATCGGGACGATTGGCCGCGAAGGTCCAGGTGCGGATCTGTGCGATGCGTCCCGACAATGTGTCTATGTCACCTTCCGTCCTGTCCGCCAAGGCCACCTGCCGGGCAAACCAGTCTGTCGCGATCTTTCCTTCGCGCATCAGGTAGCCATAGACCGCAATAACGAGGTCGGTATGTGAGGCCGGCGACACTTTCCGGTAGTCGGGAAGCTGGCAGGCTTCCCAAAGCCGCTCCACCGCAGCGGCACCCACGGCCAGCGCGCGCATCTCCGGATCGCGCGCCACCGTCTCCAGCACCCGCACATCGTCGGCGGTCGGGGCACGGGTCAGCCCCTCCTCGCGCGGCGGCGCACCGAGCGTTTCCAGCAGCGTGGCAACGGAACGGAAGTCGAGCGTGGTGCTGCGCCATTGCAGCACGCGGTGCGGTTCGAAGCTGTGGCCCTCCAGCCGCTGCACCAGCTCGGCATCGAACGGCGGGCAGCGTCCGGTGGTGCCGAAGCTGCCGTCGCGGTGCGCCCGGCCGGCGCGGCCGGCAATCTGGGCGAGTTCACCGGGGTTCAGTTTGCGGAACTGCCAACCGTCGAACTTTACGTCGCCGGCGAAGGCGACATGGTCGACATCGAGATTCAGCCCCATGCCGATGGCATCGGTGGCGACCAGGTAATCGACGTCGCCGCTCTGGTACATCGCCACCTGGGCGTTGCGGGTGCGCGGCGAGAGCGCGCCCAGAACCACCGCCGCCCCGCCACGCTGGCGGCGGATCAGCTCGGCGATGGCATAGACCTCATCGGTGGAGAAGGCGACGATGGCCGAGCGGCGCGGCAGGCGGGTAATCTTTTTCTCGCCGGCGAAGGTGAGGTTCGACAGGCGCGGGCGCACCAGCACGCTCACCCCCGGCAGCAGCTTTTCCACCAGCGGGCGCATGGTGGCGGCGCCGAGCAGCAGCGTTTCCTCGCGTCCGCGCCGGTTGAGCAGCCGGTCGGTGAAGACATGGCCGCGGTCGAGATCGGCGGCGATCTGGATTTCGTCCAGCGCCACGAAGGCGACGTCGAGGTCGCGCGGCATCGCCTCGACCGTCGAGACCCAATAGCGCGGATGCGCCGGCTTGATGCGCTCCTCGCCGGTCACCAGCGCCACCTGGTCGACACCGGCCCGCTCCACCAGGCGCTGATAGACCTCGCGCGCCAGCAGCCGGAGCGGCAGGCCGATCAGCCCGCTGGAATGGCCGAGCATGCGCTCGATGGCGAGGTGGGTCTTGCCGGTGTTGGTAGGGCCGAGCACCGCCGTGACGCCGCGCGCGCGCTGGGAAGCGGGCAGAGCGCGGTTCGGGGTCAGCGGGTGGGCAAGATTCATAAAGACGGGCAGTCCAGCGGGCTGGAGGAAGCGGGACTGTGTATCACATCCCGGCGCGCGGCGACGAAAATGCGGGTCAGCGCGCCGGCACCCCACCGGTCGGCTGCGAGGTGAAGGCCGTCGCCTCCAGCTCGGCATTGCCGACCGCGGTCGCCACCGACGCCTTGAACGGGGCGAGCACGCGGGTGCCGGCCACCGGCGCCAACCATATGTAGATGTCCTTGTTCTGCATCATATATTTGACACCGGAGCGGCTCGGCCGGTGGCCGGAGACCGGGTGGTAGTCGATGCGGCACACCACCGCCGGCCCGGCATAACCCCTTTCAGCCTTCACCCGCTCGGTGCGCACATAATGCAGTTCGAGATCGTAGCGCTGCCGGCCGTCGAAAATCGACAGCACCCGGTCGCAGGCCGCCGGTGCCAGCATGTCGCCGGTGCCGGGCATCATGACCAGGGCGGCGGTCAACGGGTCCAGAATGCCTTTCTTGTCAGCGTCGGACACCGGCACGCGGTCCTTGGCGGCGTTGAGCGGCGGCTCCACCGTGACCTCTTTTACCGCGTCGGCGGCGATGACGAGGCGGATCGCCTCCGCCTTCTTGTCGGATTCGGCATCCATGGCGAAGCTCTGCGGCGAGAGCCTGCCCGGCTCCACCGTGCCGCGCGAGCCAGCCGAGCCACGCCCGGAGGACACCGCCTGCATCATCCCGGTTACCCGCGCGCTGCCGGCCGCGGTGTAGGTGGCGGCGCCGACCTCCAGCACGAAAGAGGCGCGGCCAAGTTCCAGCCCGCCGAGCGACAGCTTATAGCGAGCCTCCAGGCGCCCGTCCGCAAGCGCCGGCGCAGAAGCCGCCAGCACCAGGGCGGAGCCAAGCGAACATCGCCACATTTTCGAGCGGAAATTCATGTCCATCGTCCGTGCGGCGCAGGCCCCGATATCCCGGTTGGCGGCGGAAGGCGGCGGAACTGTGTCCGCAGCCGCAGGAAGGCTCGCGCAGCAGCGGTCTTGACGTCGGGGACCGGCATCCTTATACGAGCGCACTCTCTGGATCAGGGCCGGCGGCGCGATCGTTGAGGCCGCATTGGGCGGTCCGCGGCGCCTCGACGGCGAAAGCAAGGATCGTTCACCATGTCACGCCGGTGCGAACTTACCGGGAAGGCGGTTCTGACCGGCAATCTTGTGAGCCATTCGAATCGCAAGACCCGTCGCCGTTTCCTGCCGAATCTCGTGAATGTGACGCTGACCAGCGACATTCTCAAGCGCTCTGTGCGCCTGCGCATCAGCGCCAACGCGCTGAAGTCTGTGGACCATCGCGGCGGGCTCGACGCCTTCCTCCTGAAGGCCGATGCCCTCGAGCTGTCGCCCAAGGCGCTCGACCTTAAGCGCGCCGTGGCCAAGGCCACCCTCGCCGCCTGAGCGTCTGGCACATCGCCTGAAGATACGGATATCGCGATGAACATCGCCGGAACCGAGGTTCCACTGGCACGCTTGGCCGTGCCGGTGGCGGCCATGATGGCCGTGGTCGCCGCCTCGAACGTGCTGGTGCAGTATCCGGTCGAACATTTCGGCCTCAACGAGGTGCTCACCTGGGGCGCGTTCAGCTATCCGTTGGCGTTTCTCGTCAACGACCTGACCAATCGCCGCTTCGGCCCCGTGGTCACGCGCCGCGTTGTCTATGCCGGCTTCGCGCTGGCGGTGGTATTGTCCATCTGGCTCGCCACCTCGCGCATCGCGCTCGCCTCCGGTACCGCCTTCCTGGTCGGGCAATTGCTGGACATCGGCGTGTTCAACCGGCTGCGGCGGCAGAGCTGGTGGCAGGCCCCACTGGCCGGCAGCCTGCTCGGCTCGGCGCTCGATACCGCGATCTTCTTCACCCTGGCGTTTGCCGGCGATCCGACCATGTCGGACCCGGTCACTTACGGCCTCCTCAGTGCCGCGGTTACCGTGCCGCTGTGGGTCGGCCTCGCCTTCTTCGATTTCCTGGTGAAGCTGGGCTGCGCCCTGCTGGCGCTGGTGCCCTATGGCGCGCTGATGGGGCGGCTGAAGCCCTGGGCCGGCCAGACCACCGTGGCGGCCCGCTGATCAGTCGACCACCGCGAAGCGCAGCAGCAAGTTGCGCTGAATCGCCGAGAAATTATTGTCGGATATCAGGGTGAGAATGGTCTCGCCGGCAGCGTTGGCGTGCACCGCGAGACCCTCCATATTGTCGATCTGCGCGCTCATGCCGATCTCGATCAGCGTTTCGCCGACGATCGGGGCTGCGCCCTGCACCGCGGCCAGCGGAAAGCGGCGTATGCGCAAGGCGACGCCCTGCCACGGGCTGTAGCGCCGCTCCAGCAGATAGAGCATGTCGGCGGGACCGAGCGCGAGGTCGGTAGCGGCGAAATCGCCTGAACGGGCGAGGACGAATCGGCCGGGCCGGCCGGCGCCGAACAGGAAGCCGGGAAGCTCGTTCGGCAGCATCGGGCTCTTTTCCGCCACGGCGACCAGGCCGGAGCGCGGCGGCGTGCCGAGCATGGCGGCTGCCAGCCCTTCGATGCCGGCATTGTAGCCGAGCCCTTCCAGCATGCGGCCGGTCGCCACCGGCCGCCCGCGCACGGTGAGCGGATCAGGCCCGGTGAAGCGCCAGATTTCCTGCCGCCGCTCGATGCCGATCGCCCAGCCGTCCGGGGTGCGGGTCAGCGCCTCGACATCGCCGCGCCCCTGGCGGGCAAGCGGGCGCCCGTCCGTGCCGAGAATCGGTGCGGCGACCATCTCCACAAGGCCGAGCGGCCGGTCGCCCTCGGTCTCCAGCCGCCCGCGCAGCCACAATCCCTTGTCGGTCACCGCGAGCAGCCGGGTGCCGGTCTCGTCGAAACGGAGTCCGGACATGCCGCCGAAGCCCGCAAACGGCGAGGAGAGCTCCAGGCCGCCGCGGAACTCCAGCCGGCCGATCCGCCCGCCCAACCCGACGCCCGGAGCAAAACCGGTCAGCGCGCGCGAGACCACCTCCAGGGCCACCGGAGGATCCGCCGCCGCCGGCACGACTGAGAACGGCGCCAGACAGGACAGCAGCAATCCGACGAGCCTCCCGCGCCGCTGCCCGATTTCCTGCGCAATCCGCGCGCAGGAGAGGCCGATACCGTCGGCGGCAGGCCCGCCTCGCTTCACTGTCATTGGATCACCCCTCATGGCCCCGCCGAGCCTTGCTTTTCCATCGTCCGGCCTGCCGGCTCCGGCCCGCACCGCCCTGCTGGTTGCCGCCATCGGTGCGGCGACGTTGGCCGGCGCCTGGTATTTTCAGCTGGTGGTCGGGCTGGCGCCCTGCCCGCTCTGCCTGGAGCAGCGCATACCCTATTATGTCGGCGTGCCGGTCGCCCTGATCGCCGCATTTGCCGCCGCCCGCGGCTACCCGAAGCTTGCCCGGCTGGGCCTCGGCGTCGCGGCCGTGCTGATGGCGATCGGCGCCGGGCTGGCGCTGTATCATGCCGGCATCGAATGGCAATGGTGGGCGGGGCCGACCGCGTGCTCGGGCAGCGCGCCGGCCACCGGCGGCAATCTTCTGCAGGGACTCAAGCAGGCGCGGGTGGTGCGCTGCGACGAAGCCGCGTGGCGGCTGTTCGGCATATCGCTGGCGGGGTGGAACGTGCTGATTGCCGGCGCCCTGGCGCTGACGGCGCTGCGCGGCGCGCTTTACGGGTCGAGTTCGGTGTCCCAGTAGAGATAATCCATCCAGCTGTCGTGCAGATAGTTGGGCGGAAAGTGCCGCCCGTTGCGGTGCAGATCGTGCACGCTCGGCTGGAAGGCCGCCTGGAACGGGCGCATGCCGGCTTCGTCCGGCATCAGCCCGCCTTTGCGCAGATTGCAGGGCGAGCAGGCAGCGACGACGTTTTCCCAGGTGGTCTGGCCGCCGCGCGAGCGCGGAATCACATGGTCGAAGGTCAAATCTTCGCGCGAATGGCAATATTGGCAGGAAAAGCGGTCGCGCAGGAAGACGTTGAAGCGGGTGAAGGCCGGCTGGCGTGCCGGACGGATGAAGGTCTTGAGAGAGACCACGCTCGGCAGGCGCATCTGGAAATTGGCGCTGGAGACCTGCCGCTCGTAATATTCGACGATGTTCACCCGATCGAGGAACACCGCCTTGATCGCGTCCTGCCAAGCCCAGACCGAGAGCGGGTAATAGCTCAGCGGACGATAATCCGCGTTGAGCACCAAGGCCGGCCAGGAACCCGGAGACAATGCCGCCGTCAAGCACGCGCTCCCTGTACAGAGGCGCCGCACGGCGAGGAGTCGCCCGACGGCGCACGGCCATACTCTACAGGCCGCGTGTCACTCTTGTGAAGCGTTCGTCGCGGCGGCCGGGAGAGCGGCGGCGAGGAAGTCGGCGCCGAGCTGCAAGCCGGCCGGATCGATGCCGTGCCCCAGGCCCGGCCGCCTATGCCCCTCGACGGCGATCCCGAGACCGCGCAGGCTGGCGAGCGAGCGGTCCAGCGCCTCCGGCGGCACCACCTCGTCGGCATCGCCGTGCACCAGCAGCACGGGCGGGCGCACGAAGCTCTCGGGCGGGGCCAGCCGCGGGTCCGGCACCACATGCAGGCCGGAATAGCCGAGAATGCCGGCCGGCGCCCGCGCCCGCCGGAGACCGGTGTGCAGCGCCATCATGGTGCCCTGGCTGAAGCCGACCAGAGCCAACCGGTCGTCGCCCAGCCCGCAGCGTGCCAGTTCGGCATCGAGGTAGCCGGCCAGAGCCGCATGGGCCGCCTGCACGCCGGTCCAGCGCTCGCGGTCGTCGCGCTCGACATAGCCGAACCATTGCCGCCCCATCGGCGCCATGACGCAGGGCTCCGGCGCGTGCGGCGCCAGGAAGGCGGCGCCGGGCAGCCGCTCGCCCCACAGCGCGCCGAGCTCGATGAGGTCGCGCCCGTCGGCGCCATAACCGTGCAGCAGCACGACAAGCGCCTGCGGCGCATGGCCGGAGCGTGGGGCAAGGCGGGGTCCGAGCAGTCGAGGCGGCACGCGGGCATCCAAAGGTCAGGCCGGCGCCGCCAGTACGGACGCGGCGGAGCGGCGGGAGAGCGCATAATAGGCCCACAAGAGTTGCGCGGCGACACCCCGCAGCGGCCGCCAGGCCTCCGCGATCCGCTCAAGTGCGGCCGTGTCGCAGCGCGCGCCGAGCCCGAAGGCCTCGCTCGCCGCCACCTGCAAGGCGAGGTCGCCGGCGGGAAAGGCATCGGCGCGGCCGAGCGCGAACAGGAGATAGACCTCCGCGGTCCACGGGCCGATGCCCGGCAGCCGCACCAGTTCCGCCCGCGCCGCCGCGGAATCGCGGCCGGCAAGTGCGGCAAGGTCGAGAGCGCCGGCCTCGGCCTGCTGCGCCAGAGCGATCAAGGTGCGGATTTTCGGCCGCGACAGGCCGGCGGCCCGCAGTCCCGGCTCGCCCGCCGCCAGCACCGCCTCCGGCGTCGGCGGACCATCGAGGCCCGCCTCCAGCCGCACGGCGATGGCGCGGGCGGCGGCGGCGGAGACCTGCTGGGCGAGCACGATGGCGCACAGGCCGGCAAAGCCCGCCGGCCGGCGGCGCAGTTGCGGGCAGCCCGTAGCCGCGAGAACGAGCGCCAGACGCGGATCGAGCCGCACCAGGCGCGCCATTGCGGCCTCGAACGCGGCCTGCCCTGCCAGTAGAATTTCGCCGCCGGACGTAAAGGAGCCGGCCGGCTCAGTTGGCATCGGCAGCGCGCAGGCGGGTGGCGTTGCCGGCCACCTTCGGCGCCGGACTGTGGTTCAGCAGCGTATCGATACGGCTGCGCTCGGAATCGAAATCGACCAGCACCTTGCCTTCCAGCGCGCGGCCGCGCGGCAGGCGGATGCGCATCGGGTCGACGAAGCGGCCATTGACCTTCACTTCATAGTGAAGGTGCGGGCCGGTGGAGAGGCCGGTCGAGCCGATATAGCCGATCAGTTGCCCCTGCCGCACCCGCGTGCCTTCGCGCAGGCTCTTGGCGAAGCCGGATTGGTGCGAATAAGTCGTCAGATAGCCGTTGGTGTGCTGGATCTCGGTGTGGCGGCCATAGCCGGACGACCAGCCGAGCTTGACCACCGTGCCGTCGCCGGCGGCATAGATCGGCGTGCCGGTGCGGTCGGCCCAGTCGACGCCGGTGTGCATCTTGGTATAGCCGAGAATCGGGTGACGCCGGATGCCGAAGCCGGAGCGCAGCACGCCGCCGGCCACCGGCTTGCGCACCAGGAACTTCTTCGCGCTCTTGCCGCTCTCGTCGTAGAAATCGACCATGCCGTCGTCCGGCGTCTGGTAGCGGTAATAGCGCCGCTCCTCGCCGCCCACGGTGAGGCCGGCATAGAGCACCACGCCGTCCCCTTCGCCTTCGTCATACAGCACTTCGAACGAATCGCCCGGCCGCACCCGGCGCTGGAAATCGATGTCGAAGGAATACACCTTCACCAGCCGGCCAATCACCTCGCGCGGCACGTCGTGGCGCAGGGCGGTCTCGTAGAGGCTTTCATAAAGCGTGATGCCGCCGCGCCCGCCCTGTTCGTCGTCGTCCTCGTCCTGGGCAATATCGGCCACCTGGCTGTCGCCCGGCTCCTCCACCTGCACGAACTTGCCCATGTCGGAGAGCGCTACCGTGCCCTCATGGCCGCTGTCGCTGAACAGCGCCACCCGCAGCGGCACCGCGCCGCCGCCGGAGCTGGTGTCGAGCAGGATCTTCAGCCGCAGGCCGTCGCTCAAGGCGCCCTCCGGGCCGCGGCCGGGGAAGGTGGCGGCGGCGGCGCGGGCGGACACCTCCGGCACCCCGAGCCCCACCAGCACGGACACGATGGTATCGCCCTTCTTGGCGACCACCGCGCGCTCAGACCAATCATTGCCGCCGGTGGCGTCGGCGTCGGTCTTGGTCATGGAGCTGATATTGTCCGGCATCAGCGACAGGCCGTTCGGATCGTCCGCCCCGCCCACCGCCGCAAAACCCAGCGGCCCGCCGACCGAGGGCATCGCCGGCAGCCGGGCTGCGGGCTCCGGCGATCCGAACTCGGCGACTTCGCGCACCTTCATCAGCACGTCTTCCATCGGCAGCTCGGCGGCAAATTTGCTGCTGGGCGGAAGCTGGGCGATGTCGCGCTGCACCAAGGTGAGTTCGCCCGTGGGCTCTGCCTGCGGCGCCTCTTCAGGCTTGTCGGCGCCGTCGGAAACGAGCTGGGCGGGATTGAACCGGGGAATGTCGGTGGATGCGGAGGTGACAGCCAGCGCCAGATTGGCGGCGACCTTGGTCACCGCGCGAACCTTGATGATTTCGCGGTCGCCGACCCGGGTGTTGGACGACAGCCGCAGCGTCTGCTTGGCGTTGAAGCTCTCGGTGAGGATCGACATGCGGTCGCCCTTGCGGGCCGCATTGGAGGGCCGCTCGCCGGCGGCGAGCGCGCCGCGCAGAGCCGAACGCACCGTCTCGGGCATCTGGGCGAAGCGATATTCGCCGTCGAGCGCCGCATAGACCGCGCCACCCATCAGGCCGGCACCGCATATTCCTGTGAGGAGGGTCGCCATCAGCCAGCGCACGGACACGCGGCGGCGGCTGATACGGGCCCCCGGGTCACCGTCGACACCAAGGGGCGGCTCGTCGCCGAGATCGATCGCAGCCGCGGCCGGACGCCGCATGCCGGTCGGTGCTCGCCGGTTCTCCAATGAGCCATCCCCGCGTTTTCGGCGGTGTTCCCGAGCCCCTCGTGACACCGCCGTCGAATTGGCACCCGCCCGGACTGGGGCGCGCGCAGCGAACTCAACCCCCCGCGGGGCAACCGGAACATGCCGCCCGCACCGGGCGCCGTCAACCCGGCCGCCGGTGCGTGGCCGCCGATTCGGGCCGCCCGCCAGGCCCGCGGCCTGTGGAGGTCGGATCTAAAGCGGCCGCTCGCGGCAAAAGCATGGCGGAACGTGCCGCCGCCGCCTCCGGCGTTGCGGCGCGCAGGGCAGGATGACACAAGTGGCGAAGTCGGCGTCGACGACGCGGGTGGAGACTGCCGAGATGAGCAAGACCAGCACCGGGAACTTCTTCGAGGACTTCACCCTCGGCCAGACCCTGCGCCACGCCACGCCGCGCACGCTGACGGAAGGCGATGTCTCGCTCTATGCCGCGCTGTTCGGCAGCCGCTTTGCGGTGCAGTCTTCCGACGCCTTCGCGATGGACATCGGCTATCCGTGCGCGCCGGTCGACGACCTGCTGGTGTTCCATGTGGTGTTCGGCAAGACGGTGCCGGACATCTCGCTGAACGCCATCGCCAATCTCGGCTATGCCGGCTGCCGCTTCCTCGCGCCGGTGTTTCCCGGCGATACCCTCACCGCCTCCTCGGAGGTGATCGGCCTGCGCGAGACATCGAACCGGCAGAGCGGCGTGGTCTATGTGCGCTCGGCCGGCTTCAACCAAGAAGGCACGCAGGTGCTGGACTATGTGCGCTGGGTGATGGTGCGCAAGCGCAACCCGGAGGCGCGCGTGTCCCCGCCTCATGTGCCGGACCTGCCGGCCGCGCTGACCCCGGCGGAGCTCGGCGAGGCGGTGCCGGACCTGGTGGCCTCGAACTGGGACGACGTGCTGGCCGGCAGCCCCTATCGGTTCGGCGACTATGCGGTGGGCGAGCGCATCGACCACGCCGATGGCTTCACGGTGGAAGAGGCCGAGCACATGATCGCCACCCGCCTCTACCAGAACACCGCCAAGGTGCATTTCAACCAGTGGAGCGAGGGCCAGGGCCGTTTCGGCCGCCGGCTGATCTATGGCGGCCATGTCATCTCGCTGGCCCGTGCGCTCAGCTTCAACGGGCTGGCCAACGCCTTTCACGTTGCCGGCATCAATAGCGGGCGCCATGTCGCGCCGCTGTTCGCCGGCGGCACCGTGTTCGCCTGGAGCGAGGTGCTGGACGCCCAGTCCTTGCCCGGCCGCGACGATGTCGGCGCGCTGCGCCTGCGCACCATCGCCACGCGCGACCGCCCCTGCGCCGATTTTCCGGCCAAGGTCGGCGAGGAGTATGACCCCTCGGTGCTGCTCGACCTCGACTATTGGGTTCTGATGGTGCGCTGACGCAGCGGCGAGGGCAGCGGCAGCGGCACGCCGGCGGCGGGCTCCGCGGCGGCCTGCGGCGGCATGGCGAGCGTTGGCGGCAGCGCCGTTGCGGCACCGGGCGGCAGCGGCGGCCAGGCCTGGCTGAAACGCTGGAAGAAGGCCCAGATCTCCTCCGGCGCGTCGAGCCCGCCGCGGCGCGGACCGAGCACCACGGAGGCGAGCGCGTCCATCGGCCCGGTGGAACTGGCCGGCGGCTGGTGGCCGCCTTCCACCTCGTAGAACGCCACCGCCGACCCTTCGGCGCAATTGTCCCAGCGCATGATGCGGGCGGTGCGCACTTCGCTCGTCTGCGGTGTGCCGCAACGGTTGAGCCGCGCGAAGAATTGCGCGCTCTCATTGGCCGACATCAGTTCGGCGCCGGGGGTGGGCCGGCCGAACATCGGCACGATGGGATCATAGGTGCCGTTCATTATGAGGATCGGAATCGGCCGCGAGGGCTTGCAGGAGTCGGCGTAGCTCTTCGGTGCGGTCATCATCAGCGTCGCATAGGCGGCGAAGCGGTCCGCATAGCGGCAGGCGATGTAGGCGGTCAGGAAAGCGCCGTTGGAGAACCCCATCAGATAGGCCCGGCCCGGATCGGCAACGCCTTCGTCCATCAAAGTGTCGAGCACGGCGAGGATGAAGGCGCCGTCGTCACGCGGCGTGACGATCGGCATGATGCCCGCCACCGAGCCGCGCCCGTCGTTCCACAGCAGATTGAGCCCCTTGGGATAGGCCACCGCGAAGCCCTCGCGATCGGCCACCTCGTCGAGATCGAGATAGCGCCGCAGAATGCTGGCGGGCTGCAGCGCGCCGTGCAGCGCGATCACCAGCGGCCACGGGCCGGTGTCGGCATTGCGCGGCGTGTGCAGGATGAATTCGCGCTTCATCGAGCCGACCATCACCGTGCGCTCCTGGGCGCCGGCCGCACGCAGACCGAGGCTCAGCAGCAGCAGCGTCAGCAGGGCGCAGAAGACGGGACGGTGCGAAAGCCGATGCATGCGAGGGGTGTCCGCGCCCGGTCGCACGGGCATACCTGTTGGAATCGCCCGAATGAGGCGGATCGAAGGCGCGGCGGCGCTTCCCGCCCCCGAGTGGGATGAAACCACGACGTGCTGTCAAGCCCGCGGTGACTGCGCTATGGTCCACGCCGCTGCATTGCAGCACGATTTTCGCGCAACTCGATAGGCGCAGCCTTTGGAACGATTGCGAACTGCAATCGTTTCCGCTACGCAGGCGGACGCGCTGAAGGTCTGGAACTCTCTAGGGCTTTTCTCATGTCCGACACGCCTGGAGCGGCCAAGCGGCCCTTATCACCGCACCTCCAGATCTACCGGCCGATGCTCACCATGATGATGTCCATCGTGCACCGCATCACCGGTACGGCCCTGTATTTTGGCACCTTGCTGCTGGTCTGGTGGCTGCTCGCGGCGGCGACATCGCCGGCCGCCTTCGACTTTGCCAACGGCCTTGCCGGCAGCCTGATCGGCCGCCTGGTGCTGTTCGGCTATAGCTGGGCACTGATCCACCACATGCTGGGCGGCGTACGCCATTTCATCTGGGACACCGGCAACGGCTTCGGTCCGCAGGCCCGCGAATGGCTGGCGCGCGCCACCATCGGCGGCTCCGTCGCGCTCACCGTGCTGCTGTGGGCCACGGTCTGGCTGATCAAGGGCTGAGAGGGAAATCTCCATGGACTCCGCGCCCGGTTCTTCCATGCGCACGCCGCGCCGGCGCGTTGCCGGCCTCGGCTCGGCACGCTCCGGCACCGGGCATTTCTGGCTGCAGCGCGTCACCGCGCTCGCCAATGTCCCGCTCACCCTGGCCTTCCTGTTCATCCTCATCACTGCATCCGGCCGCAGCCATGCCGAGGTGGTGGCGCTGCTCGGCCACCCGTTGGTGGCGCTGGTGCTGCTGCTCGCGCTGCTGTCGATCGTCACCCATATGCGGCTCGGCATGCAGATCATCATCGAAGACTATGTGCACGGCGAAGGCGCCAAGGTTGTCGCCTTGATCGGCAATACGTTCTTCTCGATCGCCGTGGGCGTCGCCGGCGCCTTTGCCGTTCTCAAGATCAGTTTCGGAGGCTGACGCCATGGCCATATCCTCTTCGGCCAACGGCGCCGCCTATCCGATCATCGATCATACCTATGATGTCGTGGTGGTCGGCGCCGGCGGCGCGGGCCTGCGGGCGGTGGTCGGCTGCTCCGAGGCCGGCTTGCGCACCGCCTGCATCACCAAGGTGTTTCCCACCCGCTCGCACACCGTCGCCGCCCAGGGCGGCATCGCCGCCGCGCTCGGCAATATGAGCGAGGACGACTGGCGCTTCCATATGTACGACACGGTCAAGGGCTCCGATTGGCTCGGCGACCAGGAC
>JBGGNI010000084.1:0-8586 GCA_041287585.1 Xanthobacteraceae bacterium
CCTGGTCAGCGCCTTTCCGCGCTCGATCGAAGATCTGCGCCCGGCGCTGCACCTCGCCAAGGACATCGGCTCGCCCTTCGTCATCGTCATCGGCCAGGTGATGCCGCTCTCGGTCGCCGAGATGGCGCCGGTGATCGAGGCCTGGATGCGGGTGGCGCGGGAGGAAGGCGTGCCGGTGCAGTTCGAGACGCACCGCAACTGCATCACCAACGACATGTTTGCGACGCTGCTGCTGCTCGACGCCGTGCCGCAGATGCGCCTGAGCGCCGATCTCTCGCACTATGTGGTCGACCGCGAGATGATGCTGCCGATCAGCGAGGACTATCAGGCCTATGTCACGCGCCTGCTGGAGCGGGCGGATTCGTTCCAGGGCCGCATCGGCAATCGTTGCCAGGTTCAGCTCCCGCTGCACTTCCCGCAGCACCGGCCCTGGATCGCGGTGTTCCGCGACTGGTGGCGGCGCGGCTTCGCGCTCTGGCAGGCGCGCCGGCCGGCGGGCGAGGACTGCATCTTCCTGTGCGAACTCGGCCCGCGCGACTACGCCATCACCGATGCGAACGGCGAGGAACTGTCCGACCGCGAGGCGGAGGCGCTGCTGCTGCGCCGCTGGGCGCACGAGGAGTGGGATGCCGCGAAGGCGGCCCGCGCCATCGCGCCGGCGGCCTGAGAGACAGAGGAGAACAGCGATGTATGTCACCAGCCTGCGTCCGGATGCCGGCTTTGCCGGATCGACCGAATGGCAGCAGCGCGTCGAACTCGCCGCCTGCTACCGCCTGCTCGCGCATTACCGCATGACCGACCTGATC
This sequence comes from Xanthobacteraceae bacterium, assembly GCA_041287585.1. Classification (GTDB taxonomy): domain Bacteria; phylum Pseudomonadota; class Alphaproteobacteria; order Rhizobiales; family Xanthobacteraceae; genus Ancylobacter. The sequence goes on from JBGGNI010000084.1 coordinate 807, forward strand.
TACACTCACTGCACCGTGCGCGTGCCGGGCGAGCCGGGGCGGTTTCTCATCAATCCTTACGGCCATCGCTGGGAGGAGATCACCGCCTCCTCGCTGGTGAAGATCGATGTCGACGGCAACAGGGTCGACGACAGCCCGCACCGGGTGAACCCGGCCGGCTTCACCATCCACAGCGCCGTGCACATGGCACGCCACGACGCCGCCTGCGTCATCCACACGCACACCCGTGCCGGCATGGCGGTGGCGTCCTTGAAGGATGGGCTGCTGCCGCTCAACCAGATCGCCCTGCAGTTCTACGGCCGGCTCGGCATCCATGATTATGAGGGCATCGCGCTCGATCTCGACGAGCGCCAACGCATCATCGCCGATCTCGGCACCCGCCATTGCGGCCTGCTGCTGCGCAATCACGGGCTGCTCACGGTTGGGCGCAGCGTCGCCGAGGCCTTCAACCTGATGTTCTATCTGGAGCGGGCCTGCGAGGTGCAGGTCGCCACCCTGTCGATGGGGCGGGAAATGGTGCTGCCGCCGCGCGAGGTCTGTGAGAAGGTCGGCGCGCAGTACGAACAGATGAATTTCGACGACGGCGACCTTCAGCTCGAATGGGCCGCCCATCTGCGCATGCTCGACGAAATCGACCCCTCCTACCGGACCTGACCCGCCACGGTCGGCCGAACAACCACGGGAGCGTTGCCATGACCGCCACCGCCAAGGCCCAGTTCGACTGGACGCTGCCTGCCCGCGACTATTGCGACCCGGCGCTGTACGAGCGCGAGCGCAAGGAAATCTTCGCCCGCAACTGGATGCTGTTCACCTGGTCGGAGCGGCTGAAGGCGCCCGGCGACTATGTCTCCGGCACGGTGGCGGGCTATCCGGTGTTCGTCATCCGCGACGATGACGGCGTGGTGCGCGCCTTCCACAATGTGTGCCGGCACCGCGGCGCGCAATTGTTGAGCGCGGAGCACGGCCATTGCGGCAAGCTGGTGGTCTGCCCCTATCACAGCTGGAGCTATACCCGCGCCGGCCAGCTCAACAAGGCGGTGGATTTCGGCGACGGCATCAGCTTCGATCCGCAGGCCTGGGGGCTGTACGCCATCGACGCGCAGGAATGGCGCGGCCTCGTCTTCCTGCGGCTGGAGCGCGGTGGCGAGAGCCTGGTGGAATGGCTGGGCCCGATCCACGACATGGCGGCCGACTATCCGCTCGACAAGCAGCATTACTTCATGTCGAAGGACCGCGACTGCGCCGTCGACTGGAAGACCTATGGCGAGAACTACCTCGAATGCTACCACTGCCGCACCATGCATCCCGGCCTGTGCGAGTCGCTGGACATCGAGAACTACCGCGTCGACACCTACGCCGACGAGAAGTTCTTCCACCTCCACGCCCCCAAGCGCGAGGGCGGCCTGACGCGCGGGCTGTATTTCTACCGTTTCCCCTTCCTGATGCTGAATCTCTATGATTGGGGCTCGTCGATCGCCACCATCGAGCCGCTCGGGCCCGGCCGCATCCGGCACATCAACTGGTACTTCTTCACCGACGTCTCGCCGGAAAAGGCGGAATCCAACCGCCAATCCGCCGAATGGTCGGCGCAGATCGTCACCGAGGACCTCGACATCATCACCGGGGTGCAGCGCAATCTGGAGGCCGGCATCTACACGCGCGGCCCGCTGTCGCCGAAATACGAATACGCGGTGAAATCCTTCCAGGACATGGTGCGCGGCGGGCTCCAGCCGAAGGAACCGCTGCGCGGCGTCGCGGCCGAATAGGTCCGATCACCAGAGCTTAAGGAACACGACATGGTTGCCGCCGACATCACCGTGGGCAAAAGCTACGACGCCATCATCATCGGCGCCGGCCATAACGGCCTCGTCTGCGCCAACTACCTCGCCAAGGCGGGCCAGAAGGTGCTGCTGCTGGAGCGGCGCGATGTGGTCGGCGGCGCCGCGGTGACGGAGGAGATCGCGCCCGGCTTCCGTGCCTCGATCTTCTCCTATCTGATGAGCCTGCTGCACCCGCGCATCATCCGCGAGCTGGAGCTCAAGCGGCACGGCCTCGAAGTGCTGCCCTGTTCGGACATGGTCTCGCCGCTGGCAGGCGACGACTACATCCTGTTCTCCGGGGAGATCGCTAAGACGCAGGCGAGCTTCGCCCGGTTTTCGAAGCACGACGCCGACATCTATCCCGAATTCGACCGCTATCTCACCGAGGCGGCGAACATCGTGCGCAAGCTGCTCTGGGAAACGCCGGTCGATCCGGCCAAACGCGACTGGCGCACCTTCAAGGACGGCGCCTCGCTGCTGTGGCGCCACCGCAAGATCGGCCGCAAAATGTACCGCATCGTCGATATGCTGACGATGAGCGCCTATGATTTCCTGCGCGAATGGTTCGACGACGACCGCGTCATGGCGGTGCTGGCCTATTACGCCTCCATCGGCACCTTCGCCGGGCCAAAATCGCCGGGCTCGGCCTATGTCATCATGCACCACATCATGGGCGAGCACGAAGGCGCCGGCGGCTGGGGCTTCATCAAGGGCGGCATGGGCTCGATCACCCAGGCGCTGGCCGCCTCGGCGCGGGAAAAGGGCGTCGACATCGTCACCGGCGCCCCGATCAAGGAAATCCGTATCCAGAACGGCCGCGCCACCGCGGTGTCGACCACCGGCGGCGAGAGCTATGCCGCCAAGACCATCATCTCCAATGCCGACGCCAAGACGCTCTATCTCAAGCTGGTCGGCGAACAGCACCTGCCGGAAGAGGTGGCGCGCGAGATCAAGGGCTATCGGACGTTCTCGACCGCCTTCAAGATGAACATCGCCTGCGAGCGCCCGCCGCAATACCGCATGCTGGACCGGCTGCGCCGCGACGGCAGCCTCGGCACTTTCGACTACCCGACCTATATGCACATCGCACCCGATATCGACTATCTGGAGCGGGCCTATGACGAGGCCAAGCACGGCTGGTACTCCTCGCGCCCGTTCATAACGCCGGTGGTGCCGACCATGGTCGACACCACGCTGGCGCCGGCCGGCAAGCATGTCGTCAATCTGTTCGGCGGGCATGCGCCCTACACGCTGAAAGGCGGCGACTGGGCCAGCGAGAAGGAGAATTTCCGCAAGACGGTGTTCGACACCATCGAGGACTACGCCCCCGGCTTCCGCGACGACGTCATCGAGGCGCAGTTGCTGGTGGCCCCCGACATCGAGAACATCGTCAGCCTGCCGCAGGGCCACATCTTCCACGGCGAATTGTCGTCCGACCAGCTGTTCTTCCAGCGCCCGGTCTCCGGCTATGCCGATTACCGCACGCCGCTGAAGGGCCTTTACATCTGCGGCTCCTCCATGCATCCGGGCGGCGGCGTTTCCGGCATTCCCGGCTTCAACGCCGCCCGCGAGGTGATGCGGGACATCAAGGCCCGCCGCAACTGAGCGGCGACCGCCGGCGCTATTGCGCGCCCGCCCCTTTGGTCCGTGTCTGGTGGATTTCGATCAGGCTCGGCCCGTCGCGCTCGGCCGCGGACCGCAGCGCCGGGCCGAGTTCGGCCACGTCGTCGAGGCGCACCGCCGGCACGCCGTAAGCTGCCGCGACCGCGATGAAATCCGGCGGCGACGGCTTCACGCCCTCGGGTTCGATGCCGCAGTCCACCATATAGTTCTCGATCTCCAGATAGCCGTCATTGTTCCACACCAGGAAGATCACCGTGGCGCCGGCATCCGCCGCCGAGCCGATTTCGGCCAGCGAGAACTGCAAGCCGCCATCGCCGGTGAGGCACACCACCGGGCGGCCCGGCGCCCCGATCGCTGCGCCGATCGCCGCCGGCGGACCGTAGCCCAGCGCGCCGAAGCCGGTGGCGGCGTTGAACCAGGACTGCGGGCGCGCAAGATCGAGATAGAGGTTGCCGGCATAGACCGGCTGGGTGGAATCGCCCACCACGATGGCGTCCGGCAGCGCGGCATAGAGGCGGTCGATCACGCCGATCTCGGTGCGGATCTTGGGCGAAAGCCCGCCCCACGCCGCCTCGCGCGCCGCCAGCGCCCGCGCGGCGCCGTCGCCGACCCGCGCCGGAACCAGCGGCAGCAGGCCCTCGACCACGGCCTCCACCGTCGACAGCACGGCAAGGTCGGCGCGCGGCTCGCGCGCGAGCTGCTGCGGGTCGATGTCGACGCGCACGAAGGCGGGCAACGCCGGGAAGGCGCCGTCGGCATACATGTCGTAATCGGTCTGGCCCATCTCGGTGCCGAGGCCGATGACGAGGTCGGCCCCAGCGATCAGCGCACGGGTCGCCGAAAGGCTCGGGCTCGCCGGCACGCGCAGCGCGTGGTGCGCCAGCATGCCCCGCGCATTCACCGTGAGCACGGCCGGCGCGTCGAGCCGCTCGGCCAACGCCTGGACGCCCGCATGAGCCGGCGCCGCCCCGCCGCCGCACATCAGCACGATGCGCTCCGCGCCGTTGCAGCGCGCGGCGAGCTGCCGCAACACGGCGGCATCCGCGCCCGGCCGTGCCGGCACTGTGGGTTTAAGGTCGAGGTCGCCGGCCGGCAGCGGCATGACGTCGGTCGGAATCTCGATATGCACCGGCCCCGGCCGGCTGGATCCCATGATGGCGAAGGCCTGCGCGACCACCGACGACAGCTCGGCGGGATCTAGCAATGTGTGCGAGGCCAGCGCGAAGCTCTTAATGATCGCGGCCTGGTCCGGCAGCTCATGCAGCATGCCGCGCCCCTGGCCGAGCGAGTTGCGGCGATTGACGCCGGAGATCACCAGCATCGGCACCGAATCCTGGCGCGCCTGCGCCATGGCGGTGATGGTGTTGGTGAGGCCCGGCCCGGTGATCACCAGCGCCACGCCGGGCTTGCCGGTGACGCGGGCATAGCCGTCCGCCATGAAGCCGGCGCCCTGCTCGTGGCGGGGCGTGATGTGGCGAATGCTGGAGCCCGCCAGGCCCCGGTAGAGTTCGACGGTGTGCACGCCGGGAATGCCGAACACCACCTCCACGCCGTTGGCTTCCAGCAGCGCGATCAACGCCTGCCCGACCGTCTTCATGTCGCTCATGCCCGTTTCGCCTTCCTCAATCCCGAGCGCGCGGCCAGCGCCGACATGCGCCGGCAGGCCTCCGCAATAGCATCGTCCGGCACGGTGAGGCTGATGCGGATGAAATCTTCGGCCCCCGCGCCGAAGGACGAACCCGGCATCACCGCGACTTGCTCCTCGTCGAGCAGCGCCCGCGCGAAGGCCACGCTGCTCATCCCGGTGCCGCCGACATCGACCAGGATGAACATCCCGGCCTCCGGGGGAAACGGCCGCAGCCCCGGCGCATCGGCCAGCGCCGCGACAATGAGGTCGACGCGCCGCCGGTAGGAGGCGCGCATCAAGGCCGAGGTCTCCACCGGATTGTCGAGCGCATAGGCGGTCATGTCGGCGATGAAAGGCTGCTGGCCGAACAGCATGGTTTCCGACACCGCCAGCAGCCGGTGAGTGAATTCCGCCGGCCCGACGGCCCAGCCGCTGCGAAAGCCGGGAGCGGCGTGCGATTTGGAGATCGACGAGCAGACGATGGTGCGCTCGGCGAGCTGCGGGTCGTCGAACGGCGAGGCGAAGGTGCCCGACAGCACCAGTTCCTCATACACCTCGTCGCAGACGATCCAGAGGTCGTGCCGGCGGCAAACCTCGCCGATGTCGGCAATCTCCGCTTCGGTCAGCACCGCCCCGGTGGGATTGTGCGGGGTGTTGAGCAGCAGCACCCGGCAGCGCGGCGTGATCGCCCGCTCCAGCTCGACGGCCTGCATGTGGAAGCCGTGCTCCGGGCGCAGCGGCACGGTGATCTGATCGGCGCCGGTGGCCCGGATCACGCCCTCATAGGTGGCGTAGAGCGGATCGCCGACCAGCACCGCATCGCCGTGCTCGACAAGGCCGAGCATTACCGCGAACAGCGCGGTCTGCGTTCCCGGAAAGCACAGCAAATTGTCGGCGGTCACGCCCGGCCGGCGCCGCGCATATTTGCGCACCAGCGCATCCAGCACCCCGGCCTCGCCGCGCCCGTTGGAATAGCGGTGGCGGCCGGCGAGCATGGCGCGCGCGGCCTCGGCGACCAGGCTCGCATGGGGCGGCAGGTCCGGCTCGCCGATGGTCAGCTCGATGATCGGCTCGCCGCTGTCCTTGCGGCGGCGCGCCTCGACATGGATCGACCACTTCTCGGAGCCGAGGCTGGCGAGACGGTCGGTTATGGACGCGTAGCGCATCGAGCTACTCCGGGTGCGCGGTCGGGATCGGAGCGCCGATCGGGTGGCCGACCAGCGCCTCGATGGCGGAAAAGGCGATGGAGACCAGTTCGCTGTCGCCGAACACCTCGCCGGCGAGGCAGCCTTCCAGCCACAGCCCGTCCAGCATGCCGTTGACCGCGATGGCGAGCGCGCGGGCTCGTGCCGGGTCGGCGCTCTCGCCCTTGGCGGCCAGCACATCCGCCAGCAGCTGCTCAAGTGCGTGGCGGAAGCTGAGATAGCCCTCGCGATGCAAGGCGGCGAGGGCCGGATCGACGCCGACGCGGCTGATGAAGGAGGCCCACAGCGACAGGCTGCGGCTGTTGGCGACCGGCTCGGTCAGATTGACCAGGATGAAGGCGCGCAGCCGTTCCTCCGGCGTGCCGGTCACCCCCATCGCCTTCTCGGTCAGGCGCCCAATGACGACCTTGTAGGCCTCCTGGAGAATCTGCTCCTTCGAATCGAAATAATGCCGGATCAGCCCCGGCGTGACCCCGGCCTTGATGGCGATCTGGCGCACCGTCGCGCCCTGCAGACCGGCCTCGGAAATGCACTCCAGCGTGGCCTCGATCAAATCGTGGCGGCGCTCCGCCTCGGTCCCACGGTGAAAATTGCGCCGGCTCATGCCGTGCGCCCAAACAACATCTGCCACCCCTTTGATCGCGTGTGCTGCTTTTTTGACGTTGCACAAACAAGTTGCGAATGCCACTGTTATACATGTGAGCAACAATTGCGCAAAGGGCGACATTGGGCGAGCGGAAAACAAAAAGCGGCGTGTCGCCTGAGTGCAAGGATCGCGGCATGGGCCGGATTTCAGTGCGCCGGGCATCGGGTACGCCGCTTTTATGACGCAGCGCGCCGAAGCCATCGCGGTCACCGACCTGCACAAGCGCTTCGGTGCGCTCGAAGTCCTCAAGGGCATTTCGCTCACGGCCCATGAGGGCGATGTCATCGCCATCATCGGCGGCTCGGGCTCCGGCAAATCCACCTTTCTGCGCTGCATCAACATGCTGGAAGTGCCGAGCCAAGGGTCGGTGGCGATCCGCGGCGAGCCGATCGCGCTGAAGACCGACGGCCATGGCGACCTCGTTCCCGCCGACCGCCGGCAGGTGCAGCGGCTGCGCTCCCGGCTCGGCATGGTGTTCCAGAGCTTCAATCTCTGGCAGCACATGACGATCCTGCAGAACGTCGTCGAGGCGCCGGTGCATGTGCTCGGCGTCTCCAGGGCCGAGGCGGTGGCGCGGGCGGAGGCGCTGCTCCGGCGCGTCGGGCTGCATGACAAGCGGGATTCCTACCCGGCCTTCCTGTCGGGCGGCCAGCAGCAGCGGGCCGCCATTGCCCGCGCGCTCGCGGTGCAGCCGCACGCCATGCTGTTCGACGAGCCCACCTCGGCGCTGGACCCGGAGCTGGTCGGCGAAGTGCTGGGCGTGATCGGCGACCTGGCGAAGGAACGGCGCACCATGATCCTGGTAACGCACGAGATGAAATTCGCCCGCAACGTCGCCAGCCACATCGTGTTCCTCGCC
>JBGGNI010000085.1:0-7744 GCA_041287585.1 Xanthobacteraceae bacterium
GGCGACGAAGGCGTCGTGGATGCCGGCCTGCGCATAGATGCGGTTCGCGCAGACGCAGGTCTGGCCCATATTGCGGAACTTGGAGAGCATGGCGCCCTCCACCGCGGCGTCGAGGTCGGCATCGTCGAACACGATGAAGGGGGCGTTGCCGCCCAGTTCCAGCGCCACCTTCTTCACCGTGCCGGCGGACTGGCGCATCAGCAGCTTGCCGATCTCGGTGGACCCGGTGAAGCCGACCACGCGCACCGCCGCATGGGAGGTGAGCACGCCGCCGATGGCGGGCGGATCGCCGGTCACGATGTTGAGCACCCCCGCCGGCACGCCGGCCTCTTCCGCCAGCACGGCGAGTGCCAGCGCCGTGAGCGGTGTCTCTTCCGCCGGCTTGATCACCGTCGTGCAGCCGGCGGCCAGCGCCGGGGCAACCTTGCGGGTGATCATCGCAGCCGGGAAGTTCCACGGCGTGATCGCCGCCACCACGCCGGTCGGCTGGCGCAGCACCAGTATGCGGGCGTCGGCGCGGTGGCTCGGCAGCGTTTCGCCGGCAATGCGCTTGGCTTCCTCCGCATAGAATTCGACATAGGAGGCGGCGTAGTCGATCTCGCCCTTGGCCTCGGCCAGCGGCTTGCCCTGCTCGGCGGTGAGAATGCGGGCGAGGTCGTCGCGATGGGCGATGATGAGGTCAAACCAGCGGCGCAGCACTGCCGCGCGCTCCTTGGCGGTCTTGGCCGCCCAGGGCTTGAAGGCGCGGGCGGCGGCCTCCACCGCCTCCGTTGCTTCCGTGGCGCCGAAATTCGGCACCTGTCCGACCAGCAGGCCGGTGGAGGGGTTGAACACGTCGATACCCGGCGCGCCGATCCAGGCACCGTCGACATAGCATTGGTCGCGCAGCAGCGAAGGGCGGCTGAGAGTAAGGTTGGTCATGAAAGCTCTCTTGCGGCGGCAGGCGGATAGGAAAAGGCATTGCCGGCGCGCTCGCGATCATAGGCGAGATGGCCGCCGACATAGGTGGCCCGCACCGCACGGTCGTCGCCCAGCGTCATCAGCATGAACAGCAGCTCGTGAATGTCGCGGCAATAGTCGGCGCGAAAGGCCAGCAATTCGGTGGCGCGGGTGTCGAGCACGCACAGATCGGCATCGAAGCCTGCTTCCACCTTGCCGATGCGGTCGTCCAGATACAGCGCCCGCGCCCCGCCGAGCGTCGCCAGATAAAACGCCTGCACCGAGGTGAGCCGGGTCTTGTTGAGCTGCGCGACCTTATAGGCCTCGTTCAGGCTCTGGAGCTGCGACAGGCTGGTGCCGGCGCCGATATCCGTGCCCAGCCCCACCCGCACCGGCCGGCGCGGGTCCTGCGCGTCGAACAGCCGGAACAGGCCGGAGCCGAGAAACAGGTTCGAGGTCGGGCAGTGCGCCAGCGCCGCGCCGGTGTGGTGGCAGGTACAGAAATCCTCTTCGCTCAGATGCACGCCGTGGCCGAACACCGCGCGCTTCGTCACCAGCCCGGCATGGGCATAGATGTCCAGGTAGCTGGAACGCGCGGGAAACAGCTCCCGCATCCAGGCGATCTCGTCGAGGTTCTCCGATACGTGGGTCTGGAGGAACAGCTCGTCGGCCTCCCTCATGAGCGCGGCGGCGGTGTCGAGCTGGGCCTCGGTGCTGGATCCGGCATAGCGGGGAGTGACGCAATAATGCTGGCGGCCGCGGCCGTGCCAGCGCGCGATCAGCGCCTGGCTCTCGCGGAAGCCGCGCTCGGCGGTGTCGAGCAGCGCCGCGGGAGCATTGCGGTCCATCAGCACTTTGCCGGCTACCATGCGTGTGTTGAAGCGCTCGGACTCCTCGAAGAAGGCGTCGACGGACTGCGGGTGTACCGTGCAATATACCGCCGCCGTGGTGGTGCCGCAGCGCAGCAGGGTGCGCAGGAACTGCCGGGCGACGTAGTCGGCATGGGACTTGTCGGCGAACTGCTGCTCGGCGACGAAGGTGTAGGTTTGCAGCCATTCCAGCAATTGCTCGCCGAAGGCGCCGATCATCTGCAATTGCGGATAGTGCACATGGGTATCGACAAAGCCGGCGGTGATGATGCTGTTCGGGTATTCCGTCGGTACCACGCCGTCCGGGATGCGATGCTTCAGCGCCGCATAGGCGCCGGCCGCCAGGATGCGCCCGCCGGCGACGAGGACCAGCCCGTCTTCCTCATGGCGCAGGCAGCGTGCCGGGTCGGTCTGGAACGGGTCGCCGGTGAAGCTGATGGTGGTCCCGCGCAATGCCAGGACGTCTTCACCCATTCCCGTTTCAACCATGCCCGCTCATCTCCCCTGATCGAAAACGCGCATCGCGCCGTTGCATTGAAGACGAAGTTGGTGCGGTTCGGAAGCCGCATCGCACCTCGTCTTCAACGTGCGGGGGCGGGCCGGGCGAGCGAGACCAGCAGCAGGCCGGCGGCAAGCGCGGCGGTGTTGTTGTTGTAGAGCACCACGCCCAGCGCGGCGGCGGTAACGCCCACGGTGAAGGCCGTCGCCGAGGGGCGCAGCAGCTGCACCGCCGCGGCTGCCAGCGCGATGATGCCGAACACCGAATTTTGGAACAGGAACTGCGTGACCCGTCGCGCGGCGCAGGTGCCGGTGTTCAGCCCGGCATCGCAGGCGAGCCCGATGGCGGAGGGCTCCAGCACGGCGTAGCGCATATAGATCGCCCAGGCGAAGGCCGTGAGGCCGAGGCCGATGACCAGATTGCTGGCCCTCGGCCCCGGCAGGAAGCTGCGCTCGGACAAGCTGCGCTCGTACATCCGGTTCTCCTCTTGATACCGTTCTCGATGCCACGCATGGCGGTGCCGATCAACCGGGTGCGGGCCGTGTCGCCAACACCACGCCGCCGAGAATGAGGGCAAGGCCGACGCCATGATAGGGGTGCAGCTGCTCGCCGAGAAAGACCACGGCGAGGATCACGCCATAAGGCGGCAGCAGATACAGGAACAGCGCGGTAACCGAGGCCCCCGCCACCCGCACGCAATACTGGAACAGGCCGAAAGCCAGCACCGAGGGCACGAACGCCAGCACCAGAATGGGACCCCAGCCGGCAAGGCCCTGCGGCACCGGCGCCCCGCGGGCGACTTCCCACAGCATGAAGGGCAGCAATTCCACCGCGCCGACGATCGCGATGGCGGTAAAGGCCGGCAGCGTGCCGATCCGGGTCAGCGGTCCCTTGCGCAGCAGCAGCGAATAGGCCGCCCAGGAGATCGCGGCCGCCATGATGCCGAGATCGCCGATATTGAAGCTCAAATGCAGAAGCCGCTGCACATCGCCCTGGAGCGTGATGACGGCGATGCCCAGAAAGCCCGCCGCCGCGCCCGCCACCTGCAGCGCCGGCAGCGGGCGGCGCGCCAGCACCGCGTCCATCACCACGATCATGATGGTCGAGGTGGTGTAGATCAGCGTGGCATTGGTGGCCGTTGTGTAGAGCAGGGCGACATAGACGAGGCCGCCGCACAGGATCATCGCCAGAAAGCCGAGCAGAGCGAGCGAGCGCCATTGCGCGCGCAGCAGGTCGCGATGCTCGTAGAGCGCTGCGCCGGCAAAGGGCAGCAGCATCAAGGAGGCCAGCGACCAGCGCCAGAAGGCGAGGCTCCAGGGCGGCACGATGCCCACTGCATCGCGGCCGATGATCAGGTTCGACACGAAGAACAGCGGCATCGCCACCAGCGCGACGAGCGTCGACAGGCTCAGGCCGTGACCAGGGCGGGAGGCGGGCGATTCCATGCTCACCTGCTTACACCGGCGCCGCGGTGCCGGGCCATGCGAAACCAACCGCGCGCCGTACGCCTTTCGCCGCCCGTCCGTCCGCGCTAAGCCGTGCGGCCGTTCGCCCGTCCCGGAGACCGCTTCGCCATGCGCAGCCTGCTCGTCGTGATTCTCGCCGCCGGGGAGGGCACCCGCATGGCCTCCTCTCTGCCCAAGGTGCTGCACAAAGTGGCCGGGCGCAGCATGATCGGCCATGTGACGGCCAGTGCCGCGGCCGCCGGTGCCGATGCGGTCGCCGTGGTGGTCGGCCCCGGCCGCGAAGACGTGGCGACTGAAGCGTGCGCCGTGGTGCCGAATGCCGCGACCTTCGTCCAGGCCGAGCGGCGCGGCACCGCCCATGCCGTTCTGGCCGCCCGCGCCGCCCTGGCGCAAGGCTATGACGATGTGGTGGTGATGTATGGCGACACGCCATTGGTGCGCCCCGAGACCATCGCCGCCCTGCGTGCCCCGCTGGCGGAAGGCGCTGGCGTCGTCGTGCTCGGCTTCCGCCCGCAGGACCCCGCGGGCTATGGGCGGCTGTTGATGGACGGCGGGCTGTTGCTCGCCATCCGTGAAGAGAAGGACGCCACGGCGGCGGAGAAGGCGGTGGGCCTGTGCAATGCCGGCCTGATGGCGCTCGACGGGCGTGCCGCGCTGGGCATTCTGGAGCGCATCGGCGACGCCAACGCCAATGGCGAATTCTACCTCACCGATGCGGTCGAGGTGGCCCGCACGGAGGGACGCGCGGCCGCGGTGCGCGAGGCGGCGCCCACCGAGGTTGCCGGCGTCAACACCCGCGCCCAACTCGCGGATGCCGAGGCGCTGATGCAGGCTCGGCTGCGGGCGCACGCCATGAAGGGCGGCGCGACGCTGGTGGCGCCCGAGACGGTGTTCCTGGCCGCCGACACCGTTTTCGGCCGCGACGTGGTGGTGGAGCCGAACGTTGTGTTCGGCCCCGGCGTGCGGGTGGCGGACGGCGTCACCATCCGCGCCTTCAGCCACATCGAGGGCGCGCATATCGGCCGTGGCGCCATCGTCGGCCCGTTCGCCCGGCTGCGGCCCGGTGCGGCGCTGGGGGAGGGGGCGCACATCGGCAATTTCGTCGAGGTGAAAGCCGCCGACATCGGCGCGGGGGCCAAGGTCAATCACTTGAGCTACATCGGCGATGCCAGCGTCGGCGCGGGCTCGAATGTCGGTGCGGGCTCGATTACCTGCAATTATGACGGCTACCGCAAGCACCGCACCGTCATCGGCGAAGGCGTCTTCATCGGCACCAACACGCTTATGGTCGCCCCGGTCAGCATCGGCGACGGCGCCTATACCGGCACCGGCTCGGTGATCACCGACGATGTGCCCGCCGACGCGCTGGCGATCGGGCGGTCGCGGCAGGTCACCAAGCCCGGCCTTGCCAAGCGGCTGCGCGCCCGGCTTAAGGGCTGACACGATCGGAGATTTGAATTGATTTCGGCGGTGCGGTGAGGGCCGGTTAAAGCTACCGGCGCAGACTGTATCAGTGTTCCGCGGATTCGAGGCTCTCTCATGTGTGGCATCATCGGCATTGTCGGCACCGCGCCGGTGGCGGACCGCCTGGTCGGCGCGCTCAAGCGGCTGGAATACCGCGGCTATGATTCCGCCGGCATCGCCACGCTGGAGCACGGCCGCTTGACCCGCCGCAGGGCCGAGGGCAAGCTGCGCCATCTGGAGGCCCGTCTGGCGGAGGCTCCGCTCGCCGGCACCATCGGCATCGGCCATACGCGCTGGGCCACCCATGGCCGCCCCAGCGTCGCCAATGCCCATCCGCACGCCACCACCCAGGTCGCCGTGGTGCACAACGGCATCATCGAGAATTTCCGCGAGCTGCGCGACGAGCTGCTGGAAGACGGCGCCAATTTCGAGAGCGAGACCGACACCGAAGTGGTGGCGCATCTGGTGACCCGCGAACTGCGCACCGGCCGCGGGCCGGCGGAGGCGGTCGCCGCCTCGCTGCCCAGGCTCAAGGGCGCCTTCGCGCTCGCCTTTCTGTTCGACGGCGAGGAAAGCCTGCTGATCGGCGCCCGCAAGGGCAGCCCGCTGGCGCTGGGCTATGGCGACGGCGAGATGTATCTCGGCTCCGACGCGCTGGCGCTGGCGCCGTTCACCGACACCATCTCCTATCTCGACGACGGCGACTGGGCGGTGCTGCGCCATTCCGGCATCGAGGTGCACGACGCAGCCAACGCCCCGGTGCGCCGCACGGTGCAGAAGGCGCAGGCCGCCGCCTTTCTGGTGGAAAAGGGCCAGCACCGTCACTTCATGGCCAAGGAAATCCACGAGCAGCCGGAAGTGGTGGCGCACACGCTGGGGCATTATCTCGACATGGCGAGCGAGACGGTGCGGCTGCCGGGCACGCTGCCGTTCGATTTCGCCGCGCTGGACCGCATCTCCATCGCCGCCTGCGGCACCGCCTATTATGCCGGGCTGATCGCCAAATACTGGTTCGAGCGCTATGCGCGGCTGCCGGTCGAAATCGATGTCGCCTCCGAATTCCGCTACCGCGAGGCGCCGATGCCGGCGAACGGGCTGGCCGTGGTGATCTCGCAGTCCGGCGAGACCGCCGACACGCTGGCTTCGCTGCGCTATGCGAGGTCGCAGCAGCAGAAGGTGCTGGCGGTGGTCAATGTGCCGAGCTCCAGCATCGCGCGCGACAGCGACGTGGTGATGCCGACCCTGGCCGGCCCCGAGATCGGCGTTGCCTCCACCAAGGCCTTCACCTGCCAGCTTGCCACGCTGGCGGCGCTGGCGGTGGCGGCCGGGCGCGCGCGCGGCGTGCTGTCGCCCACCGAGGAGCACGAACTCGTCCATGCGCTGGTGGAGGTGCCGCGGCTGATGGCCGAGGCGCTGAAGCTCGGGCCGCAGATCGAAACCCTCGCCCGCGCCTTCGCCAAGACCCGCGACGTGCTCTATCTCGGCCGCGGCACCTCCTATCCGCTGGCGCTGGAGGGCGCGCTGAAGCTGAAGGAGATTTCCTACATCCACGCCGAAGGCTATGCCGCCGGCGAGCTGAAGCACGGGCCCATCGCCCTGATCGACGAGACCATGCCGGTAGTGGTGATCGCCCCGCACGACGCCATTTTCGAGAAGACCATCTCCAACATGCAGGAAGTGGCGGCGCGCGGCGGGCGCATCGTGCTGCTGACCGACGCCCGCGGCGCCGCCGAGAGCGCGATCGCCACCGAGGCGACGCTGATCCTGCCGGCCATGCACCCGCTGGTGGCGCCCCTGGTCTATGCGCTGCCGATCCAGTTGCTGGCCTACCACACGGCGGTGCTGATGGGCACGGATGTGGACCAGCCGCGGAATCTGGCGAAGTCGGTGACGGTGGAGTAAGCGGGGCGCTCGGAGAGCATATGAGCCTGGTCCTCAACGAACGTCTCAAGCTGACCGCAAACGCTCTGAATGCGCTGGCCGTTGCACTAGTCGCGGGTGGGAGTCTCGCGCCCTTGGCGGCCTATATCTATGGCACGGCGCACCTGTCGCTCGACGTCGGCTATGTGTTTGCCTCAACCATCCTTTGTTTTGCCATCGCTTTGATCCTACATTGTATCGGTCTCGCGCTCCTCGGAGGGATGCGGTCATGAACGTGGTTGAATTCTATTTGCTCGCCGTCCCGTTTTTGTTCCTCGGCTTCGGCGTGACGATCTATCTGGCCGCGAAGCGAATGGCGGACGCCGAAGATCGGCGCCATCGCCGCCCCGCCGAATAGTACCGTTGCCCTTTGCCATCGCGTGGCCGAGGTGCGCGGCGCGATTGCGGCAAGTGCCTCCAGCTCGGCTTACCTCGCATCCCCCACACCCATCGCAACTGGCCCCTCTTTCGCATGGCCCGGCGCTCGCGTAGAAGCGCGCTGGGAACGGGTCCGTTGGACGTAAAGCGGGGAAAGCGATGACTGCCATTGTCGACATCGTCGGGCGCGAGATTCTCGACAGCCGCGG
>JBGGNI010000086.1:0-6550 GCA_041287585.1 Xanthobacteraceae bacterium
GTCCATGCCGACATGGCCGGGTTCGGCCGCCACCCGCGCCAGCCAGGCGCGCACCGCCGGGAAGGAGGCGAGATCGAAGTCGCCTTCATCCGCGACATGGGTGTGGGCATAGAGCGCGAGGTCGGCGACGCTCAGCGTCTCTTCGACGAAATAGCGCCGGCGGCCGAGATGGCGCTCCATCACGCCGAGGGCGGCATAGCCCTCCTCCAGCCAACGATCGATGTCGTGGGTACGCAGTTCGCGCCCGCCGCGCACCAGTTTCAGCCAGAAGCGCGCGGCGGCGATGGCCGGTTCGTGGCTGTGCTGCTCGAAGAACATCCAGCGCAGCACCTCGGCGCGGGCCAGCCGGTCCTGCGGCAGGAAGCGGGTGCCCTCGGCGAGATAGACCAGTATCGCGTTCGATTCGGCGAGATAGCGCCCGCCGGGCAGCTCCAGCAGCGGCACCCGGCCTTCCGGGTTCTTCATCAGGAACTCCGGCGTGCGGTTCTCGCCGCGCAGCAGGTCGACATCGACCAGCCGGAACGGCAGGCCCAGCACGGCCAGCAGCAGGCGCACCTTGTAGCAATTACCGGAATTCTGCATCGAGTGGAGCTTGAGCACGGTCCGGTCCTGCTGCCTGTTTTTGCCGCTTGTTTCTGCCGCGAGCGCGCAACATTAGCGTGCCGGTGTGGCTGCGTCAGCTTCAAGCGCGTCGCGGCGCTTGCAGCGCCTACGGGGCTCGACTAGTTGTCGCGCGTCAGAACGGATCAAGCGGAGTTCGGCCATGAGCCTGATATCGGCGGCGATGAAGCGCATCAGCCCGTCCGCCACCATCGCCATTTCCACCAAGGCGCGGGAGCTCAAAGCCGCAGGCCGCGACGTGATCGCCCTGGCAGCCGGCGAGCCGGACTTCGAGACGCCCGACAACATCAAGGAAGCCGCCATCGCCGCCATTCGCAGCGGCCAGACGCGCTACACCGCGGTGGACGGCATTCCCGAGCTGAAGGCCGCCATCGTCGCCAAGTTCAAGCGCGAAAACGGGCTGGATTACAAGGCAAGCCAGATCACCGTTGGCACCGGCGGCAAGCAGGTGCTGTTCAATGCGCTGCTGGCGACGCTCGACCCCGGCGACGAGGTCGTCATTCCGGCGCCGTACTGGGTGAGCTACCCCGACATCGTGCAGTTTGCCGGCGGCACCCCCGTGCCGGTGGAGACCACGCTGGAGGATAATTTCAAGCTGAAGCCGGAGGCGCTGGAAGCCGCGATCACCCCGCGCACCAAGTGGTTCATCTTCAACTCGCCGTCGAATCCCTCCGGTGCCGCCTACAGCCGGGACGAGCTGAAGGCGCTGACCGACGTGCTGCTGCGCCACCCGCATGTCTGGATCCTGACCGACGACATGTATGAGCACCTGGTCTATGACGACTTCACCTTCGTCACCCCGGCGCAGGTGGAGCCGGCGCTCTATGAGCGCACCTTGACCATGAACGGCGTGTCCAAGGCCTATTGCATGACGGGCTGGCGCATCGGCTATGCCGGCGGCCCGGCCGAACTGATCAAGGCGATGGGCACGCTGCAGTCGCAGTCGACCTCGAACCCGAGCTCCATCGCCCAATGGGCGGCGGTGGAGGCGCTGAACGGCCCGCAGGACTTCATCCCGGCCAATAACGCCGTGTTCAAGGACCGGCGGGACCTCATCGTCTCCATGCTCAACCAGGCCAGCGGCATCAAGTGCCCGAAGCCGGAGGGGGCGTTCTATGTCTATCCGTCGTGCGCCGGGCTGATCGGCCGGACCGCGCCTTCCGGAACGGTGATCACCGACGACGAGACCTTCGCCACCGAACTGCTGGCGGCCGAAGGCGTGGCGGTGGTACATGGTTCCGCGTTCGGGCTTGGGCCGGCGTTCCGCATCTCCTATGCGACGGCTACCGCCGACCTGGAGGAGGCCGGCCGCCGAATCCAGCGCTTCTGCGGCGCGCTGCGCTGACATTTCCCGCAGGCGGCGCGGCCAACCCGGCACGCCGCTCGCGCTTCTGGCCTGATCCGGTTGGTGCCGCGCGGCGCGTATGCCGCCACGGTGCGACCGACCTACCCAATCTATATCCCTGAGGAGACGTCCTATGATCCGCACTTCCTTCACCCGCATGCTGCTGGCAGCGGGCCTTGCTGCCGGCACCGCCGCTGTTGCGGCGACGCCGGCCGCAGCCCAGGCCCGGCGCACCGAGGTCGGCATGCTCGAATGCAAGGGCAGCGCTTCGGTGAGCTTCATCATCGGCTCGCGCCGCACGCTGACCTGCCAGTTCAAGTCGACCCGCGGCGTGAGCTACCCCTATGAGGGCACGATCAACCGCTGGGGCCTCGATATCGGCTTCACCGCGCGCAATGTGCTGCTCTGGACCGTCTTCGCGCCGACCCGCGCCATTGACGGCCGCAAGGATCTCACCGGCAACTATGCCGGCGTCTCCGGCAGCGTCGCGGTCGGCCTCGGCGTTGCCGGCAACGCGCTGGTGGGCGGCTCCAACCGCACCATCGCGCTGCAGCCCTTCAGCATCGAAGGCCAGACCGGCGTCAATCTCGCTGTCGGCGTCGGCGATCTGCGCCTGCGCGCCCGCTGAGCTCGTCATGCGCGGCCTCAGGTAAATGAGGCCGCGCACGGCTTGTTGAAGACGCGGCCGTAACAAGTCGGCGTGCCGCAACGTATTCTCCGGCAGCACCAATGCGCGGGAGATTGCCATGCTGATCCGTCGTCGCCGTGGCTGGGAGCTGCCCGAGAGCGCAGCCACGCCCGAATCCGTATTCTTCTCGCGGCGCACCTTGCTGGGCGCCGGTGCGGCGCTGCTTGCCGCCGGTCCCACGGCGGCACGGGCGCAGAGTGTCGGCGATCCGGCGACGGACCCGACGCGGGATCTCTATCCCGCCAAGCGCAACGACGCCTTCACCATCGACCAGCCGGTGACGCCCGAATCCGTTACCGCCAATTACAATAATTTCTACGAGTTCGGCTCCGACCAGACCAATTATTCGGTCGCCCGCGTCGCCGCCCGCATGCCGCGCCGGCCCTGGCTGGTGAAGATCGACGGCCTGGTGGAGCAGCCGCGCGAAGTGGGCATAGACGACATCATCCGCGCCATGACGCTGGAAGAGCGGCTCTACCGCCACCGCTGCGTCGAAGCCTGGTCGATGGCGGTGCCGTGGACCGGCTTTCCGATGGCGGCATTGGTCGCCTGGGCAAAGCCGCTCTCCGGGGCGAAATATGTGCGCATGGAAACCTTCGTGAACCCGAAGGTGGCGTCCGGCCAGAACCGCTTCGTCTATCCCTGGCCCTATATTGAGGGCCTGACCATGGCGGAAGCGACCAACGAACTCGCCTTCATGGTCACCGGCATCTACGGCAAGCCGGCGCCCAACCAGTATGGCGCGCCGCTGCGGCTCGCCGTGCCGTGGAAGTACGGCTTCAAATCGGTGAAGTCGATCGTGCGCATCTCCTTCGTCGCCGAGCGGCCGGTGGGGCTGTGGGAGAAGGTGCAGGGCCGCGAATACGGTTTCTGGGCCAATGTGAACCCCGAGGTTCCGCACCCGCGCTGGAGCCAGGCCAGCGAGCGCGACATCGGCACCGGCGAGCGCCGGCCGACCGTGATCTATAATGGCTATGGCCCGCAGGTAGCCGGCCTCTACGCCGGTCTCGGCAGCGAAAAGCTGTTCATGTGAGCGCGCGCGCACAGAAAAAAGCCGGGCTCCGAGGAGCCCGGCGAGTCTCGCCGCGCGAGGCGGCGAACCTTCCAGAGGGGAACAGCAAAAGCACCGAGTGCGTTCGCCGTTTCCAAGATATGCTGCCGGACTAGGCGGAAAGCCAGCCGATATGCCTGCATGGCAGGCATGCGCCGGCCGGTTGGCTGCTTCGGTTCTGCCATGTGCCGAAGATGTGGGCGCACCCGGCGCCGTGGGGCGTCAGAAATTCCAGCGCTGCGCCTTGGCCACCAGGAAGTCGCGGAACACCTGGATGCGCGCCACCGAGCGCATTTCCTGCGGATAGACGAAATAGGCGTCCAGCGTCGGCGTGGTGCGCTCGGCGAACAGTTGCACCAGGCTGGGCGAGTCCTCCAGCAGATAGTCCGGCACGATGCCGATGCCGACACCGCGCTCCACCGCGCGCTTCAGCCCCAGCACATTGTTTACCGACAGCGCCGGTATGCGGGATTCCTGGCCGTCTTCGATGCCGGCGCGCTCCAGCCAGTTGAGCGGTTGGAAATAGCTCGGGATTGGCCCACCCAGCAGGATGATGCGGTGCTTGTCCAGCTCTTCCAGCGTGCGCGGCGTGCCGTTGCGCTTCACATAGTCCGCCGAGGCGAAGGCGTGGAAATGCACGATGAACAGCTTGCGCTGGATCAGGTCCGGCTGCACCGGCTGGCGCAGCCTTATGGCGACGTCCGCCTCGCGCATGGCGAGATCCAGCTCCTCGTCGGTGAGGATGAGGGTGATGCGGATATCCGGATAGAGTTCGAGGAATTCGCCGATGCGCGCCGTGAGCCAATGGGTGCCGAGGCCCATGGTGGTGGTGACGCGCAATTCACCGTTGGGCTTCTCGCGGCTGTCGGTCAGCTTGGCGCGAACCGCTTCCAGCTTCATGAACACGTCATGGGCGGTGCGGTAGAGCAGGTCGCCCTGCTCGGTCAGGATCAGGCCGCGGGCATGGCGGTGGAACAGCGGGATCTTCAGTTCCTGCTCCAGCGCCGAAACCTGGCGGCTGACCGCGGACTGCGACAGGCCGAGCGCTTCACCGGCATGGGTGAAGGAGCCTGCCTCGGCCGCCACATGGAACACCTTGAGCTTATCCCAGTCCATCGTCGCCACCGCCCGTCTCATTCCGCGGCATCGGCCAGTGCCGGTTGGGCGGCGAGAAAGCGCTCCGCCTCCAGCGCCGCCATGCAGCCCATGCCGGCGGCCGTGACCGCCTGGCGGAACACGTCGTCGGCAACGTCGCCGGCGGCGAACACGCCCTCAACGGAGGTGGCGGTGGAATGGGGCGCGGTCCACACATAGCCGCTCGGCTTCAGCCGCACCTGGTGCTTCACCAGCTCGGTTGCCGGGGCGTGGCCGATGGCGATGAACACGCCGTCGGCGTGCCGCTCGCTCAACGCCCCGGTGCGGGTGTCGCGCAGCACCACGGACGAGACTTTCGGCGGATCGTTCTCGCCCTTCACCTCCTCCAACGCGGCGTTCCACACCAGCTCGACCTTGGGGTGCTTGAACAGCCGCTCCTGGAGGATGCGCTCGGCGCGCAGATGGTCGCGCCGATGCACCAGTGTCACCTTGGAGGCGAAATTGGTGAGGAACAGCGCCTCTTCCACCGCGGTGTTGCCGCCGCCGACCACAATGACCTCGCGGCCGCGATAGAAGAAGCCGTCGCAGGTGGCGCAGGCGGAGACGCCGAAGCCGCGGAACTGCTCCTCCGAAGGCAGATCGAGCCAGCGCGCCTGCGCGCCGGTGGCGAGCACCAGCGTCTCGGCCAGCCACACCGCGCCCGAATCGGTCTCCAGACGGAACGGCCGGCGCGACAGATCCACCGACGTCACGATATCGGTGACGATGCGCGCGCCAACATGCTCGGCCTGCGTCTGCATCTGCTCCATCAGCCAGGGGCCCTGGATGGGCTCGGCAAAGCCGGGATAATTCTCGACATCGGTGGTGATGGTGAGCTGCCCGCCTGGATCCAGCCCCTGAATCAGCACCGGCTCCAGCATGGCGCGCGCGGCGTAGATGGCGGCAGTGTAACCGGCGGGGCCGGAGCCGATGATCACCAGCTTGGCGTGGATGGGGGCCGACATGGCATCACTCGCATAAGCAAGAGCGGGCCGGAGCGGTCCCGCCGAGGTACGGCCGTCTCGCTACGAAGTGGCGCAGGGGCGAGCCAGCCATGCGAAAATGTAGGGACTCCGGACCCAAGTCGCAAGTCGCTACCGTCGGCACCGCCACTTGTCTACAGAAGTGTGGCGCATGGGCCGCGGCGCGCCGGTCTGCCGCGAAATATTATTGCGCGTCGGCCGCCGTCCTTTATGGTGCGGCCACGCTGGCGGGGGCCGCCGGCCCGAGGGAGACGCCGCTTGGCTCGCCGCATCGACGCGATCGACCGCAGCATATTGCGCGAACTTCAGAATGACGGCCGCATCACCAATGTGGAGCTGGCCCGGCGCGTCGGCATATCGGCGCCGCCCTGCCTGCGGCGCGTGCGATCGCTGGAGGAAGACGGCATCATCAAGGGCTATCGCGGCCTGCTGGACGAGAAGCGGCTGGGCTTCGATCTCACCGCTTTCGCCATGGTGCACCTGGTGAGCCAGGCGGAGGCCGACCTCTCCGCCTTCGCCGAGCAGGTCGGCCGCTGGCCGCTGGTGCGCGCCTGCTGGATGCTCTCCGGCGAGACGGACTTCCTGCTCCTGTGCGTGGCGCCGGACCTGAGGACGTTTCAGAGCTTCGTGCTGGAACTTACCGGGGCGCCCAATGTGCGCAATGTGAAGACGGCGTTGACCCTGGCCCAGGCCAAGGACGCGCCAGTGGTGCCGATGGAGGGGTAGGG
>JBGGNI010000087.1:0-36985 GCA_041287585.1 Xanthobacteraceae bacterium
TCCGGCTCGTCATCGGCGTCGAGCACCTGGAGCAGCGCGCGGCGGATGGCGGAGTGGCGGGCGGCGCCGATCAGCTTGGCGCCCATCAGGTCGGTGACATAGAACACGTCCACCGCCCGCTCGCCGAAGGTGGCGACATGCGCCGAGGCGATGTTGAGATTGAGCCGCGACAGATTCTGCGTCAGCCCGTACAGCAGGCCGGGCCGGTCCAGGCCCGACACTTCGATGACGGTGTGCCGGTTGGACCAGGCGTTGTTGAGCGTCACCTCCGGTTCCACCGTGAAGGCGCGCGGGCGCTTGGGCACCCGCCTCGCCACCACTTCGGGCAGGCGGATCTCGCCGGACAGCGATTTCTCGATGGCCGAGGAGATGCGCTCGGCCCGGCGGGTCTCGTCGGCGTCCTGATCGAAGGCGCGGGTCAGCGCGATGGTGTCGAGCGCCCAGCCGTCGGTGGTGGTGCTGATCTGGGCGTCGACGATGTTGGCCCCGGCCGCGGCGCAGGAGCCGGCGATCACCGCCAGCAGCTTGGGGTGGTCCGGGGCCAGCACGGTCAGTTCGGTGATGCCGCGCGCCGCATCGAGATGCACGATGGTGGCGAGCCGGCGCCCCTGCGCTTCGGCGTCCGTGATGAAGCGGGCATGGGCCAGCTTGTGCTCAAGGTCGACGCGCAGCCAGTAGGTCGGATAGTGGCGGGAAATATAGCGCTCGCGCTGCTCCTCGCTCCATTCCGGCAAGGCGGCGGCGAACTGCGCCTGGGCGCGGGCGACGCGAAGGGTGCGGTTGCTCTCCGAGAAGCCGCCGGTGATCACCGGCTCGGTCTCGTGATAGAGCGTGCGCAGCAATTGCGACTTCCAATTGTTCCACACGCCGGGCCCGACCGCGCGAATGTCCGCTGTGGTGAGCACCAGCAGCAGCTTCATGCGCTCCAGGTTCTGCACCACGCTGGCGAAATTCTCGATGGTCTTGCGATCCGAGAGGTCGCGCGACTGCGCGACGCTGGACATTGTGAGGTGCTGCTCGATCAGCCACACCAGCGTGTCGGTTTCCGCGGGCGTGAGGCCGAAGCGCGGGCCCAGCTTGCGGGCCACCTTGCCGCCGGCCACCGAATGGTCCTCCGGCCGGCCCTTGGCGATGTCGTGCACGAACACCGCAAGGTAGAGCATCTGCCGGCTCTTGATCTGGCCGATCAGTTCATTGGCGAGGCCATAGTCCGGCCGGTCGCCGCGCTCGATCTCGGCCAGCGCCCCGACCGAGCGGATGAGATGCTCGTCCACCGTGTAGGAGTGGTACATGTTGAACTGCATCATCGCCACGACGCGGCCGAACTCCGGCACGAAGCGCCCCAGCACGCCGGCCTCGTTCATGCTGCGCAGCGCGATGTCCGGCGTGCGCCGCGAACTCAGCAGTTCCATGAACAGCCGGTTCGCCTCCGCATCCTCGCGGACCCGCGCATCGATCAGCCGCAGCGAGCGGCGGGCGAGCCGCAGGGCGTCCGGGTGGAAGGCGAGGCCGTGGCGGTCGGCGATATGGAACAGGCGGATGAGATTGACCGGATCGCGCCCGAACACCCCGGCATCGGCGACATTGATACGGTCGTGGTCGACGATGAAGTCGCTGCTCTCCTTCAGGCTGCGGCGCGGCGAGCGCTTCAGCCGGGCGAACATGCGGTTGAGCCGCGGCACCGGCTTTTCATGGCGCTCCTCCAGTGCCGCCGAGACGATGGCGGTGAGATCGCCGACGTCCTTGGCGATCAGGAAATAGTGCTTCATGAACCGCTCGACGTCCTTGAGCCCCGGATGCGCGGTGTAGCCGAGCCGCTCGGCCATCTCGCGCTGGAGATCGAAGGACAGCCGCTCCTCGGCCTTTCCGGTGAGGAAGTGCAGGTGGCAGCGCACCGACCAGAGGAAATCCTCGCAGCGCCGGAACACCGCTGCCTCGTCGGCGGTGAAGACGCCGGCCGCGATGAGTTCGTCGGTCCCGCGCACCCGGTAGACGTATTTGGCGATCCAGAACAGCGTGTGCAGGTCGCGCAGCCCGCCCTTGCCGTCCTTGACGTTGGGCTCGACCAGATAGCGCGACTGGCCGGAGCGCTTCAGCCGCTCCTCGCGCTCGGCCAGCTTGGCGGTGACGAACTCCGCGGCGGAGGCTTCCATCACCTCCTGCGCGAAGCGCTTGGTGAGATCGTCGAACAGGCTGCGCTCGCCGAGCAGGAAGCGCGCTTCCAGCAAGGTGGTGCGGATGGTGATGTCGCCGCGCGCCTGGCGGATGCACTCGTCGATGGAACGGGTGGCATGGCCGACTTTGACCCCCATGTCCCACAGCACATAGAGAATGGCCTCGGCCACGCTCTCGCCCCAGGCGGTCTGCTTGTAGGGCAGCAGGAACAGAATGTCGGTATCCGAGCCCGGCGCCATCAGCCCGCGGCCATAGCCGCCGACGGCAACCACCGCCATGCGCTCGGCGGTGGAGGGGTTGTCGGACGGGTAGAGCGTGCCCACCGCCAGTTCGTGGATCAGCCGGATGAGTTCGTCCTGCAGCCGCGACAGCCGCTCGGCGCAGCGCCGGCCGGAGCCATCCTCCACCAGCCAGCGCTCGGCGGTGGCATGGCCGGCGATCAGCGATTTCTTGAGATGGCGCGCGACTGCGCGGCGCAGTTCCGCCTCGCCGCCGGCCTCGCCCGCCGTTTTGTGGTCTCGGGCGATCTGCGCCAGCTCCGCCCGCACCGCTTCGATATCGAACAGTTCGCGAAAGGCAAATTCAGAGCGGCGGCGTCGGCGAAGTTCATTCATGGGGCGGTCCAGAGGCTGCCCCTACCCGTTTAGACCATCCGGCCCGCGGCGTCATCACGCCGCGCACCTTCCTGCCGTGGCATTCGTGCCGACAAAAAAGACCCGGCCGGCAAGGAGCCGGCCGGGTCGATCAAAGGCCGCCGCGATGGCGGGCTGTCGTCACTGGGTGGCGGTGCGCTGCTGATCCAGCGTCTTGAACGCGGGCGCCTGGTTCAGTTCTTCCTTGGACAGCGCCACCACGATCTTGCTGCCGTTCGCTGTCGGGGCGACCGTCAGCGTTTCGAAGGAAACCGCCACCGGCTTGGCGCCGATGCCGAGGAAGCCGCCGACATCGATGATGGCGGCGACCACGCGACCATCCTTCTCCATCACGACGTCGCTGATTTCGCCCAGCGCCTCATCCGTCGCGGTCACCACGTCGGTGCCGATCAGGTCAGAGCCCAGCCATTGGCCGCTGCTCTGCTGCTGAACGAATTTCGGCGTGGCCGGAACCACGGTCGGTACGGCATTGGTGGTGGACGGCATCTTCTCGGCCGGCATCGGCATTGCCGGGTCAGTGGCGGCCGGGGGCGGCGATACCGGATTGGGGGCAGACTGCGCGAAGGCCACCGCGGGCGTGAAAGCAATGGCGGCGAGCGTGGTATAGGTCGCGATCTTGCGGATCATGGGAATCTCCTGGTTCGCAATTCGGCATATTCTTTGCGGCCATCGGCCGTCTGAATAAGCAACGCACAGATCGACCGACCGTTCCTTTTCAGGATGGATTGAAAAGTCGATAGGATGTGAACGGTAAATCAGTGCGTGATCGGGTATTATATTATCGACCGATCGCGAGATGCTGTTCAGGTATGATGATGCGGCACGTCAATCCTGCGCTGGCGTAATCGAGCGTCACTTCGCTGTCGAGTGCGCGGGCCAGGTTGCGCTCGATCACCAGCGAGCCGAAGCCGCGTTGGCTCGGGGCTGTCACTGGCGGGCCGCCCTGCTCGCTCCAGGACAGCGCGACCCCGCCGCCATCCTCTTCCGGCCGGCGCGACCAGACGATCGAGACCCTTCCGCCCGGAACCGACAGCGCGCCGTATTTGGCCGCATTGGTCGAGAGCTCGTGCAGAGCGAGGCCGATATTCTGGGCCGCCTCGGGCTTCAGAAGCATGTCCGGCCCGTCCAGCACCACTTGGCTGTTTTCGCGGTCGATATGGTGGCCGAGCTGCGAGCGCACCATTTCGCTGAGCGAGGCACCGTGCCAGCTTTCCTGCACAAGCAAGTCGTGCGAGCGCGCCAGCGCCTGTAGGCGGGCGCTGAACTGCTCGACGAATTCGTCGATGGTGGCGGCATGGCGCGCGGTCTGGCGGGCCATGGCCTGGATCACGGCGAGAAGGTTCTTGGAGCGATGCGTCAGCTCGCGCATCAGCAGCCGCAAATGCCGCTCGTTCTCCTTGCGCTCGGTGATATCGACGGCGGCACCGGTAAGGCCGATGGTGGTGCCGGCAAGATCGCGCAGCGGCTCTATGTGCAGATCGTACCAGCGCGGCTCGCCGGATTCCTCGATGTCGATCTCGCCCTTGCGGGTGGCGCCGGCCGCCAGCGCCTCGCGCTTCAGCAGGTCGATCTGCTCGGTGCGGCGGGCGCCCAGCAATTCGGCGTCGGTAGCGCCGATCACCTTGTCGAGCGGCATGCCGAACATAGGCTTGCTGATCGAGGTGTAGCGCAGTTCCTGGTCCTGGGTGAACACCGCGACCTTGGAGCCGCGCAGCGCCATCTCGTAGCGTTGCAGGGCGGTGGCGAGTTCCAGCATCAGCCGGCGCTGCTCGTCGGCCGCCTGGCCAGGTAGAGGCAGCCGGCGCAGCACGCTGAAATTATCCCACAGCGCCAACGCGGCCGCCGCGGCGAACAGCGCAATGGCGACGCGGCCGGCCGATTGCCAATTGCTGCCAAGATCGAGCGCCGCAAGCGCGGACAACAGCCCGACCGCGAGCATCAGCGCCATGAACAGCATGCACAGGCGGCGGCTGCGGCCGGACAGATCGCGCCGCAGCTGAAGCAGCCGGAACAGCGCGACCGCGATCGCTAGAGCGGAGCCGGCGGTTACGAGGCGGGCCGTATCCTCGATGAGCGGCACAAAAGACACATCCATGCCGGCGCGCTCAAGCTGAGACGCGCTCCTCCCGGCGGCGCGCCTTCCGCTCGAAGAACAGCGCCTGGCTGATCACGGCGGCGACGGTCGCGGTCTGGAACGGCTTGGCAATGAGGAAGGCCGGCTCCGGCCGTGTCCCGGTCAGGAAGCGTTCCGGATATGCGGTGATGAAGATCACCGGCACTTCGACGCTCTCGATCAGTTCGTTCACCGCATCGAGCCCGGAGCTGCCGTCGGCGAGCTGGATGTCGGCCAGCACCAGACCCGGCGTCTTGCGCCGCGCCAGCGTGATCGCCTCGGAATGGGTGCGGGCGATGCCGGTGACGTGGTGGCCGAGGCCTTCGACCAGGCCTTCGAGGTCCAGCGCGATGAACGGCTCGTCTTCGATGATCAGCACGTCGGTGGCGATTTCGGCGGCGAGTTCGCGCCCGGCTTCCTCAACCAGGGTGCGCAGGCGCGGAATGTCCACGCCCAGCACCGCCGCCGCGTCTTCTTCATTGAAGCCTTCCAGCGAGACCAGAAGGAACGCCTGGCGCACCTGCGGCGTAATATGGCCGAGGCGCTCTTCGCCGCGGGCCGGCAGCGGACCGCGTTCGGGCTCGGCGTTGATGCCTACCGAGTTCCAGAGCTGTGTCAGCATCCGATACAGTGTCACACGCGGGTCGGTGTGCGGCGTAAGCACGGATGGATCGGCGATCAGCGCTTCCAGCATGGCCGCCACATAGGAATCGCCGGCACTCTGCGCGCCGCTGAGAGCGCGCGCATAGCGGCGAAGAAAGGGCAGATGCTGCGCAACAATTTGCGACGAACTCACAAGCGTCTCCCATATGGCGCGTCGATAACAGGCTCAAATTAACCCGCGCCCTGCCGATCGGTTCCCCGCTTGCGGATAATTTTGCGATTAATTCTGCGTCGGGCGGAACCGGCGCCGGGTGACGCCGTTATCGAGCGCAGAATGAGCGATGGAGCCAGCGCTCGTCCGGGCGTAGAGGCGCCAGCGGAGGCGCCATGTCGGGAAGAAAGAGTATGGAAGAAGAGCAGAGCGGATCGCGCGCGGAGATTTCCGGCGCTGCGCCGGTTGTCAGTGTGCCGCGCGGCTCTGCTGGGCGCTCGACGCTCGGCAATGACGTCCAGTCCAAGATCGGCCAGCATCTGCGCGCCATGTACGACGATGTCGTGCGGCAGGGCGTGCCGGACCGCTTCGTCGAACTGCTTGCCCAGCTTGATCGTGCCGGCGAAGAGCCTGCCAAGCCCTCGACCGATGCGCCGACCGGAGGTCGTGCACGGTGAGCCCGTTCGACCCAGCCTTGCGCGACGAGATCCTGGCGTCCGTCCCCAGTTTGCGGGCGTTCGCCATCTCGCTCAGCGGCAATGTCGATCGGGCCGACGACCTGGTGCAGGAGACGCTGCTGCGTGCCTTCGCCAATATTCGCAGTTTCCGGCCGGGCACCAATCTGCCGGCCTGGCTGTTCACCATTCTGCGCAATCTGTTTCGCTCCGAATACCGCAAGCGGCGGCGCGAAGTGCCGGATTCCGACGGCGCTTTCGCCGCGACGCTGACCAGCCATGCGGACCAGATCAGCCATCTCGATTTCGAGGATTTTCGCACCGCACTCGACAAGCTGCCACCCGATCAGCGCGAGGCGCTGGTGCTGGTGGGGGCATCCGGCTTTTCCTATGAAGAGGCCGCCGATATTTGCGGCTGCGCCGTCGGCACCATCAAGAGCCGCGTGAACCGCGCCCGCAAGCGTCTCGGCGATCTGCTCGCCATCGAGACGGTGGAGGATTTCGGCCCGGATCGCCCGACGCGCGCCGTGCTGCTTGCCGGCGATCTGCCCTAGCCAACCCGGTTTCAGCCGAACCGGGCGGCGATGCCCGGCGCCAATTGGCGCGCTTCTGCCACCAGCGCGGCGGTGATCGGCGTCATCGGGTCGCGGTCCAGCACCACCAGCCCGATCTGATGCGACACCTCCGGCTCAAGAATGGGTATGGAACGGATGGTGTCCGGGAAGCTGAACACCCCGGCCAGGGTGGTCGGCACCACGCTGGCCCATTCGCCGGTGCGCACATGCGACAGCAGCGCGATGGTGGAGTTGGACTCCAGCATCGGCTTGGGCGGCCGCCCGGCGGCCTGAAGCCGGCCGTCCACGATGCGGCGATTCTGCATGTCCGGCGTCAGCAGGCACAGCGGCACCTCGCCGATCTCCTCCCATGTCACCGACGCGCGGTCGCCAAGCGGCGATCCCACCGAGGTGATGAAGCGGTAGCCCTCGCGATAGAGCGGCACGGTGCGCACGCGGCCGAGCGGCTCATTGTCGAGATAGGTGATGCCGGCTTCCGCCTCCAGATTCTCGATCAGCCGCAGCACTTCCTTAGAGGTGGCCGAGACGATGGTGAAGCTCACGTCGCCGTGCTTGTGCCGGTAGGGCGTGGTGAGTTCGCACAGCATCGGCATGGCGGTGGGCACCGCGGCGATGCGCAGATGGCCGGTCAGGCCCTTTCGCAGGGCGCTGATCTCCTGCCGCATGGCGCGTGCATCGCCGATGATGCGGCGCGCCCAGACCAGCGTGCGCTCGCCTTCCGGCGTGAAGTCGATGAAGCGCGAGCCGCGATCCACCAGCCGCACGCCCAGCGTCTCTTCAAGCTGCTTGAGGCCGGCGGACAAAGTGGGCTGGGTGACGCCGCAGGCTTCGGCGGCGCGGCCGAAATGGCGTTCCTTGGCGAGCGCCAGCAGAAGTTCGAGCCGGTCAATCACGCCGTCATGCCTTGCGAAACCCGTGGGAAATCGCTTTTAGCAGAAGGCGCTGCCAGACGCGAATTGGAGCGATGTAAGAGAGCCGAGCCTACTCGGCGGCACCGAGTTCGGCCGATCTGAGCCGGACGTCCGGCCGCTCATTCGGCACGGTCTCGAATTCGAGCTGTTCGATCCGCGCGCCGCGGCGGGCGATCTTGTCGGCGGAAATCACCACCTGCGCCACGTCCTCGCCGACCTGCCCGAAATGCCGGGCGAGATTGGCGACCCGGTCGCGCAGCCGCTCGACGTCGGCGACCAGTTCGCCGCACTCCTTGCGGATCAGGTCGGCCTGCTGGCGCATGCGGGCATCCTTGGCGATGGCCTGCACCACCTGGATCGCCAGCATGAGCAGCGAGGGAGAAACCAGGATGACCCGGGCGCGGAAGGCGCGCTGGATGGTGTCGTCGAAATGCTCGTGCAGCTCGGCATAGACCGACTCGGAGGGCACGAACATCAGCGCCACGTCCTGGGTCTCGCCGGCCACCACATAGCGCTCGGAAATGTCGGAGATGTGCTTGCCGACATCGTGGCGCAGCCGCGCCTCGGCCTGCTTGCGCGCCTCCGGCGTGACGGCCTCGCGAAAGGCGGTGACCGCCTCCAGCGGGAACTTGGAATCCACCAGCAGCGGACGCTGGTCGCCGGGCAGGAACACCGCGCAATCGGCCCGCCGGCCGCTCGCTAGCGTGTGCTGGAACGCGAAGCTGTCGCGCGGCAGGCCGTCCGCGACGATGGCCTGCAGCCGGCCCTCGCCGAACGCGCCGCGCGCCTGCTTGTTGGCGAGCGTTTCCCGCAGCGCCAGCACTTGGCCGGACAATTCGCCGAGGCTGAGCCGGGCCTGGTCGACCACGGCGAGCCGGTCGTTGAGCCGCGCGAGATTCTCGTGCGTCGCCTCGGAGGCCCGCGCCAGGCTCTCGCCCATGCGGTGCGAGCTGGCGTCGAGCCGCTCGGCAACCGCGCGGGCCAGTTCGCTCTGGCGCTGCGCCAGTACCTCGGCCATGGACTGCACCCGGCCCGAGGTTTCCGACTGGATGCGGGCGAGCTGGACCAGGCGCTCCTCGGTCTCGCGGGCGCGGCGCGCCTGTTCCTGCTCCTGCACCCGCCGCTCCTCGGCTTCCGCCCTTGAGCGCCGGCCGGCCAGCAGCAGCGCCAGCGCGCCCAGCAGCACCGCCGCACCGAGGGCGATCTCGCTTAACGTCACGAGGTGGCTGCCAAGCAGGAAAACGGGCTGGTCCATGGCGGATTGGATAACGCGATTCGTATTCTCTGGCGAACGAAAAGCGAACATCGGCCCCTTGGCCGCGTTGACCGGCGCGCGCGGCTATCTTATCTGGCACCCCATGTCCGTGCGCCCTCTCGTCATTCTTCCCGACGCCCGCCTGCGCCTCGTCTCCGATCCGGTGACGCGGTTCGACGCGCGGCTGCGCGCGCTCGCGCAGGATATGTTCGAGACCATGTACGATGCCCCCGGCATCGGGCTGGCGGCGATCCAGATCGGCGTTGCGCAGCGCGTCGTCACCGTCGACACCGCCCGAGACGGCGATCCCAAGCGACCGCTGGCCTTGATCAATCCGCAGATCGTCGCTGCCTCGGAGGAGTTGTCGGTCTATCAGGAGGGGTGCCTGTCGATCCCGGAATATTACGAGGATGTCGAGCGCCCGGCGCGGGTTACGGTGCGCTATCTCGACCTTGACGGCATCGAGCGCGAGGTCGAGGCGGACGGGCTGCTCGCCACCTGCGTGCAGCACGAGATCGACCATCTCAACGGGGTGCTGTTCATCGACCACATCTCCAAGCTCAAGCGCGACCGGGTGGTGAAGAAGTTCATCAAGGCCGCCAAGGAAAAGGAGCGGGAGGACGGCGACTGACGCCGCACCCGCCGGGCCGCATGCGCATCGTTTTCATGGGAACGCCGGACTTCGCCGTGCCGACGCTGGCCGAGATCGTCGGACGCGGCCACGAGGTCGTGGCGGTCTACACCCGCCCGCCCGCGGCCGGCGGCCGGCGCGGGCTCGACCTCGTGCCCTCGCCGGTACAGCGCGCCGCCGAGCGCTTCGGCCTGACGGTGCTGCACCCGCGCAGCCTGCGGACGCCCGAAGCCGCGAGCGCCTTCGCCGCGCACGATGCCGATGTCGCCGTGGTGGTGGCGTATGGGCTGATACTGCCGGCTGCGATATTGGCGGCGCCGCGGCTCGGCTGCCTCAATCTCCACGCCTCCCTGCTGCCGCGCTGGCGCGGCGCCGCGCCGATCCAGCGCGCCGTCATGGCCGGCGACCGCGAGACCGGCGTCGCGGTGATGCGGATGGAGGAAGGGCTGGACACCGGGCCGGTCGGCCTGGTGGAGCGCGTGCCGATCGGCCCCGACATGACGGCCGGCGAACTGCACGACACGCTGATGCCGATCGGCGCCGACCTGATGGCGCGGGCGCTGGCGGCGCTGGAGCGCGGCGGGCTCGCCTTCGCGCCGCAGCCCGAGAGCGGCATCGCCTATGCCGCCAAGATCGACAAGGCGCAGACCCGCATCGACTGGACGCGGCCGGCCGGGGCGGTGCACGACCATGTGCGCGGCCTGTCGCCGTTCCCCGGCGCCTGGTTCGAGGCTCCGGTCGCCGGCGCCCCGGTGCGGGTCAAGGTGTTGCGCAGCCGCTGCGCGCCGGGCACAGGCCGGCCCGGCGAGGTGCTGGACGGCACG
Organism: Xanthobacteraceae bacterium; assembly: GCA_041287585.1. Lineage (GTDB taxonomy): Bacteria > Pseudomonadota > Alphaproteobacteria > Rhizobiales > Xanthobacteraceae > Ancylobacter. The sequence continues at coordinate 10,407 of JBGGNI010000087.1, forward strand.
TTGCGGGTCGCCTGCGGCGAAGGCGCCGTCGAGCTTCTGGAACTGCAACGCGCCGGCAGCCGGGCCATGGCGGCCGAAGATTTTCTGCGGGGCGCGCCGCTGCCTGCAGGTACAAGGCTGGGTGAACCATGATCCGATCGGTCGAACCGGGCGATTTCGCCGAATGGGACGCGCTGTGGCGCGGATATCAGACCTTTTACGAGGTCGCGATCGCCCCCGAGACCACGCAGGTGACCTGGCAGCGCCTGCTCGATCCGGCCGAGCCGATGTGGGGGGCACTCGCCATTCATGAGGGAAGGGCGGTCGGGCTGGTGCACATGATCCGCCATCGCTCCACCTGGACGGTGAGCGATTACTGCTATCTCCAGGACCTGTTCGTCGATGAGGCGGTCCGCGGCCGTGGAATCGCCCGCCGCCTCATCGCGCATGTCTATGAGGCGGCGGCGGGGCTCGGCTGCTCGCGCGTCTATTGGCTGACGCACGAGACCAACGCCACCGCCCGCGCGCTTTACGACCGGGTTGCCGACCGCAGCGGCTTCATCCAGTACCGCAAGCTTCTGGAGGCTATTTCCCCGGCTGCGGCACCACCCGAAGATACGGCTTGAGCGTTTTCCAGCCCGGATCGATTTCGTAGAACACTATGCGTCGGTGGGGTGAGACGACGTCAGGGAACCACAGCGCCGATCTTGCGTTGTCGGGGCAGATTCAGCCGGCGGGGAGCCGGTCCGAGCAGTCTCAAGGAGGCACCATGTACAAGATCATCGCCGTTTCCGCGCTCGCCCTCAGCATGGCGGCCTGCAGCCAGACCGACCGTCGCGTGGGCACTGGTGCGTTGATCGGCGGCGGCACCGGCGCTGTGATCGGCGGGATTGCCGGCGGCGGTACGGGCGCCGCGGTCGGTGCGGCGGTCGGTGCCGGCACCGGCGCGGTAATCGGCGCCGCGACTGCCCCGCGCGAGTGCTATGCCCGTGATGCCTATGGTCGAGTGGTGGCGGTTCGCTGCTGACGCTGGCGTCGCGGCAACCCCGAATATGGCCCGCCGGGTACGCCCGGCGGGCCATATGTTTTTGGCGCGACGATTACTGGCTGGCCCACAGGATGCGGGCGATCCACACCACGTCGCTCTCGGCGAACACCCGGTCGGGATGGTCGGGATTGAGCGAGCGAAGCTCCACGGTCTTCGCCGTGCGGCGCTTGAGTTCCTTGGCCATCACCTCGCCCTCGCGCGTGCGCACGATCACCCGGTCGCCGCGCCGCACCGGAGCCGCGGGCGAGACCACCACGACATCGCCGTCGCGGTACAGCGGCATCATCGAATCGCCGGTGATCTCCAGCGCATAGGTGCGCTCATCGGCGACATTCGGGAACAGGATCTCCTCCCAGGCACCGCCGACCGGCATGCCGGCGTCGTCGAAGAAGCCGCCGGCCCCGGCTTTTGCCAGCCCGATCAGCGGTATGGAATGCCCGGTCGGGCGCCCGCCATCGAGCAACTGCATGAAATCGTCGATGCTGGCGCCGGTCGCGGCCAGCATCTTGGCGACGCTCTCGGTAGACGGCCAGCGCATCCGCCCGTCCGCCGTCCGCCGCTTGGAGCGGTTGAAGGTGGTGGGGTCCAGCCCCGCCCGCCGGGCCAGCCCGGATGCCGACAGGCCGTGGCGCTCGGCCAGCCGGTCGACCGCCTTCCAGATTTGCGCATGGGTCAGCATAGGATGGTGTCCCGGAATATTGTCGCTTCCTAGGAATTATAGCCTCTGTATGGGATTTGTCCAGCCGACGCCCGGAAGGACGACTTGCCAAGGACCTGCGCTGCCGGCTAGGACCCGCCGGCACGGGGCGTCCCGCGTGCGCGGTCCGGGAGGGCTGTTGGTGTCCGGCATCATCTACAAGATCTGCCCGCGGGCTTTGTGGAGCGCGGCCGAGGCGGTCGGCGTGTTCGCCGGGGCGCCGGTCGACATCGCCGACGGCTACATCCATTTTTCCACCGCCGCCCAGGCACAAGCGACCGCCGCCCGGCACTTTGCCGGCCAGCACGAGCTGCTGCTGATCGCCGTCGAGGCCGCCGCCCTCGGCACCGCCCTATGCTGGGAGCCCTCGCGCGGCGGCGACATGTTCCCGCATCTTTATGCGCCCCTGCCGCTCGCCGCCGTGCGCGGTGTCGAACCGCTGCCGCTCGGCGCCGACGGGCTCCACATCTTTCCGGAGCTCGCATAGGCGTGCTGTTCGATCTCGCTCTGCCGCTGGTCCGCCGGCTCGATGCTGAAACCGCCCACCGGCTGGCGGTGCGGGCGCTGGCGCTGCTGCCGGCCGGCAACCCGCCCGTCGACGAGGCGCGGCTGCATGTGCGGGCGTTCGGGCTCGATTTTCCAAATCCGGTCGGGCTGGCGGCGGGGTTCGACAAGGAAGCGGAGGTGCCGGATGCCATGCTGGCGGCCGGCTTCGGCTTCGTCGAGGTCGGCACCCTGACGCCGCGCCCGCAGCCGGGCAATCCGCGCCCGCGCAATTTCCGGCTGACGGCCGACCGGGCGGTGATCAACCGCTACGGCTTCAACAGCGGCGGGCACGGCCCCGCCAAGGCGCGGCTGGCGGCGCGGGCCGGGCGGCCGGGCCTTGTCGGCGTCAATGTCGGGTCCAACAAGGACAGCACCGACCGCGCCGCCGACTATGTCGCCGGGATCACAGCCTTTGCCGGGCTTGCCGGCTATTTCACCGTCAATGTCTCCTCGCCGAACACGCCGGGGCTGCGCGATCTTCAGGAGGAGCGTGCGCTCGATGACCTGCTCGCGCGCGTGGTCGAGGCGCGCGAACGCGCCGCGCCGGGCGTGCCGGTGCTGTTGAAGATCGCACCGGACCTCGCCCTGGACAGTCTGGACGCCGTGGTGTCGGTGGCCCGCCGGCGCGGCATCGAAGGCATGATCGTCTCCAACACCACCATCGCCCGCCCGGCCAGCCTGCGCGCACCGGAGCGAGGCGAAGCCGGCGGGCTGTCGGGACGACCGCTGTTCGCGCCGTCCACCCGCATGCTGGCGCACGCCTTCGTGCGGGCGGAAGGCGCCTTTCCGCTGGTCGGCGCCGGCGGCATCGACAGCGCGGAGACGGCGTTCGAGAAAATCCGCGCCGGCGCCAGCCTGGTGCAGCTCTATACGGGACTGGTTTATGAGGGCCTGGGGCTGGCCGGCCGCATCAAGGCCGGGCTCTCCTCCCGGCTGGCGCGCGAGGGCGTGACGCTCGCGGGCGTGGTCGGCAGCGGCGCGGCGGACTGGATCAGCGGAAGGTGAGGCGCACCAGCGCCGGCATGCGCAGGGCCTGGAACACGCCGCGCGAGCCAAGGAAGGCGAGATAGGCGCCCCACAGCCCGGCATTGCCGAGAGGCCGTGTGACCCACCAGGTGGCGAAGAACACCGCCACCGCCGGCAGCATCAGATTGCGCATGTCGCGCGACCAGGTCGCCCCGGCATAGATGCCGTCATAGGCGAAGGCGGCCACCCCGATCAGCGGCGCCAGCGCCGCCATGGGCAGGAAGGCGCGGGCAGCCGCGCGCACCGCTTCATTGGCGGCAAGCAGGTCGATCAACTGGCCGCCGGAGAACTGCAGCAGCAGGCCGCACGGCACCGCGAAGCCGAAACCCCAGATCAGGATGAGCCGCACCGAGCGGTCGAAGGCGGCACGGTCGCGCGCGCCGACGCTCTGGCCGCACATCTGCTCGGCGGCCGTGGAGAAGCCGTCGAGGAAAAAGGCGGTCACCATCACGATGTTGTAGAGCACCGCATTGGCGGCCAGCGTCACGTCGTCGGCCCGCGCGCCCTGGGCGGTGAAAAACATCAATACCAGCATCAGCAGCCCGGTGCGCACCATGATGTCGCCGTTCACCGCCACGGTCCGCACCAGCCGCGCGCGGTCCAGCACCCGCCCCCAGGGCACGCGCCAGCCGCCATGCAGCACGCGCGCCGCCATGAACAGGCCGGCCGCGGTTCCCGACACTTCCGCCAGCAGATTGGCGGCGGCGGCGCCGACGATGCCAAAATCCCAATACAGCACCAGCAGTGCGGTGAGCCCGGCATTCACCAGCGCGATGCACACCTGAAGCGCCAGCCCGATATCGGTGCGGGCAATGCCGACCAGCCAGCCCAGCAGCACGAAATTGGCGATGGCGAACGGCGCCGCCCAGATGCGGGTGGAGAAATAGGCGAACGCGGCCTCGTTCACCGCTGCGCTCGCGCCCATCAGCGCGAACAGGCCACGCCCCAGCGGAACATGCAGCACGATGAGGGCGAGGCCGATGGCGAAGGCGATCAGCAGCGCGCGGGCCAGCGTGGCGCGCATTTCGGTGCCGTCGCCACGCCCCAGCGCCTGCGCGGTGAGGCCGGCAGTGCCCATGCGCAGCGCGCCGAACACCCAGAACACCACATCGAATAGCAGCGCGCCCACCGCTACCGCGCCGAGCAGCACCGCATCGCCCAGCCGGCCGATGGCGCCGGTGGCAACGAGGCCGAGCAGCGGCGTCGTCATCTGCGCCAGCGTCGCCGGCAGAGCGAGCGCCAGCATGCGGCGATGGGTGACCGCCCGTGCCCCGGCGGCGGCGTCCATGTCCACTACCTGCTGCTGGCGATCCGCAGGATGAGCCAGAGCGGAATGACGATGACGGCGCCGAGCAGGAAATAGCGCCACAGCCGCTCGACCGCTTCGAAGCTGAAATTGAACAGGCTGCGCAGCAGCCGCTCCAGGCTCTGCAATATGTTCAGCGGGTCGAGCCCGAGCGCGCTCAAAATCACGCCCACCACGACGGAGAGCAGCAGCAGGCGCACCAGCACCCAGGCCGGGGAGCCGCCCAGGAAGCGGGCAAGCTGGTTGTCGGACATCGGCGCGGTCCTCGTATGACGGTGTTGCGCCTCACCTAGCATGCCCTTGAGGCGGCGGGGAGGCATCGAGCGGGTCTTGCAGCATCGCCTCCAGCGTGGCCAGCCGGTCCGCCTCGCGCGGCGGCTTGTCCCAGCGCAGCCGCGCGATGCGCGGAAAGCGCATGGCGAGGCCGGAGCGGTGGCGGGTGGAGCGGGCCAGCCCCTCGAACGCCACCTCCAGCACCAGCCCCTGGTCGGGCGCATGCGCCACCTCGCGCACCGGGCCGAAGCGGTTCACCGTGTGGCGCCGCACGAAGCGGTCGATCTCAAGCAGTTCGGCATCGGTGAATCCGAAATAGGCCTTGCCCACCGGCACCAATTCGCCCTCCTCGGTCCAGACGCCGAAGGTGTAGTCGGAGTAGTAGGACGAGCGCTTGCCGTGGCCGCGCTGGGCGTACATCAGCACGGCATCGACCAGATGCGGGTCGCGCTTCCATTTCCACCACGGCCCCTTCGGGCGGCCCGGCAGGTAGAGGCTGTCGGCACGCTTCAGCATCACGCCTTCCACCGCCTCGGCATCGGCGCCGGCGCCGTGTGCGGCAGGGTCGGCGCGGGCGCTCGCCAGTTCGTCCCAGGTGACGAACGGCACCAGAGGCGACAGGTCGAGCCGCGCGCCGCGGTGCGCGCCCACCAGCCGTTCCAGCCGCCCCCGGCGGGCCTCGAAGCCCAGGTCGCGCAGGTCTTCCGTGCCGTCCGCCAGCAGATCGTAGGCCCGGATGTGCGCGGGGAATTCGGCCAGCAGCTTCGGCGTCACGCCCTTTCGGTTCAGCCGCTGCTGCAGCACGTTGAACGACTGCACCCGCCCCGCGCGCAGCACCAGCAGTTCGCCATCGACCGCACCCTCGAAGGCCAGCGCCTCAGCGAGATCGGGAAAAGCAGCCGCAATGTCTTCGCCGGTCCGGCTGTAGAGCCGCGTGACTCCGCCGGCCCGCACCGCCTGCACGCGGATGCCGTCCCATTTCCATTCGGCGCGAAACGCCGCCGGGTCCAGCGCGGCAAAGTCCGGCAGTTCGATGGCGTGAGCCAGCATCACCGGGCGGAACGGCGCCGGGTCTTCGGTCTCAGGCCGGGGCCCATGCCCCTCCGCCCAGGCGAACAGCGGCTCATAAGGCGGGGCGAGGCCGGGCCACACCAGTTCGATGGCGTCCGGCTCCAGCGTGCCGAGCGCCGCCACCGCGGTCTTGGCGAGGCGGGCCGAGACGCCGATGCGCAGCGAGCCGGTGATCAGCTTCAGCAGCGCCCAGCGCCCGGTCTCGTCCAGCCGATCAAGCAGGCCGGTCAGCACCGCGGGCATCTCGCTGCGCCCGAGCGTCGCGAAGGCATGCACCACGGCGGACAGCGGCGGAGCCGGCCCATTGGCCGCTTGTTCCGGAGTGGGCCACATCAGCGCCACCGTCTCCGAAAGGTCGCCGACGAAATCGTAGGACAGCGCGAACAGCACCGGGTCGGTCCGCGCGCCGATCAGTTCGCGGATCAGGCCGGGCTTGGCGTTTCGAAAACTGAGCGCGCCGGTGAGCGCGGCCAGCGCCCAGCCGCGCTCCGGGTCCGGGGTGCGGCGCAGATAATCGGCGATCAGCCGGATCTTGCCGTTGCGGCGCGGCTCATAGGCGAGGCGGTCGAGCAAGGCGGCGAAGCGGTTCATGTCGGCGCCTCCACTTCCTCCTCGCCATAGCCGACCAGATGCAGCGGGCGCGCCTGCAGCCCCTCCAGCAGCGCCCAGTGCACCAGCGCGTCGGCCTCGCCATGGGTGACCCATAGCTCGCCGGCACCGGTGGCGCGAATGGCGGCGTGCAGGCCGGGCCAGTCGGCATGGTCGGAGATCACCAAAGGCAGCTCGACGCCGTTCTGCCGCGCCCGTGCCCGTACCCGCATCCAGCCGGACGCAAACGCGGTGACCGGATCGGGAAATTTCCGCGACCAGACGTCGGCCAGCGCGCCGGGCGGGCAGATGATGAGGCGGCCGGCGAGGTCCGCGGGCTTGGCCTCGCGCACGGGCCGCACCTCGCCCAGCGCGATGCCGGCACCGGCATAATAGGCGGTAAGCCGCTCCGCCGCGCCGTGCAGATAGATCGGCGCGTCATGCCCGGCGGCACGGGCCAGCGCGATCACCCGCTGCGCCTTGCCCAGCGCATAGGCCCCGACCAGATGCGCCCGTTCCGGAAACAGCGCGAGCGAGCCCATCAGCTTTGCCATCTCGGCCGCCGGGTCGGGATGCCGGAACACCGGCAGGCCGAAGGTCGCCTCGGAGATGAAGACGTCGCACGGCACCGGTTCGAACGGCGTGCAGGTGGGGTCCGCGCCCGGCTTGTAGTCGCCGGAGATCACGATGCGGCAGCCGCGCCATTCCAGCGCGATCTGCGCCGAGCCGAGAATGTGACCCGCCGGGTGGAAGCTCACCGCGACGCCGCCGATCTCGATCCGCTCGCCATAGGCCGCCGCCTGCGTGGTGCCGGCGAAGCCTTCGCCATAGCGTATCGCCATGATGTCGAGCGTCTCGCGGGTCGCCAGCACGGCGCCATGTCCGGGCCGGGCGTGATCGGAATGGCCGTGGGTGACGAGGGCGCGCGCCACCGGGCGCATCGGATCGACGAAAAAATCGCCGGCCGGCGAATAGAGCCCCTGCGGGGTTGGGAGAAGCAGCTCTTCCGGGCGCATCGCTTCGAAGATATAGGGCGCTCCATGACCCTTGGCCCGTTGTTTTTGTCGTCCGGCGATCCGGCGCTCGATCGCCGGCTGCAATGGGCGCGGGCGCTGCTCGACGAGGGCAACGCCGCCGATGCCGCCAGCCTGCTCGACGAGGCGGTGGAGCGCGCGCCCGGCCTGCTCGCCGCCTGGTTCCTGCTGGGCGAGGCGCGCGAGGCGGCCGGAGAACGCAATGCCGCGGCGCAGGCCTATCGCCGCGCGCAGGCGCTCGACCCGGCGGACGCGCTCGGCGCCGCGCTGCGGCTCGCCCGGCTGGGTGCCGGCCCGCTGCGGCCGATGAGCGAGGCCTATGTGCGCACGCTGTTCGACCAATATGCCGGACGCTTCGACGGCGCGCTGGCCCGGCTCGGCTATAACGGCCCCGAACTGCTGCACGCCGCGCTGCAATCGGCCTGCGCCGCGCTGGGGCGGGACTGCCGCTTCCGCCATGGGCTCGATCTCGGCTGCGGCACCGGCCTTGCCGGCGTGCAGCTTGCCGGCACGGTGGACGCCTTCATCGGCGTCGACATCGCCCCGGCCATGGTGGCGCGGGCGCAAGCGCGCGGGCTCTATCGCAGCGTGGAGGCCGGCGGGTTGCTCGGTTTCCTGGAGCGGCAGCCGGCGGCGGGTGCCGACCTCGTCATCGCCGCCGACGTGTTCTGCTATCTCGACGACCTCGCCCCGGTGCTGAACGAGGCCGGCCGCGTGCTGGCGCCGGGCGGGCTCGCCGCCTTCACCACCGAGACCCATGACGGCGAGGGCGTGCGGCTGCGCGACACGCTGCGCTTCGCGCACGGCGCTGCTTATGTGCGCACCGCGCTGGCCGCGGGCGGGCTCGCGCCGGTGGTGTTCGAGCCCGGTTCGATCCGCCGCGACCGGCACGAGCCGGTGCCGGGGCTGGTGGTGGTGGCGTTGCGCCCGCCAAGGGAGTCGCGCGATACTGAGGCATGAGCGGCAGCACACCCCGATGCGGCGAAGCGCCGATTTATGTCGGCTGACATCCCCGAGCCGTTTCGCGGTTGGTTCGCCGCCCGTGGCTGGGCGCCGCGCCCGCACCAGCTCGAACTGCTGGAGCTGGCGCGCCGCGCCCGCTCGGTGCTGCTCATCGCCCCCACCGGCGCCGGCAAGACGCTGGCCGGCTTCCTTCCCAGCCTGGTCGAACTCACGGCCGGCGGTGCGACCGGCGGCATACACACGCTCTATATCTCGCCGCTCAAGGCGCTTGCCGTCGATGTGGCGCGCAATCTGGAGCGGCCCGCCGCCGAGATGGCTCTGAACGTGCGGATCGAGACCCGCACCGGCGACACGCCGGCGGCCCGGCGCCAGCGCCAGCGGCGCGATCCGCCGGACATCTTGCTGACGACGCCGGAGCAGATCGCGCTGCTGCTGGCCTCCGCCGACGCGCCGCTTCTGTTCGGCGGGCTCCGGCGCATCGTGCTGGACGAACTGCACGCGCTGGCCACCTCAAAGCGTGGCGATTTGCTGTCGCTCGGCCTCGCCCGGCTGCGCGCGCTCGCCGCCGGCGTGCAGTCGGTCGGGCTCTCCGCCACCGTTGCCGACCCCGATACGCTGCGCCGCTGGCTGGTGCCGCAGGGCATCGAGCCGGCAATGGCCGATCTGGTGGTCGCCCCGCCCGGCGCGGCGCCGGACCTCGCCATGCTCGACACCAGCGCCCACATGCCCTGGGCCGGCCACACCGCCCGGCACGCGCTGGCCGACATTTACCGCCGGATCGGCGATCACAAAATGACGCTGGTGTTCGTCAACACCCGCATGCAGGCCGAGCTGCTGTTCCAGGAGCTTTGGCACATCAACGAGGCCAATCTGCCGATCGCGCTGCACCACGGCTCGCTCGACGTGACGCAGCGCCGCCGGGTCGAGGCAGCGATGGGCGACGGGCGGCTGAGGGCGGTGGTGTGCACCTCCTCGCTCGATCTCGGCATCGATTGGGGCGATGTCGACCTCGTCATCAATGTCGGCGCGCCCAAGGGCGCCTCGCGCCTGATGCAGCGCATCGGCCGCGCCAACCATCGGCTCGACGAGCCCTCCAAGGCGCTGCTGGTGCCGGCCAACCGGTTCGAGGTGCTCGAGTGCCGTGCCGCCATCGGTGCGGTGAGGGCGGGGGCGCAGGATGCCGCGGTGGAGCGCGTCGGCGCGCTCGACGTGCTGGCCCAGCATGTGCTGGGCGTCGCCTGCGGCGCGCCGTTCGCGCCCGACGAGCTCTATGCCGAGGTGCGCTCGGCCGAGCCTTATGCCGGGCTGGCGCGGGCGGATTTCGACGATGTGGTCGATTTCGTCGCCACCGGCGGCTATGCGCTGCGCGCCTATGAGCGCTTCGCCCGCATCCGCCAGCGCAAGGACGGGCTGTGGCGCGTCGCCAACCCCATGGTGGCGCAGCAATACCGGCTGAATGTCGGCACCATCGTCGAATCCACCATGCTGAAAGTCCGCCTCGCCGGCGCCCGTGCCCGCTTCGGCGGCCGGGTGCTGGGCGAGGTGGAGGAGTATTTCGTCGAGACCATGAGCCCCGGCGACACCTTCGTGTTCGCCGGCGAGGTGCTGCGCTTCGAGGCCATCGTGGAGGACGAAGTGCGGGTGACGCGCTCGCAATCGAGCGATCCGCGCGTGCCGTCCTATGCCGGCGGCAAGTTTCCGCTCTCCACCTTCCTGGCCGCCCGCGTGCGCTCGTTGCTGTCCGAGCCTTCGAGCTGGAGCGAACTGCCGCCCCAGGTGCGCGATTGGCTCGGCCTTCAGCGCCTGCGCTCGCGCCTGCCCGGCACCGGCGATCTGCTGGTGGAGACGTTCCCGCGCGCGGCGCGCCACTATCTCGTCGCCTATCCGTTCGAGGGCCGGCTCGCCCACCAGACGCTTGGCATGCTGCTGACCCGGCGGCTGGAGCGCGCCCGGCTGCGCCCGCTCGGCTTCGTCGCCAATGATTATGCGCTGGCGGTCTATGGCCTCGCCGATCTTTCGCTGGCGGTGGCGCAGGGCCGGCTCAGCCTCGACGCCCTGTTCGATTACGACATGCTGGGCGACGACCTGGAGGAGTGGCTGGCCGAATCGGCGCTGATGAAGCGCACCTTCCGCCAGTGCGCGGTGATCGGCGGGCTGATCGAGCGGCGCTTTCCGGGCAAGGAGAAGAACAGCCGGCAGGTCACCATGTCCACCGACCTGGTCTATGACGTGCTGCGCACCCACGAGCCCGGCCATGTGCTTTTGCGCGCCGCCCGCGCCGATGCCGCCACCGGCCTTCTGGACATTCGCCGGCTCGGCGACATGCTGGCGCGGGTGCGCGGGCGAATCAGCCACATGGCGCTGGAGCGGGTCTCGCCGCTTGCGGTGCCGGTGATGCTGGAGATCGGCCGCGAAGCGGTGTTCGGCGAGGCCGCCGACGCCCTGCTGGCGGAAGCCGAGGCGGAACTGGTGCAGGAGGCGATGGGTGGCGGCTGAGCTCGCGGTGGAGGCTGAGGAGATCGAGCTTGCCGGCGCGCGGCTGCGGCTCGACCCCGCCGGTGCGCTCTATTGGCCGGCCGAGGGCGCGCTGATCGTCGCCGACCTGCATCTGGAAAAGGGCTCGGCCTTCGCCGCCCGCGGCGTGCCGCTGCCGCCCTATGATTCCGCCGCCACGCTGGCGGTGCTGGCCCGGCTGGTGGACACCTTCCGGCCGCGCACCGTGGTGGCGCTGGGCGACAGCCTGCACGATCGGCGCGCCGGCGCCCGGCTGGGCGCCGCCGAGCGCGCCATGCTGGCCATGCTGCGGCGCGGACGCGATCTGATCTGGGTGGCGGGCAATCACGATCCCGATCCGGTGCCGGAACTCGGCGGTTGCCATGTCGGGGAACTCGCGCTCGGCCCGCTGGTGCTGCGTCACGAGCCTTCGAAGACCGCGACGAGGGGAGAGATTGCCGGGCATTTCCACCCGGTCGCCCGCATCGTGCGGCGCGGGCGCGGCGTGCGCCGGCGCTGTTTCGCCGCCGATGGGGCGCGGCTGGTGCTGCCGGCGCTCGGCGCCTATGCCGGCGGGCTGAACGTGCGCGACCCCGCGCTGGCCGGCCTGTTCGCGGCCGATTTTTCCGCCCATCTGCTGGGCGCGGCGCGCACCTACCGCATCGCCCATCACGCCTGCGTGCCGGACCGGGCTTGAACGCGCTCTTCAGTTCTTCGAGGCGGTCTTGCGCTTGGCCATGCTCAGCTCGGCGCGGTCCCAGTCGGGGTCGGTGAGCACGATGTTGGCGGCGTCGTCCGCCGCCACGGGCGTCCAGCCCTGCACCGTCAGGCGCACGGTGGCGAGCGTCGCCTTGTCGAGGCTGGCGGCGACCTCGTCGCGCTTGCGCGCCGCCTCATTGTCGCCCTGGGCGGCGGCCAGCGCGAACCATTTCCAGGATTCACTGAGATTGGTGCCGATGCCGAGGCCGCGGGCATAGAGCACGCCGAGATTGTACTGGCTGTCGCGCACGCCGCGCTCGGCCGCCCTGCGGAACCATGTAGCGGCCTCCGTATAGCCGGAGCGGCCGTCTATGCCCTCGGCCAGCAGCACCGCAAGATTGTGCATGGAGCGCACATTGCCCGCCTCCGCGGCTTGGACATAGAGCGTGCGCGCCCGGGCGACGTCGCGCGGCAGGTCCTCCGCGCCCTTCTCCAGTAGCGCGCCCAGCCGGTAGGCGGCCGGAATGCAGCCGCGGGCCAGCGCCCGTTCGAACCAGTCGGCGGCGCGGCCGACGTCGCTGGAAGCGCCACGCCCTTCGGCAAAGCGGGCGCCGACCTCGTAGAGCGCCGCCGCATCGCCCGCCGCCGCGGCGGCGCGCAAGGCGCTGCTGGCAAGGCCGGGCGGCAGATCGTTCACCGGCGGGGCGCTGCTGGCCGGCGCCAAAGACGCCGGGACCGCGGGTTTCAAAGAAGGTGCGGGGTTCGGCGGGGCGATGGTGCCGACCGAGCCGGTGATGTCGCCGGCGGACGGGTCGCCGGTGCCGAGCAGGCCGGAGGAGGGCACCGGAGCCAGCGGCGCCGGGGCAAGCGGCGCCGGGGCAAGCAGCCTGGGCGCGAGCGCGGCGGCGGGCGAAGGCGCACGCGCCGGCTGGGCGGTCTGGACCGCCGGGGCCGGCGCTTTCACGGTGGCGGCCTTATAGGCATTCAGTGCCGGGCCGAGGCCGAGCGCCAGCGCCGCACCGCAAACGCCGAGCAGCAGCGGCAGACGTGCCCGCGACAGAAAGCGGGCGAGCGGCGAGCGGGCACTGCCGCCGGCGGCCTCGCCGACCTCTTTCGGCGCCCCGGCGGCCGAATGAGCGGCGCGGCGGGCGGCGGCGATGAAGTCGGCGCGGCTTGGCGCCTCGGGCTCGTCGGCATCCGGCGTGCCGGCCACCCGGCCGCGCACCTCCGGCCCGCGGCGCTCGCGCGCCGGGCCGTGCCGGTCGAGGTCGATCGCCAGGTCCGGCGCCAGCGGCGCAAAATCGTCGCTCGGCACCGGCGGCGCGTGGGGGAAGGCCGGCAGCGTTTCCGCGTGCGGCGGTGAGGCGACGGGTTCCCGCTCCGGCGGTTCGAGCGCGGCAATGCGGTCGACCACGCGCTCCAGCGTGTCGTGCACCGCTTCCAGCGTATCGTAGGTACGCCTCTCGGTGCTCTCCTGCCGGGCTTCGAGATCGGCGAGCCCGCGCCGCACATCGGCCGGCAACGCCGCCTGCGCCAGTTCCGTGGCCAGTTCTGTCGCGACCTGACGCGCGGTCTGCTGCGCTGCCGCCAGCGCACTCGCGCGCGCTTCCTCCATCTGCAGGAAGAGGTCGTCGAGCGCCCGCTCGACGCCGGTGAACTGGGCGAGGCGGCTTTCCTCGGAGTTCACCCGCTCGGCGAGCGCCGCCAGCGTGGCCTCGATTCCGGCATGCCCGGCGTGCGGCGCCTGCGCCAGCAGCGCGTGCACCTCGTCCACCCGCTGCTGGATGGCGGCCAGTGCCGGGTCGGCGCGGCCGCCTTCGGTAAGGCGGGCGTCGAGCGCGTCGATCCGCGCTTCGATGCCGCGCAAGGCCTCGCGCAGCACGGCCGGGTCCGGCTGGGCCGGCTGCTCCAGCCGCTCGGCCAGCAGCGCCACCTGGGCCGCGAGCCGGGTCAGCGAATCGTTGGAAAGCGCCCGGCCGAGCAAATCGCGGATTTCCGCCGTCTGCGCCTGCAGCCGGGCCAATGCGGCACCGTCGACGGCCTTGGCGTTCATCACATCGAGCTTGCGCGACAGCGCGTCCAGCGCGGAGGTGAGCGCAGCCGGGCTCTCCGGCGGGCGCAGCGCCCCGATCGCGCGGCCGAGATCGGCGAGGGTGCGGGCGGTCTCCACACTGTTGGGGTCGGTGCCGCCGCGACGCTCGCCGAGGCGTTCGGCGAGCTGGGCGACGGCCCGTTCGAGCTGCTCCACCATCTGGCGCGGCGCCAGCGCTTCCAGCGTGCGGCGAATGGCGGCGAGTTCGCCTTGCAGGGCACCGAGCGCATCGGGCCGCGGTCCGGCGCGGCGCAGCTCCTGCATCTGGTCGGCGATCAGGCCGAGCCGGCGCTCCAGCGCGGTGAGGTCGGGTGGCGGTTCGGCGGCAGATGGTTCGGCCGCGGCGGGCGCGTCGAGGCTGCGCTGGCGCGCGGCGATCTCGGCGATCACCGTCTCCAGCGTCGGCGGAACGGCGTCGTCCGCCGGGTGCTTTGACGCGGGAACCGGCTCCGCCGGGAGGCTTGGTTTGGATGCTGGCTCGGCCGGCTTTGGCCGCTGCTCGGCGGCGAGCGACTCCAGTCGCTCATTGAGCCGCTGCAATGTCGCTTCCAGCGGCGATGCGATGCCACCGCCGTCACGCCGCAGCGGGCTGCGGCGTGACGGCGAGGTCACGGCGGCGCCCATCGCCTCCGGGTCGGGCACGGTGCGGGCGGCGCGGCGGTTGTCCATCTCGGCCTTCACGGCCGCCTTCAGCCAATCCTCGAACGGCATGCCGGCACGCTGCGCGGCTTGCCGCAGCATGGCCCAGGATTCGGGGTCGATCGGCCCGATCGTGGCGGACGCACCCTGCCTCACCTGGTTCTCCGTGGGGTGACGCGGCGGCCGGTGGATGAGACGAATCATCCAGCCGGGCGTTCGCTGTGGTTCGAGCCGGAGTCTTAACGTTCTTGGTAAAGGCCGCGTTAACGAACCGTCTCGACTGGCCGGCGGCGTGGCGCTTCACGCACGCCGTGCGCGCTCCAGAGCCGGCTTCATATTTTTCAAGGACTTACGGAGGTTATGGCCGGCCATTTAACAGTAAGTTTCCCTAACGTCGGGTGCGGCTTTCTCCCGCCCGGCGGGGGCCGGATGTAGGGTTTCCCTAACGTTGCCCATGCGGCGTTCTGATGCCTTCCTCTCCAGCCGGAGCCCGTTCCATGGATTTCACTTCGCTCGACACCGATCGCCTCGCTGACGTCTCGCGCACCGCCGTCGCCGAGCCGGCCCTCTACACGATCGGCGACCTCGCACGGGAGTTCGACGTCACGCTGCGCGCGCTGCGCTTTTATGAGGACAAGGGCCTGCTGTCGCCGCGCCGCGAGGGCCTCGCCCGGCTCTATAGCGCCGCCGAGCGCGCCCGGCTTGCCATCATCCTCAGGGGCAAGAAGCTCGGCTTCACCCTCGCCGAGATCAAGGCGATGGTCGCTCTGCACGAAGGCGCCCCGGCGCCGGCCGGCGGGCTGGCTCTGTCGCGCGAAAAGTGCGTGGAGCAGGTGCGCCTCCTGGAGAAGCAGCGCGCCGATATCGACGACGCCATCACCGAGCTGCGCCACATGGTGGCGGCGTTCGGCGCCCGCGCCGCTGCCTGATCCTGCTCGCGGCGGCGCCGTTCCGGCGCCTTCACCATGACATTGCGGCACCGGCTGGATTATAGAAATCTCGCCGGTGCCGCCTTCTGCGCCGCCTGCGGAGGAGCCGCCGATGTCGCGCAGCGTCGATTATTATTTCTCCATCGTCAGTCCCTGGGCCTTTCTCGGCCACGCGCCTTTCATCGAGGTCGCGCGCCGCCATGGGCTCAATGTGACCTATCGGGCGGTAAAGCTCGGCGAAGTGTTCGCCGAAACCGGCGGGCTGCCTTTGCCCAAGCGCCATCCGGCACGCCAGCGCTACCGGCTGCTTGAATTGCAGCGCTGGCGCGACAAGCGCGGCATCGATTTCCATCTGGCCCCCGCCTTCTGGCCGTTCGACGCCACCTTGGCCGACATGACGGTTCTGGCCGCCGCTGCGGCGGGCCACGACCCAGAAGCGCTGGTGCGCCGCCTGTTCTCCGGCGTCTGGCAGCGCCAGGAAAACATCGCCGATGCCGCCGCCGTGCGCGCCGCCCTCACCGAGGTCGGGCTGCCAGCCGATCTGGCGGACGCCGCGCACGGCGAAGCGGCGCTCTACACCGCCAATCGCGAACGGGCCGTGGCCGCCGACGTGTTCGGTTCGCCTTCCTATGTGCTCGACGGCGAAGTGTTCTGGGGGCAGGATCGGATCGAACTTCTCGACGACGCGTTATCGTCCGGCAGGGCAGCCTTCACCCCGGTGGTGTAGGGATTGCCGGCGCAAAGCGGGAGGCCGAGATGCCGAGACGCACATTGATCGTCGCCGGTTTGATCGCCGGCGGGCTTCTGTCGCCGATACAGGTTGCGGCCCAGGAGACGCCTGTGGCCCCGCTAACGCCGGCGACCCCGCAGGTCGACGCCGCCGGCAACCGCTTCACCGTCACCCCGGTCGATGGCGGGCTGATGCGGCTCGATACCCGCACCGGCGCGCTGTCGTTTTGCAGCGCGCGGGTCGGCACCTGGGCCTGCGAGTTGGTGCCGGAGGAGCGCACCGCCTATGAGGCCGAAATCGCCCGCCTCAACGACCGCATCGCCACGCTCGAATCCGGCACCAAGGCGAAGCCGGCGCCGGACGAGCCGGAACGCCAGCTCGACCGCGCCATGGACCTCGCCGAGGGCATGTTCCAGCGCTTCCTGCGCATGGTGGAGCGCTTCAGGGGCGAGGCGGAGCGGCTGTGAGGTCAGCTTCCGCGCAGAAAATCGTGGATGCGGGCCAGGCCGGCATCGGCGAGCGTGCCGGGAAAGCCTATGAAGACGTGGCAGCCGCCGGGATAGACGCTCATCTCGGTCGCGTTGCCGGCCGCCAGCCAGCGCGGCGCCATGAACAGCGTGTCGTCCAGCAGCGGGTCGCGCGTGCCGACGGTAAACAGCGCCGGCGGCAGGCCGGCGAGATCGGCCAGCAGCGGCGAGATGTCGGGCGAGGCGGGATCCCCGCCATCGCGCAGGAAATGGTCGACGAACACGCCGATGTCCCGGGTGTTGAGCACCAGCGGCTCGACGCCCCAGTGCCGGGCGCTGGGGGTGAGGCGCAGATCGTAGCAGCCGGCATGCAGATTGGCGGCGCGGAACGGCTGCACGCCGTGCCGGTCGCGCAAACGCAACATCGTGGCGACGCTGAGCTGGGCGCCGGCCGATTCGCCGCCGATGCAGAAATGCTCGGTGCCGAACCGCGCCGGCCCCTCGCGCAGCAGCCAGAGCGCGGCAGCCTCGCAATCGTCCGGCGCGGCCGGGTAGGGGTGTTCCGGCGCCAGCCGGTAATCCACCGAGACCACCGCCAGGCCGGTGCGTGCCACCAGCAGGTCGTTCAGGCCGTCATTCTCGCGGGCCGAGCCGAGCGTCCAGCCGCCGCCGTGAATGTGCAGATAGACCCCGCGCGGCTGCTCCGGCGCCAGGATGCGCAGCGGCACCGGGCCGTGCGGGCCCTCGATCTCCAGAGTGCGGGCGAGCGGGCTTTGCGGCGCCAGCGGAAACGGCCCCTTGCCCTCCAGCCGCAACTGGCGCAGCAGCGGCAGCGGAAACACCCAGCGGTCCGGCACCGCACTGAGCGCCTTGACGATGCCGGCATTCACCGCGCGCGTGTCGGGTGCGACCGCCTCCGGTGCGAACACGGTGGGGTCGAGCGAGAGGGTCGTCCGGGACATAAGGGGCGGCTCGCTGTGAGGATGCGGGGGAGGCGGCGCGCGCTATCCAAGACCAGCGACGCCGCTTCGTCCAGCACAGCTTGGCGGCGGCGATGAGCCGCCTGCGCCGCGGGCCGGCGCGTGAGACGCGGCTGACACGGCGCGTGGTCGCGCAGTTGCGGGTCGAAACCGCAGGAGCCGGCTTCACCGACCTCACCCGCGAGGTCGCGGCCTTTCTCAGCGAGATCGCGGCCGGCGACGGCGAGGTGGCGCTGTTCTGCCGCCACACCTCGGCCTCGCTCACCATCCAGGAAAATGCCGATCCCGATGTGCGCACCGACCTCCTCGCCGCGCTGGACCGTCTGGCGCCGCGCGATTTCGGCTGGGTGCACACGCTGGAAGGGCCGGACGACATGCCGGCGCATGTGAAGAGCGTGCTCACCGGGGTGTCCGTGGCGGTGCCGGTGGTCGACGGACGCCTGGCGCTCGGCACCTGGCAGGCGATCTATCTGGTGGAGCACCGCGCCCGTCCGCACCACAGAGATGTGGTTCTGGCCTTCACCGGAGATGGGCGATAGGCTGCGCCGAACAAGTGTCGGCGCCGTATCGACGGTGTCGGCCGCAGCCGCGCCGGACCGTGCGGCTCGTGGGAAGGGACGCCGGGACGTGGACCAGCCAATGGCTTTTCGACTGGTGATCGCGGACGATCACCCGCTGTTTCGCGGCGCGCTGCGGGAGGCGCTGGCGCGCCAGTTTCCGGCCGCCGAACTGTTTGAGGCCGGCGGCTTCGACGATCTACAAGCGCTGCTGGAGCGCGAGGACGACATGGACCTCGTGCTGCTGGACCTCGCAATGCCCGGCGTGCGCGGCTTTTCCGGCCTGATGTATCTGCGCGCGCAATATCCCGGCGTGCCGGTGGTGGTGGTCTCGGCCAATGAGGAGGCGGGCGTCATCCGCCGCTGCATGGAGTTCGGCGCCTCCGGCTTCATCCCGAAGACCAGCGCGGTCGACACCATGCGCGACGCCCTCGGTGCCGTTCTGGACGGGCGCACCTGGACGCCGGCCGACATCGATCTCAGCCATGGCGGCGATCGCGAGGTGACGGCGCTGGTGGCGCGGCTGTCGACGCTGACGCCGCAGCAGGTGCGGGTGCTGATGATGCTGTCCGAAGGGCTGCTGAACAAGCAGATCGCCTATGAGCTCAGCGTCTCCGAGGCGACGGTGAAGGCCCATGTCTCGGCCATTCTGCAGAAGCTCGGGGTGGAGAGCCGCACCCAGGCGGTCATCGCTGCCGCCCGCATCGAGGCGGGCCACTGGGCACCGGCGGGCGGTTGACGCCCGCCGCACGCATCAGCGCCACAGCGGCCGGGCGATCTCGCGCTCGATCGCGTCGCGGCTGAGGCCGATATCGATCAGCATCTCATCCGTCAGGTCGCTCAGTTCGCGGCGCGAGCAGGCGCGCTTGCGGATGTTGCGCGTCCGCAGCCAAAGACCCGCCATCAGGCCGGACAGTCGCGGCACATAGTGGCCCCGAAAGCTTTCCGTGAGGCGCAAGGCCGGTTCGAAGATGATCAACGTCACCATGTCAGCCCCCTTAAGGCTCTTGGTCCATCTGCCGGGCGAACCGGAGAAGGCGGGCTTTTAGGGGGACGGGCGGGAACTCAGGCTGAACGGGCCGCTCAGGCTTCGTTCATCATGTCACCAAGGGTTACCCCGTAGCGGGTCACTCGGCGGCGCTGCGCGCGACGCGCCATTGCGCCAGCAGCGCCCGCAGCGCCGCAGGCCGCACCGGCTTGTTCAGCACCTCCATGTCGGTGGCCCGCGCGGTCTCGCGCACCCGGCGGCTGCGGTCCGCGGTGATCAGCACCGCCGGCAGGCGGCGGTCGAGCTTCCAGCGCAACTGTTTGGCGGCTTCGATGCCGTCGCCCTCGTCGAGATGGTAGTCGATCAGCAGCACGTCGGCGGTGAGCCGGCGCTCGTGCAGCGCGCTCAGCGCCGCCGCGGCGTCGGCCGCCTTCACCACGCGGCAGCCCCAGCCGGAGAGCAGCGTCTCCATGCCGTCGAGGATGGTCGGCTCGTTGTCGATGCACAGCACCACCAGCCCGTCGAGCGCCGACAGCGGCAGCGCCGTCACTGCGGCCGGGGCGGCCTTGGCGGGCGGCGCCGGCACCGCCGGCACTTCCACGGTGAAGACGCTGCCGCGCCCGCTCAAAGAGGAAAGCTCGATCGGGTGGTCGAGCACACGGCCCAGGCGCTCGACGATGGACAGGCCGAGCCCCAGCCCGCGCGCCGCCTTGGCGCCCTGGTCCAGCCGCTGGAACTCCTTGAAGATCAGCTTCTGCTTGGCTTGCGGTATGCCGAGGCCGCTGTCCAGCACCTGGATGCGCAGCCGCCCGCGCCGATGCCGGCAGCCCACCAGCACGCCGCCGCGCGGCGTGTATTTGATGGCGTTGGAGACGAGGTTCTGCAACAGCCGGCGCAGCAGCCTGCGGTCCGAGCGCACCGCCGCCGAACTCGCCACGAAGGTCAGCGACAGGTTCTTCTCGGCGGCGAGCGGGGCGAACTCCAGTTCGAGCTGGCGGAAAATCTCGTCGATGCGGAACGGCGCGATCTCCGGCTTCATGGCGCCGGCGTCGAGCCGCGACATGTCGAGCAGCGCCGCCAGTATCTCCTCCACCGCTTCCAGCGAGGCATCGACATTCAAGGCGAGGCGGGCCTGCGGGCCCTCGCCGGCGCGCTCCACCAGGCTGGTGGCATAGAGCCGGGCGGCGTTGAGCGGCTGGAGGATGTCGTGGCTGGCGGCGGCTAGGAAGCGGGTCTTGGAGATGTTGGCCTCGTCGGCCTCGGCCTTGGCCTGGGCGAGCTGGGCGTTGAGGTGTTCCAGCGCCTTGGTGCGCTCCTTCACCCGCTTTTCCAGCGTCTCATTGGCGCGCTCCAGCGCTTCGGCCGCCTCCACGCTGGGGGTGATGTCGGTGAAGGTGACGACGATGCCGCTGTCCGGCAGCGAATTGGCGCGGATCTCCAGCACCACGCCGCGGGTCGCGAGCCGCTCGTGGAAGGTGGCGTTGCGCCGGACATAGCGGCTGAGCCGGTCGCGCACCAGTTCGTCCACCGCGCCGGGGCCGAGCAGGCCCGCCCCGGCATTGAAGCGCAATATGGCGTCGAGGCTGATGCCGACGCGCACCAACTCGGACGGCAGATCGAGCGTATCGCCGAATTGCCGGTTCCAGCAGATCAGCCGCAAATCGCGGTCGAACACCGCAATGCCCTGGCGCACATGGTCCAGCGCCGTCTGCAGGATTTCGCGATTGTACTGGATCGCGGCGGAGGCGTCGTCCAGCAGCTTGAGCGCGGCCTTGGTCGAGACGGTGCGCTTGCGCAGCAGCAGCGACAGCACCAGCCGAGACGAGGCGGCGCCGATCGCCGAGGCCAGCAGATGCTCGGCATAGCGGATCAATTCGAAATCCGCCTCGCGCTCGGGGTCGAGCGAAAGCCCGCGCATGGCGGCGAGGCTGTCGAACGAGGCGCGGGTGCGCTCCTCGCCGAGATAGCGCGACACCGTGCCGACCAGCTCGCCGACCGTGACCGGGGAGCGCCACAGCCGAAAGCTCGGCACCGCCGGGGTGCGGTCGGTCTCCACGAAGATGCTGGCCTGCAACCGCTCCACCGGCGCCGGCTCGGTAAGCAGCGAGACCGCGACGAACACCAGCAGATTGAGGCCGAGGCTCCACAGCGTCCCGTGGACCAGCGGCGCCGCCTCCAATCCCAGTAGCGCCCGTGGCCGCAGCCAGGCGATGTCGAACGGGCCGTTCGCCAGCAGATGCTGGCCGAACTGCACCGAGTCCGCCAGATTGGGCAGCAGCAGCGTATAGGCCCACAGCAGGACGCCGACGCCGATGCCGGCCATGGCGCCGGCTGCGGTGGCGCGGCGCCACATCAGCCCGACCACGAAGGCAGGGCCGAATTGGGCGACCGCCGCGAAGGAGAGCAGGCCGATCTGGGCGAGCTGCGCCTCGCCGGTGATGCGATAATACAAATAGGCCAGCAGCAGGATGGCGAAGATGGCGATGCGCCGCACCATCAGCAGCCGGCGGCCCATGTCGCTGCCGCCGCCGGCATCGTGAAACGGCGCGGCGTCGAGCGGCACGGAGGCCAGCGGCACCGCCTGGCCCCGTCCGCGCAGCATCAGCGGCACGACGATGTCGTTGGAGACCATCACCGCCAGCGCCACCGTCTCGACGATGACCATGGCGGTGGCCGCCGACAGCCCGCCGACGAAGGCGAGCAGCGCGAACAGCCGGGCGCCGGCCGAGAGCGGTAGCGCCAGCACATACATGTCGCCGTCCACCGTGCCGGGCGCGAAGGTGACCATGCCGGCGATGGCGATCGGCACCACGAACAGATTGATGAGAATGAGATAGAGCGGGAACAGCCAGGCCGCGGTGCGGATTTCCTGCTCCGCGGTGTTCTCCACCACGGCGACATGGAACTGGCGCGGCAGCAGCAGGATGGCGAGTGCGGACAGCACCGTCATCGTTACCCAGCTGCCGAGCGAGACGTTGTGCGTCAGCGTCGGCAGCACGCCCTTCGCGCTCGCCTGTTCCAGCAGGTCGAGCGGGCCGGAGAACATCCAGAAAGTGACGAACAGCCCAACCGCGACGAACGCCACCAATTTGACGATGGATTCGGTGGCGATCGCCAGCATCAGCCCGCCCTGGTGCTCGGTGGCGTCGATGTGGCGGGTGCCGAACAGCACCGCGAACACCGCCATGGCGAAGGCGACCAGAAGCGCCAGATCCCCGATCACCGGGTAGTGCAGGCCGAGTCCATCGAAATCCACCAGCATGGCGCCGAGCGAGGCCGCCACCGCCTTCAGCTGGAGCGCGATGTAGGGCATCGCGCCCAGTATCGCCACCACCGCAACCAGCGCGGCAACCCCGGGGCTCTTGCCGTAGCGGGCGGCGATGAAGTCGGCGATGGAGGTGATGTTCTGCGCCTTGGCGAGCCGCACCACCCGCAGCAGGAACGGCGCGCCCAAGGCGAACACCAGCATCGGGCCGATATAGATGGTGAGGAAGTCCAGCCCCTGGGTGGTGGCGAGCCCCACCGAGCCGTAGAAGGTCCAGGAGGTGCAGTACACCGCCAGCGACAGCGCATAGATATAGGGCCGGCCGCGGCCGGGTGCGGCGCGCGGGTGCAGGCGGTCGCCCAGGCTTGCCACGGCAAACAACAGGCCGATATAGGCAAGCGCGACGGCGACGATCACCCAGCCTTGCAGCATGTCCGCCTCCAAGGCGGGTTTGACGGGCGTTTCGGGCGGCGACAGGTTCTGTATTCTACCGTGCGCGCGGCATCGGCAAGCGGCGTGTTCGAACGGAGGTGTGCTGGATGCTCAAAGAGTTTCGCGATTTCGCCGTAAAGGGCAATGTGGTCGATCTCGCCATCGGCGTCATCATCGGCGCGGCGTTCGGCCGGATCATCGAATCGATCGTCTCGGACCTGTTCATGCCGATCATCGGCGCGGTTCTCGGCGGGCTGGACTTCTCCAATTATTTCATCGGCCTGTCGTCGAACGTCACGGCCACCTCCTTGGCCGAGGCGCGCAAGCAGGGCGCGGTGCTGGCCTATGGCAGCTTTCTCACCGTGGTGATCAACTTCGCGATCATCGCCTGGATCCTGTTCATGGCGGTCAAGGCCATCAACCGCGTCAAGGCCAACGCCGCCACCGTGACGCCGCCGCCGGCCGGCCCGACCAAGGAGCAGGTGCTGCTCACCGAAATCCGCGATCTGCTGGCGAAGAAGGCGTGAGCGCGGGGCGCATCACCGGCGCCGATCGTCGCCATCACGCCTTTTGATGAATCGGCGGCGGCTTCCCGGCTATGGTGGGAGCTTCCCGCCATCGCCGCAGAGAGTCCCATGTCCGCCGCGCCCGCCATGTTCGTTGCCCCGCCTTCGCTGCTCGACCATGTGCGGCCCGCGACGCTCTCTTTGCCGGCGAGCGGTATCGTCGAGGTGATGAATTACGGCCGGGAGCGGCCGGGCATGATCCCGCTCTGGGTCGGCGAAGGCGACTTGCCGACGCCGGCCTTCATCTGCGAGGCGGCCACCCGCTCACTGGCGGCCGGGGAAACCTTCTACACCTGGCAGCGCGGTATCCCCGATCTGCGTGTCGCCATCGCCCGCTACATTGCCGGGCTCTACGGCGTGCCGGAGGACCCGGAGCGCTTCTTCGTCACCGGATCGGGCATGCATGCCATTCAGGTGGCGCTGGCGCTGACCGTGTCGCCCGGCGACGAGTTCCTGGTGCCCTCGCCCACCTGGCCGAATGCCGCCGCGGCGGCCGAGGTGACCGGCGCCCGGCCGGTCTATGTGCCGCTGGATTTCGGGCTGGACGGCGTCAGCCTCGATCCGGCGAAGCTGGAAGCGGCGATAACGCCGCGCACCCGCGCTCTGTTCATCAACTCGCCGGCCAACCCCACCGGCTTCGTCGCCTCGCTGGAGACGCTGGAGGCCGTGCTCGCCATCGCCCGCCGGCACGGGCTGTGGATCATTGCCGACGAAATCTATGGCCGCTTCTATTACGAGGCCGGCGGTCTGGCGCCCTCGTTCCACGACATCATGGAGCCGGAGGACCGCATTCTCTTCGTGCAGACCTTCTCCAAGAACTGGGCGATGACCGGCTGGCGCATCGGCTGGATCGAGGCGCATCCGGCGCTCGGCGACGTGCTGGCCAACCTCATCCAATATTCCACCTCCGGCGTTGCCCCCTTCATGCAGCGCGCCGGCGTCGCGGCGCTGGAGCGCGGAGAGAGCTTCATCGTCCATCAGGTGGAGCGGGCGCGGCGCGGCCGCGACATCGTCGCCGATGCGCTGATCGCCACCAATCAGGTGCGGCTCGCCAAGCCGCCGGGCGCCTTCTACCTGTTCTTCGGCGTCGAGGGCGAGGCCGACATGCGGGCGCTGGCGCTGCGGCTGGTGGACGAGGCCAATATCGGGCTCGCCCCCGGCACGGCGTTCGGGCCGGGCGGGGAGAACTTCATCCGCCTGTGCTTCGCCCGCGGTGAGGCCCACCTGGTCGAGGCCAGCCGCCGGCTGGTCAAATGGCTGGAGGCGCGCTGAAGCGCCGCCGGAGCGATTGACCGCGCCGAATGCAGGGTGCATGAACCGGCCGAAAGACGCTCCCCATATGCCGTTCCGCCTGCCGCCCTTGTCCCTGCGCACCGCGCTGCACTACCTCTCCACGCTCGCCGTGGCGGCGGTCGGCGGCGCTGCGTTCGCCTATGCCGGCATGCCCGCCGGCTGGCTGTCGGGCGCGCTGGTCGCCACCGCCGTGCTGGCGCTGGCCGGGCTGCCGGTCGGGGTGTGGGACCCGGTGCGGCAGGTGACCTATGTCGTGCTCGGCACCTCGATGGGCTCCGCGGTCTCGCCGGAGACGCTCGGCGGCATGACCAACTGGCCGATCAGCCTGCTGATCCTGGTGCTTTCCGTGCCGGTGATGATGGTCGCGGTGATGGCCTATCTGGAGCGCGTCGCCGGCTGGGACCGCCGCAGCGCTTTTTTCGCCGCAGCGCCCGGAGCGCTGTCGGCGGTGCTAGCCATGGCCGAATCCAGCGGTGCCGACACCAGGCGCGTGGTGTTCGGCCAGTCGATCCGGCTGTTCGTGCTGGTGGCTCTGCTGCCGGCGGCGCTGGGCGGGCTCGGTCATCAGCCGTCCGGCGCGTTGCCGGTCAACCCGGTGGTGCCGGACCTTGCCAGCTTCATTGCCTCGCTCGCCGTCGGCATCTTCGGCGCGCTGGCGGCCGAGCGGTTCCGCATGCCCGGCGGCGCCATGGTCGGCGCCATGCTGGCGAGCGGGGTGGTGCACGGCGCCGGCCTGATCGAGGGCCGGCTGCCCGATATTCTGCTCATCATCGGCTTCGTGATTCTGGGCGCCAATATCGGCAGCCGCTTTGCCGGCACCGGAATGGACACGCTGCGCCGCTTCGCGGTGGACGGGCTGGTGGCGCTCGTCATCGCGACCGCCGTCTCGATCGCTTTCGCCGTGCTGGGCGCTTTCGTCTCGGGCGAGCCTCTGACCAAGGTGCTGATCGCCTACATGCCCGGCGCGCTGGAGGCGATGACCATCATGGCCTTCGTGCTCGGCGTCGACCCGGCCTTCGTTGCCGCCCACCACCTCACCCGGTTCATCGGGCTGGCCCTGCTGGTGCCGTTGGTGGCACGCCTCGCCTTCGGCACTGCCGCCGTGCCGTCGCGTCGCGACACGCCGGACGACGGCGAAACCAAGGACTGACTATTCCGCGGCCGCCGCCTGTTCGACGAAGGGCAGGCCGAGCCGGCTCCACACATCGGCCAGCGCGTCGGCAAGCTGCGCCACCAGCGCGTCGTCGTGGAACGGGCCGGGGGTGATGCGCAGCCGCTCGGTGCCGCGCGGCACGGTGGGGTAGTTGATCGGCTGAATATAGATGCCGTGCTCGCGCAGCAGCAGGTCGCTGGCCTCTTTGCAGGCCTGGGCGTCGCCGACCATCACCGGCACGATGTGGGTCGCGGTCACCAATTGCGGCAGGCCGGCGCGGTCCAGCGCGCGTTTCACCTTGGCGACCTGGGCGTGCTGGCGCGCGCGCTCCGCGGCCGATGCCTTCAGATGCCGCACCGAGGCGCAGGCCGCCGCCGCCACCGCAGGCGGCAGCGCGGTGGTGAAGATGAAGCCGGGCGCATAGGAGCGCACCGCGTCCATCACGCTGGCCCGACCGGTGAGATAGCCGCCGACCACGCCGAACGCCTTGCCCAGCGTGCCCTCGATCACGTCGACCCGGTGCATCTGGCCGTCGCGCTCGGCGATGCCGCCGCCGCGCGGCCCGTACATGCCCACCGCATGCACCTCGTCGAGATAGGTCATGGCGCCGTAGCGCCGGGCCAGATCGCAGATGGCGCCGATCGGCGCCACGTCGCCGTCCATCGAATAGACGCTCTCGAACACGATCAGCTTCGGCCGCTCGCCGGCTGCCGCCAGCAATTCTTCGAGATGGGCGAGGTCGTTGTGGCGGAACACCGCGCGCTC
>JBGGNI010000088.1:0-14600 GCA_041287585.1 Xanthobacteraceae bacterium
AAAGGCGGCAGCGGCAGGCGTCAGGCGGAACGGACCTCACCAGAGGCAGAAATCCAGGTCCCGGACACCGACGCCGGGAATACCGACGACCGCAAATCGTGACGATCAGACATGGATCACCTCCTTTCGTTGTGGACGACAAGGCCAAGTCTAGCCGCTTTCCCCGATTCGTCACCTCGCGTGAAGGGCCTCGATTCACTTCGCCACCGAGTGTGACATCTTTGTTTCGGGCGGCCAGGGCAGGGTGCCCGGCAGGATGCGGCGGCGCGAAGGGCTCTGCCGTTTATGCTTGGTAATACTTGATATGCGTATATTTTAATCGGCATTATATTTCA
The DNA here is from genome assembly GCA_041287585.1 of Xanthobacteraceae bacterium. Classification (GTDB taxonomy): domain Bacteria; phylum Pseudomonadota; class Alphaproteobacteria; order Rhizobiales; family Xanthobacteraceae; genus Ancylobacter. The sequence goes on from JBGGNI010000088.1 coordinate 336, forward strand.
ATGTCGTGACCGGCTGGAGCCGTTTTCCAGGGCGCGCTTCCAATTTCTCAGCCTCCGCCTAAAAATCACTCAATTTATCATATGTGTCGCGCAAAATATCAGCGCATTACAACATTGCATAAAGTATTACATTGGCTTTAGTTGTTCATGCTGCTTTCAATTCCCCGACGGATCGCCGGGGGCGCTCAACCACAGGGGAATCTCATGCCGTTCGCCGTGTCGCGTCGTAACCTCCTCCTGGCCGGCGCCGGCCTTGCCGGCGCATCGCTTGCCGGCGCGCGCCTGGCGTTTGCCGCCGGCCGCAGCCTGGAGGACATCAAGAAGGCCGGTGTCATCAAGATCGGCGTGGAAGGCACCTTCCCGCCCTTCAGCTATCGCGATGGCGGCAAGCTCATCGGCTATGATGTCGATCTCGCCGCCGTGCTGTTCAAGAAGCTGGGCGTGAAGCCGGAATTCGTCGACACGCAATGGTCCGGCGTCGTGCTGGCGCTGCTGTCGGGCCGCTTCGACATCATCATGAGCTCGCTGTCCTACACCAAGGAGCGCATGGAAAAGGTGTCCTATTCCATTCCCTATGCAGACTCCTCGCTGGCGCTTCTGGTGCGCGCTGCCGATGCCGGCAGCGTGAAATCGCTGGACGATCTGTCCGGCAAGGCCATCGGCCTCAAGGCCGGCACGCCGGAAGAGGTGCTGGCGCCGGAGTTCAGCAAGAAGGCGGCGGCCGCCAAGGGCGCGGGCTTCTCCGCGGTGAAGACCTTCGATGCCGATCCGCCGGCCTTCCTGGCGTTGGCGCAGGGCACGGTGGATGGAGTCATCAGCAACATGACCAATCTCGGCTTGGTCATCAAGCAGGCGCCCGGCAAGTATGCGCTGGTGCAGAACATCGCCGGCAGCTCCTATGCCGGCATCGGCATCCGCAAGGAAGACGCCGCGCTGCGCAGCTATATCGACGAGCAGATCGTGGCGGCCACCGCCAGCGGCGAGATGGCGGCGCTGCAGGAAAAGTGGTTCGGCATCAAGTTCAACCTGCCGGCCACCGTTCCCACCCTCTGAACCCGGCATCGCCCGCTGCACTCGCGCGGCGGGCGATGTTCCACCCCATGGCAGGTGCAGCGCTCGTGATCATCGATTGGAACATCGTCTGGAACGCGCTGCCGCGCCTGGCCGAAGCCTCGGTGGTGACGATCCAGATCGCCGTGCTGGCCGGCGTCGCCGAGATCGCGGCGGGGGTCGCGCTCGGCCTGCTGTCGCTGTCGCCCTCGGCCTGGGTGCGGCGCGCGGTGGCGGCCTATGTCGATGTGGTGCGCGGCACGCCGCTGCTGGTGCAGATCTTCTTCGTGTTCTTCGTGCTCCCCCAGCTCGGCATCGAGCTGCCGGAATTCTGGGCCGGCGTGGTGGCGCTGGGCCTCAACGGCGCGGCCTTCGTGGCCGAGATCGTGCGCGGCGCGGTGGGGTCCATCGAGCGCGGCCAGACCGAGGCGGCGCGGTCCATCGGCATGACGCACGGCAAGATCCTCATCCATATTCTTATGCCGCAGGCGTTCCGCCAAATGGTGCCGCCTTTGACCAACGAGATCATCAACCTCACCAAGAACACCTCTTTGCTGTCGGCCATATCTGTGTTCGAGCTGACGCGGGCCGGGCAGTCGCTGGTCTCGATCTATTTCGCGCCGCTCGAAATCTACACGCTGCTCGCGATTTATTATTACGTCATCGTCAAGGCGCTGTCGGTGCTCTCGGTGCGCATCGAAGCCCGACTGCCCCGGTGGTGAGTGCCATGGACACCGGCCTTCCCATGCTGCGCGCCGTGGACTTGCGCAAATCCTTCGGCGCCAACGAGGTGCTGTGCGGCGTCGATCTCGACGTGCCGCGCCGCTCCACCGTGGTGCTGATCGGCGCCTCCGGCTCCGGCAAGACCACGCTGCTGCGCTGCCTCAACCATCTTGAGACGCCGAGCGCGGGCGCGGTGTGGCTGGACGGCCAGACGCTCGGCGGCGGCTTCATTGGCACGGACGGCGCCTGGGTGCCGGCGCCGGAAGCCGCCATCGCCCGGCAACGCACGCAGATCGGCTTCGTGTTTCAGCGCTTCAATCTGTTCCCGCACCTGTCGACGCTCGACAATGTCGCGGTGGGCCCGCAACGGGTGCGCGGCCTCTCCCGCGGGCAGGCGCGCGAGCGGGCGGCGGAAGCGCTGCGCCGGGTGCACCTGGCCGACCACATGCACAAGCGGCCGTCCGAACTCTCCGGCGGCCAGCAGCAGCGCGTCGCCATCGCCCGCTCGCTGGCGATGGAGCCGAAAGTCATCCTGTTCGATGAGCCGACCTCGGCGCTCGACCCCGAACTTGTGCACGAGGTGCTGGAAGTGATGCTGGAACTGGCAGCCGCCGGCATGACCATGGTGGTGGTGACGCACGAAATGCGCTTCGCCGCCGATGTCGGCACCCGCATCGTCTTCATGGCGAACGGCACGGTGTGCGAATCCGGCCCGCCGGAGCAGCTTTTCCGCGATCCGCAGCGCGAGGAGACGCGCCAGTTCCTGCGTTTTTTCTCCATGGGTGCACGATGAGCGCGATGATCCCGAGCGACGAGCACCGGGCGATCCTGGCCCGGCTGGCCGCCATCGATGTCGCGGTGGCGCCCTATCGCGAGCCGGCGAGCCGCTATGTGCCGGCGCTGCGCACCGGCAACCTGCTGTATTTCTCCGGCCAGCTCTCGGCCATGGAGTATGACGGCGAGGTGGTGGGCTTCACCGGCCAGCTCGGCGGCGCGGTGGATGTCGCCGCCGGCCAAAGGGCGGCGCGCCACTGCGCCGTCGGGCTGCTGGGGCGCGCGCTGGTGGCGCTGGGCGACCTCGGCCGGGTGCGGCAGGTGGTGCGGCTCACCGGCTACATCAATTCCGCGCCCGGCTTCAACGAGCAGCACAAGGTGCTCGACGGCTGCTCGGATGTGCTGATGGCCGCCTTCGGCCCGGCCGGCCGGCACACCAGGCTCGCCATCGGCGTCGCCGGCCTGTCGTTCGATACCTCGGTGGAAGTCGACTGCGTGCTGGAGGTTGCGTGAACACGCTGACCCTGACCGGCGCTCGCCGCCTGGGCGCCGAGGCGCCGGAGGATATCGTCGTTTCCGGCGGGCGCATCGCCGCCATCCGCCCCGCCGGCACGGCGGCGCCTGCGGGCGAGGCGATCGATGCCGCGCGCCTGCTGGTGACGCCGGGGCTGATCGACGGCCATCATCATTCGCACGAGAACTTCCTCAAAGGCCGTTTCGAGGGGCGCCCGCTCGAACTGGTGATGAATTTCGTGCGCCCGCTGCAGCCGGTGCCGCTGACCCCGCGCCACGTCTATATCCGCACCCTGATCAGCGCCATGCAGGCGCTGAAGAGCGGCGCGACGACGCTGGTCGACGACATGAATGTCAGCCCGGAGCTGAACCCCGCCCATGTCGAGGCGGCGCTGCAGGCCTATGAGGATTGCGGCATCCGCGCGCTGCTCGGCATCACTTTGTTCGACCGGCCGTTCTTCCGGGCCATGCCCTATGTGGAGGAGGAGTTCCCGCCGGAACTGCTGGCCCGGCTGGATGCCGTGAAGGCGACGCCGGCAGACGAGGTGCTGGACTTCGCCCGCCGCCTGGCGCGCGAGCGTCACCCGGCCGAGCACCGGGTGGGCACCATTCTGGCGCCCTCGGCACCGCAGCGCTGTACCGACGATTTTCTGCGCGCGGTGCGTCGCCTCGCCGACGATTTCGACCTGCCGGCGATGATCCATGTGCAGGAGACCCGGCTTCAGGCCGTCACCGGCCGGCTGTTCTACGGTCGCTCCATGTTCCGCCATCTGGAGAGCCTCGGCTTCCTCAAGCCCAGGACCGCGCTGATCCACGCGGTGTGGCTGACGCCGGACGACATTGCCTGCATCGCCGCCTCTGGCGCCTCGGTGCAGCACAACCCGACCGTCAACCTGAAGCTCGGCTCCGGCCTGATGCCGATGCGCGCGCTGCTCGACGCCGGGGTGAATGTCAGCCTCGGCACCGATGGCTGCGGCCTGGTCGAGACCGCCGACATGCTGCGCGCCGTCGCCAACACCGCTTATGTGCAAAAGCTGCGCGACGACGACCCCGCCCGCTGGATCGGCGCCGCCGAGGCCTGGCACGCCGGCACGGTGGGCGGCGCCAAGGCGCTGGGCATGGAAAGCCAGATCGGTGCGCTGGAGGTCGGCATGAAGGCCGACCTCACCGGCTACAGCCTCGATTCCATCGCCATGACCCCGCTGAACGATCCGCTGCGCCAGCTGGTCTACGGCGAGACCGGTGCCGGGCTGCGCCTTGCCATGGTCGATGGCCGGGTGGTGCTGCGCGACGGGCAGCTCACTGCGGTGAACGAGCGCGCTGTTCTTGATGAAGCCCGCGCCATGCACGAGGAACTACGCCCGCAGATCGAGCGCGTGGAGGCGAGCGTGGCGCCGCTGATCGCCCCCTATGAGCGCATCTATCAGCGCTGCCTGTGCCATCCGCTGGACGAGACGACCATCCCCGCGCGCTTTTCAAGCACGCGCGTCAACTGAGAGTGCCGGACCCACGCCATGCCTGATAGCCGTAACACTGTCGCCGGGCCGGCCGTCCGCCTCGGCATGCTGACACCGTCCTCCAACACCGTGCTGGAGCCGATAACGGTGGCGATGACCGCCGGCCTGCCGGGAGTCAGTAGCCATTTCTCGCGCTTCCGCGTCACCCGCATCGGCCTCGACGAGGACGAGCTGCGGCAGTTCGACATCGACCCCATTCTCGCCGCAGCCGGCCTGCTGGCGGACGCACGGGTGAATGTCATCGGCTGGAGCGGCACATCGGGAAGCTGGCTCGGCGAGGATCACGACCGCGCTTTGTGCCGGCGCATCGAGGCCGAGACCGGCACCGCGGCCACCACCTCGGTGCTTGCCATCAACGAGGTGCTGTCCCGCACCGGGCGGCGGCGGGTCGGGCTGGTGACGCCCTATACGCAGGATGTGCAGGCGCGCATCGTCGCCACCTATGCCGGGCTCGGCATCGACTGCATTGCCGAGCGCCATCTCGGCGACCCCGGCAATTTCAGCTTCGCGCAATGGCCGGAGCAAGAGGTCGCCCGCCTCATCCGCGAGGTGGCGGCGGCGCGGCCGGAGGCGATTCTGGTGATGTGCACCAATTTCCGCGGCGCCCCGGTGGTGGAGGCGCTGGAGCGCGAACTCGGCATCCCGATCTATGACAGCATCGCCGCCGTGGTGTGGAAATCCCTGGCGATGGCCGGCACCCCGCCGGCGGCGGTGCGCGGCTGGGGCCGCCTGTTTGCCGAATTGTCCTGAACCCAGACGCAGAGCCGTGCCATGAGCGACGCCATCATCCTCTGCCCCGAATTGGTGCTGCGCGCCCATGACCGCGACCCCGAGCCGGGCCTTGCTGTGCTCACCATGCACGGCCGCATCCGCGCCATTGCCCCGCCGGACGAACTCAGGATGCAGGCGCCGCAGGCCGAGCGGGTGGAATTGCCGCGCTGCCTGCTGATGCCGGGCTTCGTCAATGCGCACCAGCACGGCCGCGGCGTCAGCCAGATCCAGCTCGGCTATCCCGACCAGCGGCTGGAGCTGTGGATGGCGCAGCGCCGCGCCCGCGGCTGCCCGGACCTGCGGGCGGTCGGCCTGCTGGCCTCCGCGGAAATGCTGCGCAACGGCGTGACCTGCGCCGTCCATGCCGATCTCGCCTATGGCTCCGGCGACTACGAGGCGGAGTTGCGCGGCAGCATTGCCGGCTATGACGAGGCCGGGCTGCGCGCCTGCATTGCAGTGGGCGTCTGCGACCAGGGCAACATCGTGTTTCCGCAGAGTATGGAGGCCGACTTCCTCGCCGGCCTGCCTGCCGACATGCGCGCCCTGCTGGAGGCCCGCAACGGCCCGGTCTACGCCCCCGACTGGCCGGCGACGCGCGCGCTGATGGACCGGCTGACGGCGGACTTCGCCGGCAATGCGCGCATCGGCTTCTGCTACGGCCCATCCGGCCCGCAATGGGTGACGGACGAGCTGTTCCGCAGCGTCGCTGCCGATGCCGAGCGGCGCGGCATCGGCCTGCACATCCATGCCATGGAGACGGTGGCGCAGTTCGAGGCCTGCCGGCGGCTCTATCCCGAAGGCACGCTGCGCCATCTGCGCCGGCTCGGGGCCATCGGCCCGCGCACGGTGATCGCGCACGGCGTGTTCCTCACCGACGACGACATCGCCGTGCTGGCCGAGGTGGGCGGCAGCCTTGCCACCAATCCCGGCTCCAACATCCGGCTGTGCGATGCCACGGCGCGGGTGGCGGAACTGGCGGCACGGGGCGTGAGGGTCGGCGTCGGCAGCGACAATTCCTCGGTGATGGACGACGAGGACCTGTTCTGCGAAGCCCGCGTCGCTGTGCGCCTGGCCGGCCGGCGTAACTGGACCAGCGCCCCGTCTCCGACCGGGCGGCAGATGCTGGCGATGCTCACCGAGAACGGCGCCGCCATTGCCGGCTTCGCCGGGCAGATCGGCCGCATCGAGCCCGGCTGGTTCGCCGACCTCACGGCGTTGTCGCTCGATGCGACCCGCGGCGTCTATCTCGACCCGGACATGCCGCTGATCGAGGCGCTGGCGGCGCGGGGCCGGGGTGCCGATGTGCGGCTGACCATGGTGGAGGGCCGCATTCTCTACCGCGACGGCGTGTTTCCGCATCTCGACGTCGCGGCCATCGGTGCCGCCGCGGCGCAGGCGGCTGCGCGCGCCCGCCGCCCGGACAACGACGCCTATATCGACCTGACCGTGCGGCTGCGGCCCTATCTCGCGGCGTTCTATGGCAGCTTGACGGCGCACACGCGTTTCCCGGATGTACTGTCGTGACAACCTCGACGCGCACCGGGCCGCAGACATAGCGATGACGACCACCGAGCACAGCCCCAAAAAATGGAGCCCGCCGACCGAGCGGCGCGCCACGCTGCACGAAAGCCTGGTCGATCAGCTCATCGAGATGATCCAGGAGGGCGAATTGCCGCCCGGCAGCCATGTGCCGGAGGTGACGCTGTGCAACCATTTCGGCGTCTCCCGCACGCCGATGCGTGAAGCGCTGAAGGTGCTGGCGGCCAATGGCTGGGTGGTCTGGCGCGCCAATTACGGGGCGCGGGTGTCTGAGGTGGACGCGCAGGAGACCGCCAGCGTGTTCGAGACCCTGGGCGGTTTCGAATTGCTGATCGGCCGGCATCTGGTCGAGCGCATCCCGGACGCCGAACTCGCCGCCCTCGAGGCTATGCATGCCGAGCTGATCCGCCACCATGCGCAGGGCGACCGGATCGGCTATTTCCGGCTCAACCAGGCGATCCACGCCCGCATGGCGCGCGGGCTGAACAACCCGGTGCTGCTCGATCTTTACGAGACGCTGTCCCGCAAGATCTACCGCGCCCGCACCATGGCCAATTACGGGCCGGAGCGCTGGCTGGAATCGATGCAGGAGCACGACGCCTTCATGCAAGCCCTGCGCGCCCGCGACGGCACGCGCCTCGCCGCCTTGCTGGAGGCGCACAATGCAGCGACCTGCGCCGTGGTCATCGCCGAACTTCTGAAAGCCAAGCAGCAAGGCTGGGCCGACGAAAACTGATGCTGGCACAATCGGGCCGGACTTTGTGGTAAAATAGGACGGATTCTGACGAAGAACGGCACGGGATCAACCGGGCCGAGCATATGGGAGGCCACAGAGTGATCACGAGACGGCAGGCACTTCGCTCCGTGGGTGGCATGGCCTTGGGGTATGGGACAGCGCTGGTTGCAGGGTCGCGCTTCATGGCCACCGCGGCGCAGACCGTCACGCTCCCCTTCGCCAATGGCGAGCGCCCGCTTGTGACCTATCCCGGCAAGCGGGCACTGATAGGCCTGACGTCGCGCCCGCCGCAGCTCGAAACGCCGTTTTCCGTGTTCAACGAGGGGATATTGACGCCGAACGATGCATTTTTCGTGCGCTATCACCTCGCGGACATCCCGCTCGAAATCGACCCTTCCGCCTTCCGTCTGGAGGTGACGGGCAAGGTCGCGACGCCGCTTTCGCTGTCGCTCGACGAGTTGAAGACGAGATTCGAAGCGGTCGAGTTCGTCGCTGTGCATCAATGCTCGGGCAACAGCCGCGGCTTCTTCGATCCCCGCGTCGGCGGCGGGCAGGCCGGCAACGGCTTGATGGGAAATGCCCGGTGGAAGGGCGTGGCATTGAAGTCCGTGCTTGAGAAAGCCGGCATTGCGGGCGGGGCGGCGGAGGTTTCCTTCAGCGGGCTCGACGGCCCGGTCATCCCGGAGACGCCGCGCTTCGCCAAATCGTTGAAGCTCGCTCATGCGCTCGATGGCGAGGTGATGCTGGCCTATCAGATGAACGGCGAGGATCTGCCTTGGCTCAATGGGTTTCCGCTTCGCCTCGTCGTTCCGGGCTATTTCGGCACCTACTGGGTCAAGCACCTCAACCAGATCACCGTTCGCGATACGCCGCTGGACAATTTCTGGATGAGCACGGCCTATCGCATCCCCGACAATGACTGCGCCTGCGTGCCCGCCGGTACCAGACCTGAGAAAACCGTGCCGATCGGGCGGTTCGCCGTCCGCTCGTTTCTGACCAACCTTCTCGAAGGCGCCGCCGTGTCCGCCGGCAAGCAGGTACCGTTGCGTGGCGTCGCCTTCGACGGCGGCTCGGGCATCGCGCGTGTCGAACTCTCCGCCGATGGCGGCAAGTCCTTTATGCCGGCAGCGCTCGGCGAGGATCTGGGTTCCTATTCCTTCCGCGAATGGACCGCGAACGTGACGCTGCCCGCCGGCACGCATGCGCTCATGGTCCGGGCGACCAATGTCCTCGGACAGAGCCAGCCGATGCAGGCGAGCTGGAATCCATCCGGCTACATGCGCAGCGCCGTCGAGACCACCCACGTCGTGGCCGGGTGAGGACGCCAAAGATGATCCGGTATCTCAAATCCCTCGCCGCCGCGGCAGCCCTCGCCGGCATTGTTGTCGGCATGGCGGCTGCAAAACCCCTGTCCTACGAACTCCCGGAGGAGACCGCGGTCTTCAAACCCGGCCCGGGGGTCGAGGCCGCGGAGAACAATTGTGTTGCATGCCACTCTGCGGACTACATCACCACCCAGCCGCCTGGGATGGGCCGGTCGTTCTGGGAGGCTGAAGTCCACAAAATGATCGCGGCCTACCGTGCCCCGATCGACGATGACGACGCCAAAGCCGTCATCGATTATCTGGCAGCGACCTACTGACCAGCCTCGACGCCGGCTTTCCGGGGCCGGCGCAGTCCGTAATTATGGGGTGCCGAGGATTGGTGCGACCCGCGACGGGCCGTCCGGGGACCTTGGCCACCGTCTCCACTTAGATGTGGGATGGTGGGCCCGGCAGGACTCGAACCTGCAACCAGACCGTTATGAGCGGTCGGCTCTAACCATTGAGCTACAGGCCCGCGGCGCCTGATGGTGCGGCGCGGGCGGAAACTAGCAAAAGCGGCTTGCCGCGCCAACACGCTCAAACGTGTTTCTCCAACGCCTTTCACCATCTCCTTATCGTCCTTGCCGCAATGCCGCCCCGATCAGGACGTGCTGTGCCGGCGGCTGCCGCATCGTCATGGCGGCAGAAAAATAAGGGAACCCGCCATGTCGCTGTGCCGTGCCGCCCTTGTCGCCGCCGCCCTCCTGTCGGCTGCCGTGCCGCTCGCCGCCCAGGAGGCCAACCCTTCGGCCCGCCGTCCGACGCTGGCCGTCACCGGCGAGGGCGTCGTCACCGCCGCGCCGGACCTCGCGCGCTTTTCCGTCGGCGTCGTCAGCGCCGCCAAGACGGCGCGCGAGGCGCTCGACGGCAACACGGCCGCGGTGGCGGAGACCATCGCCGTGGTGAAGGGCGCTGGGGTCGAGGCCAGGGATATCGCCACCGCCGGCTTTTCGGTGCAGCCGCAATATGCCGCGCCGAAGCAGGGCTCGAACGAGCCGCCGCGCATCGTCGGCTATGAAGTGCACAACACGGTTTCAGTGCGGCTGCGCGACCTTTCCAAGCTCGGCGCGCTGCTCGACGAGGTGGTGACCAAAGGCGCCAACCAGATCGGCGGTATCGATTTCGACCTTGCCGAGCCGGCGAAGCTGGAAGAGGAGGCGCGCGTGGCCGCGGTGAAGGATGCCCGCCGCCAGGCCGACCTGATGGCCGAGGCCGCGGGGCTGCGTGTGGTGCGGGTGCTCACTTTGGCCGAGGAGACCGGCGGCCTGTCGCCTATGCCGCGCATGATGGCCGCCGCCCCCATGGCCAAGCGCGATTCCGTGCCGGTCGAGGCCGGGGAGACCGAGGTGCGGGCGCGCGTTGCGGCGGTGTTCGAGATCGAGCCGCGCTGAGCTGCCCGCTACTGTGCGGGCGGGATGAGCAGCGACAGCGACGCCGGGCGGATGCGGTAGCGCAGCGGCACCCGCTCGCGGGAGAGTTCGCCGTCGGTTGACACCCAGGTGCGGCTGCGCCGGCGGCGGGCCACCGTGATCTGCTGGCCCTCGAAGCTGAGAATTCCGGGATTGTCGCGCCATACGTCGGCCATCAGGTCGGCGCCGGCGCGCAGCTTGGCGAGTGCGCCGCGGTCTTCGGCGATGTGGATTTCGAGCCGGCCTTCGTCCAGCCGGGCGCGCCGCCAGCCGGGGCCGGTGAAGCGGTTGACGCTGACCAGCGCGGCAAAGGCGTCTACGGTCATCGGACGCCCGTCTATGTCGATGTCGAGGGTGAAGCGGCCGGCACGGCGCACCGCCTGGAAGGCAGCGATGCCGACCGCCATGAAACGCCCGAGCTTGAAGCTGCCGATGCTGATGTGCCGCGCCGCCTCGCGCGCCCGCGCCATCTGGCTGAAGAAGCCGGTGCCGGAAATGGTGTGGAACGGCCGGCCGTTCAGCGTGCCGAGATCGATGCGCCGGACGTCCGCCTTGGAAAGCGCGGCGACCGCGGTGGCGAGGTCGGCCGGCATGCCGATATCGCCGGCGAGCAGGTTGATGGTGCCGAGCGGGATGATGCCCAGCGTCTTGTCCGAATGGGTCAGCGAGCGGGCGGCTAGGCTGACGCTGCCGTCGCCGCCGCCCACCACCACGGTGTCGTGCGGCCCGCGCCCGGCGCCGCGAATCGCGCGGGCCAGTTCCTCGCCCTCCAGCAGCCGCACTTCGACCTGCCGGCCACCCTCGGCAAGGCCGCGCTCGACTATGGCGCGCACCTCGTCCGCATTGCGGTCGAGCAGCGTGCCGGCATGGGCGTTGAGCAGGACGAGAACATGCTGCATGGGGTTTCCGTAAGGTTGGGATAAGGCGGGCCGCAGCTCAAGCGCCGGTATTGCCGCTTGGTTCCCTGCGCGCAGTCTGCATCATGATGCCACCGCTTCGGATCGACAAAATGCAGATGGCGGCCAGGTCGGGCATCGGCGGCAAGGCGTTGAAAACATGCACGGCGCTACGTCCGCCCGGCAGCGATGGATCATCGGCGGCGGCGGCGCCCTTGCGCGCCCGGCCGGGAGCGTCTTCAGTTGGTGCGGTATTTGTTTCGCCGCACGGGGCGGCGGGACGGGGAGAACATGAACATGCACTTGCCGATCGTGCGGCTGCGGGCCGGGCTACTGGTGATGCTGGCGCTCGCCATCGTCGCCTTCATCGGCGGGCGCTGGTCGGCGACGCTGCTGTCGCTCGGGACCGTCTGGGCGGCGCTGCTCGGCGTCGCTCTGGCGCTGCTGCTTGGGGTGCTGCTGGCGGGCCTCGGTCCGCGCGCCTATGCCGGCGTCGCGGTGGTGGTGACGCTGGTGGCGATGTACACGGTGTATGACTTCGCCCGCGGCCCGGTGGACTGGTCGGCCGGCACGGCGCTCGCGCTTACGCTGGTCCCGGCTTTGCTGCTGGGCCTTGCGTTCCGCGATTTCTGGCAGCTCACGCGCGAGTTGCGGGCCTGGGCGCGGCAGCTGCGCTGAGCTTCATTGACCCGGCGGCGCGCCCGTGATTCCTCGGCGGCACGCACTCTCAACGGGATCCGGCTCGCATGTCTGCATTGACCGCCCTCCTGCCGCCGGCCGTGCTGCCGGTGGTTTTGCTGTTTGCTTCCAACGTGTTCATGACCTTCGCGTGGTACGGCCATCTCAAGCACAAGGCTTCGCCGCTGGTGCTGGCGATTATGGTGAGCTGGGCCATCGCCTTCTTCGAATATTGCCTGGCGGTGCCGGCCAACCGTATCGGCTCCTCGGTTTATGCCACGGCCGAGCTCAAGACCATTCAGGAGATCATCACCCTGGTGGTGTTCGCCGGATTCTCGGTGTTCTGGCTGAAAGAGCCGCTGGGCTGGAACCATCTGATCGGCTTCAGCTTCATTGCGCTGGGCGCGTTTTTCATTTTCCAGAAGTGGTAGCGCGATCTAGCGGCCTGGCTGCACGCGCAGCAGACGGCCGTTCTCGGGATCGTCGGTGAGCAGCCACAGCGCGCCGTCCGGGCCCTGGCGCACATCGCGGATGCGCTCGCCGAGCCCGGCCAGCAGCGGCTCCTGTTCGGCCACCTTGTCGCCGTCGAGCCGCAGGCGCCGGAGCTGGTTGCCGGCCAGCGCGCCGACGAACAGGTCGCCTTTCCAGGCCGGGAACAGCGTGCCGGTGTAGAGGACAAGGCCCGACGGCGCGATGGACGGGTCCCAATAGACCACCGGCTGCTCCAGCCCGGACTTGGCGGTGCCTTCGCCGATCGAGCGCCCGCTATAGTCGCGGCCATAGGTGATGACCGGCCAGCCATAATTTTTGCCCGCCTCCGGGTGGTTCAGTTCGTCGCCGCCGCGGGCGCCGTGTTCCGCGGTCCACAGCCGGCCGGTGGCGGGGTCGAGCGTGGCGCCCTGCACGTTGCGGTGGCCGTAGCTCCAGATGTCCGGCCGGGCGCCCGGTGTGGCGCGGAACGGATTGTCCGGCGGCGGCGTGCCGTCCGGCATCAGGCGCACGATCTTGCCGATATGGTTGGAGAGGTTCTGCGCCTGGTCGCGCGCCGAATAGCGGTCGCCCAATGTGACGAACAGCGTGCCGTCCCGGCCGAACACCAGGCGGGAGCCGAAATGATTGCCGCCCGCCGCCGCGGGCTCCTGGCGGAAAATGACCTCCAGCCCGTCCAGCCGCGCCGTGCCGGCCTCCTCCACCAGACGGGCACGGGCGACGCTGGTGCCGGCGGCGCCCTCGCGTGGTTCGGCATAGGAGAGATAGACGAGGCGGCTCTGGGTGAAATCGGGCGCCAGCGCGACATCGAGCAGCCCGCCCTGGCCGCGCGCATAGACCGGCGGTACGCCGGCGACGGGCGACGAGATTGTGCCGCTGCGGGTGACGATGCGCAGCCGCCCGGGCCGTTCGGTCACCAACGCCCGGCCGTCCGGCAGGAAGGCCACCGACCAGGGGTGCTCCAGCCCGGCCGCCACCGTCTCAACCCGCAGCGGGCCGATGGAGGAGGGCAGGGTGACGGGCTCGACCGGGGCCTGCGCCCGGCCGGTGTCGGTGCCCGCGATCAATACCGCGCCGGCCAGCACAAGGTGAGGAAGGGGAATCATGCGCGCCTCGTCGGTAAAACCTGCCGACAGGCATAGAGGGTGCAGCGGCGCGCCGGGTTGAAAAGCCCGTGAGCGTCAGCCCAGACGCTGCTCGGAACGGGCCGGGCGGGTGCCGGCGCGCATCAGCGAGCTGCCCAGCACGCAGACGCCGGCGAAGCCCGCCAGCATCGCAGCACCGACGACATGATCCGCCCGGCTTTCCGTCACGAGCGGGGCGCCGCGCTCATCGGCGGCGGCGCGGGCGCTGGGCATCAGCCCGGCAACGGTGAGAATGGCGAGGGTCAGGGTGACGATCAGCAGGCATTCCATGATGGCGGTGCCGGCCCGGCGCCGCACGCGGCGGTGTTCCAGCGGCATGACGACGATCTTGCGCGACATCCCATGTCTCCTGCGGGCATGGGTTCGATGGATCCCGAATCACCCGCCGCACGCAGATTGCCGGGCAAGCGCGGCCCCGCTTCGACGGTACTTGGGCGGGCGCGTGCGATTTCAAGGCGAATTCGCGGCGGGCGCGGGCACTTCAGAACGTTGCGGGCTCGCCCGCGCGCGCCGGGCGCCAGTCCATGCCGACATGGCCGGGTTCGGCCGCCACCCGCGCCAGCCAGGCGCGCACCGCCGGGAAGGAGGCGAGATCGAAGTCGCCTTCATCCGCGACATGGGTGTGGGCATAGAGCGCGAGGTCGGCGACGCTCAGCGTCTC
>JBGGNI010000089.1:0-7786 GCA_041287585.1 Xanthobacteraceae bacterium
CGCGCCCGCGCCGCCCCGCGCGCCCGAGCCTGCCGCGCCGCCCTCCCCGCCGCCGGCCGCCGGGCGAATCGAACCGGGCCGCATCGAGCCCGTGGTCGCCGTGCCGCGCTCCCCGGCGCGCTCACCCGATGAGCCGGCAGCGGAAACCCCGCCCACCGAACCCGAGCCGGCAGCGCCCCGGCCGGCCCAGCCCTCGCCGTTCCACGGGCTGGTAGCCGCGCCGACGGCCGACGACCGCCCCAAGGCGAGCGGCGGCCGGTAGGGCGCTGAACAGGCGAGGGATTTGAAGAGGTTATGAGGTTTTCGCGACTCGGATTGTGAGGCGCGTTTGCCGCGTCCCGTGCGCGCGAAGCCGTTCCCCGGACAAGCTGCGCGCCGCGCAGCGCCGATCCGCGGAACAGGGGAGAATTGGCGAAGCCACGAAACTCTTCGAGGAAGCGCCTTCGGCGGATCCTCCCCTGGGTCGCCGGCTCTGCGCTTCGGCTGCGCCTCCGCCGGTCCGGGACACGGCCTTGCGCTTCCCGGTCCGCTCCCCGATCAATCGTCGCGATAGACCCGCTCGCGCCGCTCGTGGCGCTCCTGCGCTTCGATCGACAGGGTTGCGATGGGGCGAGCTTCCAGCCGCTTCAGCGAGATCGGCTCGCCGGTGTCCTCGCAATAGCCGTAGGTGCCGTCGTCGATACGGTCGAGCGCCGAATCGATCTTGGCGATCAGCTTGCGCTGGCGGTCGCGTGCCCGCAGCTCGATGGCGCGGTCGGTTTCCGAAGAGGCGCGGTCCGCCAGATCGGGGTGGTTCTGGTTCTCGTCCTGAAGGTGCTGAAGCGTCTCTTTCGCTTCCCGCAGGATGTCGTCCTTCCAATGTGTGAGCTTCTGGCGGAAATACTCCCGCTGACGCTCATTCATGAAGGGCTCGTCCTCGCGGGGGCGGTACTCCTCGTCGATCTCAACCGACATCAGCCACGTCCTCGTTTGAATCCCTTCCGGAAGCCGGTCCGTTGGGCCGGTCCCTTGGGCGCCCGCTTATAGACGCCCTGCACAGTCGGGACAACTGCCGACTGCGCCACGAAACCGTCACGAAATGCCGGATTTTTCAGCAGCTTGCGCGGCAAAAACGTGCACACGCGCTCCAATCGCCGCAGCCGCGCCCAGGCAGGCTGCGGCGGCCGGCAAGAGAGTGATTGGAAAGTCGGCGGCGGAGGCCCGCCGAGGGATTTTCGTTGATCCGGCAGGCAGACCGGCAAGAAAACCGGCAGTAGGAAACGCTGACGCGATGCCCGGCATCGGGCGGCGAAACGACCCGCCCGACCTTTTCGAACAGGCTGAGAGAGACCGTTTGAGAAGTCCTGTTCCTGGACAAGCTGCACGCCGTGCAGCGCCGATCCGGGAGCCAGGGGAGAATCGGCGGCGCCACAGTATTCTGTATTGAAGCGCCTTCGGCGGTCTCACCCCTGGGTCCCGGCGCTGCGCTTCGCCTGCGCTGGTCCGGGACGCCGCGGCGGCACCTCCTGAGAGGCTGCAAACAGGCGCTAAATCACTGAATGCCGAGGAAGAAGGTGTAGGCCAGCGACACGCCGGCGGTCACCTGGTTGCGGTCGCCGTTCTGCACCACGATCGGGCTGTCGGCGGCGTCGCCCACCAGATACTTGTACTCGACATAGAGGCTGCCGGAGAAGCCGTTGTTGAAGTTCTTCAAGATCTGGCCGCCGACGCCCACCGAATAGATGCCGCCACCGGCTTCATAGGCCGGCAGGAAATTGTCATAGGCGATGGTGCGCAGCGATTCGGCCTCGGTGATGCCGAAATAGGTGTCGACATAGCCGGAGCTGGCCACCGTCATGCGCGGGCCGGCCGAGAAGATCATCCGGTCCCACAGATTGATGTTAGCGATGGCATCGGCCGCGAAGTCAGCCACCACGCCCTCGAACCCGCCGAAGCCGTAGCGCACTTCGCCACGCAGGCGCATCCAATCCGCCGGGAACCACTGCGCATAGCCGCCGACTTCGAACGCGTAGTCGATATCGTCCAGGCCGTGCAGCGCGCTGTAGTCACCCGATTCGCGCTCCCAATCGATCTTGCCGACCACACCGGCTTCGAAAATGCCGTTGTCGTAAAGCGCGAGGCTGGCATTGTCGTTGAAGCTGCGGAACCGGCTGAGCTTATCGGCCCGCGTGATGTAGATCAGCGGCCGCACGGCGGCCTCGTAGTCGGAGCTGCCGGCGAATTCCGGCGTGGCCATCAGATAGCCGCCCACCGTCAGGGTCCATTGCCGGTCGGTCCCCGGCGCGGGCTGGACGTAAGGCTCGATCATATCGGCCGCGTGGGCGCCAGGCGCTACGGCCAGGGGAAGCGCACCGACCACAGCCAAGGCACCCGCGAAACAGAACGACCGCATTTTTTAACTCCAGCAAGCGCCACAAACCATTTCTAGCCTAGCTTTACACGCCATTGGTTGCTGAAAAGTCACAGAGCGCGACAAGGCCGTCCGCCCGCGTCCCCGAATACCGATTCGCCCGCCCCGCAGGCCGCGCTCACGCAGCGGTGATCAGGCGTTCAGATCCGCCCGGCCGCCGGCACGTACTGAGTGCACGGGCCAGGGCCGAGAGCCGTGCCCCGAACCGCGGCCGCGCACCATGACGCGCCGCGCAACATTCTTGGGAGACGAGACACATGACATCCGCCACGCTGCGCGGCCTTGCCGCCGCCACCCTTTCGCTCGCCCTGATGTCGGCCCCGCTGGCCGCGTTCGCCGCCACCGACACCATGCCGAAGCCGGTCACCGTCGGCGGCGCGCCGATGTACGCCAACAAGAACATCGTCGAGAACGCCGTCAATTCGAAGGACCACACCACGCTGGTCGCCGCAGTGAAGGCGGCTGGCCTGGTCGACACCCTGTCCGGCAAGGGCCCCTTCACGGTGTTCGCCCCCACCAACACCGCCTTCAACGGCTTGCCCAAGGGCACGGTGGACACCCTGCTGAAGCCGGAGAACAAGAAGACCCTGACCAATGTGCTGACCTACCACGTCGTGGCCGGCCGCTATGACGCCACCGCTCTGCTGGAGCTCATCGAGAAGAGCGGCGGCAAGGCGATGCTGAAGACCGTAGAGGGCAAGGACCTCACCGTGACCAAGACCGCCTCCGGCGGCATCCATGTCACGGATGCCAAGGGCGACGTCGCCACCGTCACCGTGGCCGACGTCTACCAGTCCAACGGCGTCATCCATGTGGTGAACAAGGTGCTGCTGCCGATGTGACGGGAAGCATCGTCATCCCGGCCGGAGCGCAGCGCAGAGCCGGGATCGCCATCCGAGCGAACCTCCCGGCCGATCCCGGCTCGGCCTGCGGCCGTCCGGAATGACGAGGCCCTCAGTGGTTCGACCGCCGGACGCCTCGTGATAGGGTCCCGGTCCCTGCGTTCCGGGACCCTTAGCTCTCATGCGTCGCCTTCTGCTTCTGCGTCATGCCAAGTCCGACTGGCCGCCCGGCATTGCCGACGAGCACCGGCCGCTCGCCCCGCGCGGCCGGCGCGCCGCCCCGAAGCTGGGGGCGTATCTGGCCGACGAGGCTTTGCGGCCGGACCGTGTGCTGGTGTCGCCGGCGCTGCGGGCGCGGCAGACCTGGGAGCTGGTCGCCGCCGCCTGGGCTCAGCCGCCGGAATCGGCGGTCGATGCCCGGCTCTACGAGCACCCGGCGCAGACGCTGCTGGAGGCGGTGCGCGCCACCGGCCCGCAGGTTCGCAGCCTGCTGCTGGTGAGCCACAACCCCACTTTGGAAGACTTCGTGCATCTCATGGTCGGCATCTGGCCGGACCAGGCCCGCCGGCACTTCACCGCCAAATTCCCCACCGCGGGTCTCGCCGTCATCGAGCTGCCGGTCGACGACTGGTCGCAGGCCGCCCCCGGCACCGGGCGGCTCGACCGGTTCGTCACGCCCGCGCTGCTGGGGGCCGCAACGCCCGGCGCCGCGCCGCAGGGTCCGGCGGCATGAGCTGGTGGTATGAGGGGCTCATCGAGGAGGCCCGGCTCGCCGCGCGCACCGTGCTGGACCGCGCCGAGGACCTCGCCAGCCCCACCTTGCGCCTCGGCGTCACCGGCCTGTCCCGTGCCGGCAAGACGGTGTTCACCACCGCCCTCATCCATGCGCTGATCCGCGGCGGGCGCCTGCCGGTGTTCGAGGCGATGCATGAAGGGCGCATCGCCCGCGCCGTGCTGCAGCCGCAGCCGGACGATGCGGTGCCGCGCTTCGATTATGAGGGTCATCTCAGCACGCTGGTCGATGCCCGCCGCTGGCCGGAATCGACCCGCCGCATCAGCGAGCTGCGGCTCGCCATCGATTATGCCTCGGTTCGCGGCAGCCAGCGCACACTCACGGTCGACATCGTCGACTATCCCGGCGAATGGCTGCTGGACCTGCCGCTGCTCGGCCAAAGCTATGCGGAATTCGCCGCCTCCAGCCTCGCCCGCGCCCGCGCCCCGGCGCGCCACGCCGCGGCCGGCCCGTTCCTCGCCGCGGTGGGCGAGACCGACCCGGCTGCCCCGGCCGATGAGGGCGAGGCGCGCCGGCTGGCCGCGCTGTTCACCGCCTATCTCGCCGCCTGCCGGGCCGAGCATCTCGCCGTGAGCCTGCTGCCGCCCGGCCGCTTCCTCATTCCCGGCGAGCTGGAAGGCTCGCCCGCCCTCACCTTCGCCCCGATCGACGCCTGGGAGGGCGCGGCGCGGGCGGGGTCGATCGGGGCGATGATGGAGCGGCGCTACGAATCCTACAAAGACCGCGTGGTGCGGCCGTTCTTCCGCGATCATTTCGCCCGGCTGGACCGGCAGATCGTGCTGATCGACGCCCTGGCCGCGCTCAATGCCGGCCCGGCGGCGCTGGCGGACCTGGAAGCCGCGCTGGACGGCATTCTCGCCGCCTTCCGCACCGGCCGCAGTTCCTGGCTCACCGCGCTGTTCCGCCACCGCATCGACAAGGTGCTGTTCGCCGCCACCAAGGCCGACCATCTGCACCAGACCAGCCACGACCGGCTGGAGGCCATCGTCACCCGGCTGGTGGAGCGGGCGCTGGCGCGGGCGCACGAGGCCGGCGCCGGATTCGATGTGGTGGCGCTCGCCGCGGTGCGGGCAACGCGGGAGGCCAGCGTGCGGCGCGGCGGCCAGCGGCTGCCGGCCATTCTCGGCGTGCCGGAGGCCGGCCAGCACGCGGCGGACGGGCTGGACGGCGAAACGGAAGCCGCGGTGTTCCCCGGCGACCTGCCGCCGGACCCGGCGGTGCTGTTCGATCCGGCCGGCGGCTTCAGTGGGCTTGGCGACAGCGGCGGCGGCGATTTCCGCTTTCTGCGCTTCCGCCCGCCTTTGGTCGCACGCGCGGCGGACGGCACGGCGGCCGGGCTTCCCCATATCAGGCTGGACCGGGCGCTGCAGTTCCTGCTCGGCGACCGCCTGAGGTGATGAATGATAGAGCGAACCCGCAACGATCCTGAACGCCGCCGCCCGCAGGCCTTCCGCCTCGACGACCCCGATGTCGTGCTGGCCGACGACGATATGGTCACCGCGCGCGGCACCGTGGTGGTGACGCCCGACCCCGCTCCCGCCGAGCTGCCGTTCGAGACGCCGCTGCCGCCGGCCCCGCCCGCCGGCTCGCGCTGGGCCACGCTGTTCTGGTCGGCGCTCGGCGGCCTGGTCAGCCTCGGCATCGGGCTCGCGGTCTCCCGGCTGATCGAAGACCTGTTCGCCCGTGCCGACTGGCTGGGCTGGGTGGCGCTCGGCTTCGCCGCCATGCTGGCGCTGGCGAGCGCGGTGATCGTCGGGCGCGAGCTGTTCGGCCTGTTCCGGCTGCGCACGCTGAACCGGCTGCGCGAGCGCGCCGCGCTGGCGCTCGCCGCCGACGACCGCGGCGAGGCCGAGGCGGTGACCCGCGAGCTTATGGCGCTGGCGAAGGAGCAGCCGCGCCTCGCCCGCGCCCGCAATGAGCTCGCCGGCCACCTCGGCGCCATCATCGACGGCGCCGACCTGGTGCGCCTCGCCGAGCGGCATTTGCTCGCCCCGCTTGATGCCGAGGCCACCCGGCTGGTGTCGACCGCGGCCAAGCGGGTGTCGGTGGTCACCGCGGTGAGCCCGCGGGCGGCGGTGGACCTCATCTTCGTGCTGATCACCGCCATCGGCCTGGTGCGGCGGCTCGCCGTTCTCTATGGCGGGCGGCCCGGCGCGCTCGGCCTGCTGCGGCTGTTCCGGCAGGTCATCGCCCATCTGGCGGTCACCGGCGGCATGGCGGCCGGTGATTCGCTGATTCAGCAGATCGTCGGCCACGGCGTCGCCGCCAAGCTGTCGGCGCGGCTGGGCGAAGGCGTGGTCAACGGCCTGCTCACCGCCCGGCTCGGCATCGCCGCCATCGAGGTGACGCGGCCGCTGCCGTTCGCCGCGCTGCCGGCGCCGGCGCTGAAGGACGTGGCGTCCGACATCATCATCCGCCGCGGCGGCAGCGAGGCCGGCTAGCCCTGATGTTCGGGGGTGCGCACCACCAGCCCGTCCAGCGCCGCCGTCACCTTGACCTGGCAGGAGAGGCGCGAATTCGGCTTCACGTCGGTAGCGAAGTCCAGCATGTCCTCTTCCATCGGCCCCGGCTCGCCCACCGCGGCGGTCCAGTCCGGCTCGATATAGACATGGCAGGTGGCGCAGGCGCAGGCGCCGCCGCACTCGGCGTCGATGCCCGGCACATTGTTGCGAATCGCCGCCTCCATCACCGTGGAGCCGAGCGGCGCTTCGACCGAGCGCGCCGTCCCGGCGGCGTCGATATAGGTGATTTTCGGCATGGGCGGCAGCTACCCTCGAATGGTTCGACTTTGCCGTCTTGATAGCCGCCGCCGGGCGCCGACGCCAGCGCTGCCGGTGCCTCCGGCGGGTGCCAAATTGCCCCGCAAAGGCATCCCGCCGTCCGACATGGTGAAAAATCCGTTAACGATAGTGCAAGGCGTTGAGTGAACCCGTGTTCCCTTTTGAAGCCTGTGCGGGGTAGTATGCCGCTGTGTGGTGGAATGCGCGGCACGAGTGTTGCCTGCGTGCTGCCGAAGAAACTGCGTTTTGATACCCGGCCCAGCGGCAGGTGCCGGTCGGTGTAGCGTACGGACCGGAGGCGACGGCCGATGTCGAACAGCACGAAGAAGATTCATCAGGACCCGACCGAGGCCGCCCTTTCGGCCATTCAGGAGGCCCTGAGCCTGGAAGCCGGCGACCATTCCGGGTGGCCGACAGGCGCCGACGGCGGCCAGGGCGATCATTTCGAGCTGCCCCCGGCCCGCGAGCCGAAGGGTCCGCGCATCGAGGTGCGCGCCCGCCAGGGCTTCGAGGACACCGACTTCCCGAAATTCGACGACGAGTTCGCCGCCCCGGTCAACCCGCCCGCCCCGCCGGACCGTGCGCCCGAGCGCCCGATCGTGCTGCCGCCGCAAACCTCGCTTCCCGCCGCGCTGCCGCCCCCGCTGCCGGAGCGCCAGGCCCCGGAGCGCCAGGCGCCCCCGGCCCCGGAGCGCGCCGCCAAGCCGGCGGCGGAACGCCCCCGCGCGCCCGCGGCACCCCGCCCCACCGAGGCCGCGCCCGCGCGCCGCGCCGCCAATGACGACCGCCAGTCGATCGGCCAGATCCTGCAGGCCGTGCAGCGCCGGCCGTCGCGGATGTCTTTCACCGTCGCCACCATTTTCTCGGCTGCCTGGCTGGTAGCCGGCGTCGGGCTTGCCTGGCTTTCCATGCCGCAGATCGAGGCGATGCTCGTCGAAAGCCGTAGCGCCGCGCCGCTGCT
>JBGGNI010000090.1:0-5352 GCA_041287585.1 Xanthobacteraceae bacterium
CTCGATTGCCGACTATTTCACGGTGCGTGAGGGCGAGGCGGCGGTCTATCGCCCGACTTGCCACTATGCCTACCACCCCTCGAACGACGCCGTGCTGTCGGTGCACGAGATGTTCGGCGCCGAGGGCCGGATGCAGGGTTCATGGAAAATCCTGACCGAGAAGGAGATCGTCGACGGCAAGGACGAACTCGGCGTGCTGCTCTACGGCCACGCAAAGAACGCCTATTGGTACGGCTCGCAGCTCACCATCGAAGAGACGCGCGCGCTGGCGCCCTATCAGAACGCTACCGGCATGCAGGTCACCTCCGCAGTGCTGGCCGGCATGGTGTGGGCGCTGGAAAACCCGAACGCCGGCATCGTCGAGGCCGACGAAATGGACTTCCGCCGCTGCCTGGAGGTCCAGACCCCCTATCTCGGCCCGGTGAAGGGCTACTACACCGACTGGACCCCGCTGGCGAACCGCCCCGGCCTGTTCCCCGAAGACATCGACGAGAGCGACCCCTGGCAGTTCCGCAACGTGCTGGTGCGGTAAGTAATTGTTTGAAAAGCCCATCTTATAGTGTCGCGCGGCGTGGCGCGTGCTTCGAGGGCGGCCTTCGGCCGCCGCCTCAGCATGACGAATGTTTGTGTAAAACAACATCCTACGTCATCCTGAGGTGACCGAGCGCAGCTCGGGCCTCGAAGGACGCACGAGGCGGATACCGCCAAATGCCACTTTCCAAACTGTGTCTGAGAGAGGACGCCTTATGAGACCGATCCGCAGCACGCTCCGCGGAGCGACGATCGCCCTTGCGGCATCGACTGTCCTGGCCGGCACGATGGCAGCACGCGCGCAGACGGCGACCCCGCCGGCATCGATCCTGACGCCGGACAAAGTCCAGACGCGGATCGGCACGCTCGACTTCAAAGACGGCATGCCGAGCAAAGAGACCATCGCCAAGATCTATGACAATCTGGACTTTACCCACGCCTTCGACGCGTTCGTAAATACGTTCCAGGGCGTCAGCATAGCGGCCCTGCACAAGGGGTTTCAAAATGCCGGAGTGAAGGACAACGAAGTCCTCATCTTCTCCGACCTGATGGACGCCCGTTCCTTGTTCCTCACGGCCAATGCGGACACCATCTACGCCCTCGGGATGCTCGACCTCACCAAGGGTCCCATGGTGCTGGAGATAGGCCCCAAGATGCTGGGCGCTATCGACGACCAGTGGTTCCGCTGGGTTGTCGATCTGGGCGCCCCCGGCGCCGACCGCGGCGAAGGCGGCAAGTACCTCATCCTGCCGCCGGGCTATGATGGCAACCTGCCCGAGGGCGGCTACTTCGTGGCCCGCGCCCGCACCAACTTCGTGATCTGGTTCGCGCGCGCCTTCATGGAGAACAACGATCCCAAGCCGGTGGTCGACCAGATCAAGCAGACACTGAAGGTCTATCCGTATCAGCCCGGCGGCTACGGTACGCCGGTTGCCGAATTCCTTGCCGGCAAGACCCAACTCGGGCCGATCACCCCGCCGCCGCCGACCGTCTTCCACGAAGGCAGCGGCAAGGTGATGAACACCATTCCGCCCAACGACTACTCCTATTACGAGTGGCTCAACGAGGTGGTTCAGCAGGAGCCTGCAACGGCGCTCGATGCCGAGTTGATGGGGCCGATCGCCGCCATCGGCATCGTCAAGGGCAAGCCCTTCGCGCCGGATGCGCGGATGAAGACGATTCTCACCGAAGCCGCGGCGCTCGCCAACGCCACGTCGCGCACCCTGTTCATGGCGCCTCGCGCGGCGGACTGGTACTATTATCCCGGCTCCGGATGGGTGAACCAACTGTTCGTCAGCGGCTACGAGTTCGAGACGCCGATCCCGGAAATCACGCGCGAGGGCGCCAAGCCGTTCCCGGCCACCGGCTACCGTTTGTTGGACTCGCGGACCTCCTTCTTCTACGGCGTCACCGGCATCACGCCCGGCATGGCCATGCGCGTGCCCGGCATCGGCTCGCAGTATTTGTGGACCATGGTGGACGCCGACAAGCAGCCCTTTGACGGCGCCAGGACCTACAAGGTGACCCTGCCGAAGGACATTCCGTACGCGAACTTCTGGTCCTTCATTCTCTATGACACCCAGACGCGCTCGATGCTCGACACCCCCCAGCGCTACCCGCGCGCCGGCAGCCAGAGCTATCCTTCACCCGCGGCCGAGGCTGCCGCCGACGGCACGACGACGGTCTGGTTCTCACCGACCCAGCCCGAGGGGGTGAAACGGGGCAACTGGATCCAGACCATGCCCGGCAAAGGTTTTATCCCGGCCCTGCGTCTCTACGGCCCGCTCGAACCTTTTTTCGCCAAGACGTGGAGGCCGAGCGAGGTCGCACTGGTCAAGTGAGGGGACACCTGTCCCCGCCAGCCCGATCGTCCCGTCCGCAGCGCAGGAATTTAGCGTCTGCCGCAACGGCGAAACAGGAGATCGGGCTGGCATTGTGAGCGGCGGTGCTTAAGTAGGCGGGGACGTTTCCGACATGGAGCCCCTCGTGCCCGATCTCTCCGCTTATCCAATTACCACCCGCTGGCCCGCAAAGCACCCCGACCGCATCCAGCTCTATTCCGTGCCGACCCCCAACGGGGTGAAGGTCTCGATCATGCTGGAAGAGACCGGCCTGCCCTATGAGGCGCATGCGGTCAACATCATGAAGGACGAGAGCTGGACCCCGGAATTCCTCTCGCTCAACCCCAACGGCAAGATCCCGGCGATCATCGACCCCGATGGGCCCGGCGGGAAGCCGCTCGGCCTTTTCGAATCCGGCGCCATATTGATCTATCTGGCGGAAAAGACCGGGCAATTCCTGCCGGTGGACGCCGCCGCCCGCTATGAGACCATCCAGTGGGTGATGTGGCAGATGGGCGGCCTCGGCCCGATGTTCGGCCAGCTCGGCTTCTTCCACAAATTCGCCGGCGCCTCTTACGAGGACAAGCGCCCGCGCGACCGCTATGCGGCGGAATCCAAGCGCCTGCTCGGCGTGCTGGAGCGCCGGCTGGAGGGCCGCGACTGGATCATGGGCGCCGACTACACCATCGCCGACATCGCCACGCTGGGCTGGGTGCGCAACCTCATCGGCTTCTACGACGCCGGCGCGCTGGTCGACTACGCCGCGCTGAAAAACGTGCCGGCCTGGCTGGCGCGCGGCCTCGCCCGGCCGGCGGTCGAGCGGGGCCTCGCTATTCCGGCCCGCCCGGCCTGATCCGGGCGGTGGCATCGCGGCGTAGTTCGCCTATAAGCACGGCGCTGCGCCACAGATCGGATCGACCATGACGGAAACCACAGCGGCGGCGGACCCTGCCGCCGCGCATCTGCCCGCCGGGCACCCGCCGGTGGCGTTTGGCAAGATCGGCGTGCTCATCGTCAATCTGGGCACGCCGGAGGCCACCGACTATTGGTCGATGCGCGCCTATCTCAAGGAGTTCCTCTCCGACCGGCGCGTCATCGAGGTGAACCGGGCGCTGTGGTGGTTCCTGCTCAACGTCGTCATCCTCTCGCGCCGCCCGCAGGCCAAGGGCCGCGACTACGACACCATCTGGAACAAGGAGCGCAATGAGGGGCCGCTCAAGACCATCACCCGCGCCCAGGCCGAGAAGCTCGAAGCCCGGCTCGGCCCGCAGGATAAGCGCCTGGTGATCGACTGGGCGATGCGCTACGGCCAGCCATCGATCCCCGCGCGGCTGGAGGCGCTGCAAAAGGCCGGCTGCGAGCGCATATTGCTGGTGCCGCTCTATCCGCACTATGCCGCAGCCACCACCGCCACGGTGTGCGACAAGGCCTTCGAGGCGCTGATGACGATGCGCTGGCAGCCGGTGCTGCGCGTCGCCCCGCCCTGGCCGGACGACCCGGTCTATATCGACGCCATCGCCTCCTCGATCGAGACCTCGCTGGCCGGGCTGGACTGGGAACCGGAACTGGTGCTCGCCTCCTTCCACGGCATTCCGAAGGAGTATTTCGACAAGGGCGACCCCTATCATTGCTACTGCCACAAGACCGCCCGCCTGGTGCGCGAGCGGCTCGGCTGGCCGGAGGGCCGCCTGCGCCTCACCTTCCAGTCGCGCTTCGGCAAGGCCGAGTGGCTTCAGCCCTACACCGACAAGACGGTGGAGGCGCTGGCGAAATCCGGCGTCAAGCGGCTCGCCGTCATCACCCCCGGCTTCGTGGCCGATTGCCTGGAGACGCTGGAGGAAATCGCCGGCGAGAACGCCGAGATCTTCCACCACAATGGCGGCGAGAAATTCCACTTCATCCCGTGCCTCAACGACAGCACCGGCGGCATCGACGTGCTGGCCAACGTCATCCGCCGCGAGCTCAAGGGGTGGGTCGAGCTGGGGTGAGGGGCGCTAGCGCCCGACATCGTCCGGCAAAGCGGCGAGCGGGTCGAGCGCGGCCACCCCGGTCGGGGTGAAGTGGCGCAGATTGCCGGTGAGCACGGTGAGCCCGTGCGCGTGGGCGGTGGCGGCAATGATGAGGTCGGCGAGTTCCGGCCCAGTGGGGCGCGCAACTTCGGCCAGCCGGGCGACGTGGCGGGCGACGGCCGCATCCATCGCCAGCACGCGATCGCCGAAATCCGCGAGGATCGCCTGTTCCAGCGCCTCCAGTTCGTCGGCGCGGGCGCGCTTGCCTTCGCGCCGCAACTTGCAGATGCCGGCCTCGATCTCGGCGATGGTCATGGCCGAGAGAAACAGAAACGCCCCGTTGCGCTCGATCCAGTCGATCAGCGCCGGCACCTGTGCCCGCCGCCGCCCGTCCAGCAGCGAGACGATGTTGGTGTCGAGCAGATACATGCGGCCGCCGGTTCAGTCGAAATCGGCGCCCAGCGGGCGTTCCTGCGCAAATGCGCCCCCGATAGCATCGCCGCCATCATCGGCTGCCGTCGAACGGGCGTGGCGGGCCAGCAGGGCGCCGAGCGTGCCGGCGCTGCGCGGGCGGGCGGTCCATTCGGCTTCCGAGACGATGATGACCGCCTCCCGCCCATAGCGCGTCACGCGCTGGGGCTCGCCGGCCAGAGCGCGATCCACCACGCGGGAAAAGGTGGCGCGGGCCTCGTTCAGGGGATAGCTGCGCATGTCTCGGCCCTCCTGCAATCTTGCACAAGATATGTGAGGACTTGCACATAACTCAAGCCCCCCAAACGAAAACGGCCGGCGCATCGCTGCGCCGGCCGCTTCCTGTCTCAAAACCGCAGAGGCGAAGATCAATCCGCCTTTTCGGTCGCCTTCTTCAGCGCCGCGCCGAGAATGTCGCCGAGCGAGGCGCCGCTGTCGGACGAGCCGAACTGCGCCACGGCTTCCTTCTCCTCGGCGATTTCCAGCGCCTTGATCGAGAC
>JBGGNI010000091.1:0-8814 GCA_041287585.1 Xanthobacteraceae bacterium
GCAAGGGCCGCGTCTACATCATCAACAAGACCCAGAAGCGCTTCAAGGCGCGCCAGGGTTGAGCCCCGGCGACCGCGCGCCGCGGGTCACAAACCCGTAGGCCGGATTGACGAGGGCGCCGTGGCTCCTAAACTGGGGTCATGCGCGCCCTTTTTATTGCCCT
This sequence comes from Xanthobacteraceae bacterium, assembly GCA_041287585.1. Lineage (GTDB taxonomy): Bacteria > Pseudomonadota > Alphaproteobacteria > Rhizobiales > Xanthobacteraceae > Ancylobacter. Next base: position 164 of record JBGGNI010000091.1, read on the forward strand.
GGCTCTGACGCTCGCCCCCATCCATGCCGCCGTCCAGGCCCAGGACGCGGCTCCCAAGGGCGATGCCAAACCGGTTGTCCCCTTGCCTCCGGTCGCCAAGCGGCCGGCGGACAAGCCCGCGGACGCCGCCGACCCCGCTGCCAAGCCGAACGAGACGGCCAAGGCCGAGCCCGACCGCGGCAAGCGGCTCGATGCACTGTTCGCGGCACTGAAGGCCGCCCCCACCGCGGAATCGGCCAAGGCGATCTCGCAGCGCATCGAGGTGTCCTGGTCCCCTTCGGACAGCGATACCGCCGACCTGCTGATGACCCGCGCCTCGGCCGCCATGGAGGCGAAGCAGTTCGATCTTGCGGTGGAACTGCTCGACGGCGTGCTCGCGGTCACGCCCGATCATCTCGACGCCTGGAACAAACGGGCGACGGTGTTCTATCTCCAGGACGATTTCGCCGATTCGCTCAATGATCTGCGCCAAGTGGTAGCCCGCGAGCCGCGCCACTACGGCGCCTGGGCCGGCATTGCGTTGATCTGCAAGGAGCTTGGCGACGAGAAACACGCTCTGGACGCAGCCCGCCGGGCGCTAGCCATCTACCCGCTGCTGGAAACGATCAGCGACATGGAAAAGACGCTGACCATCTCCGTCGAGGGCCGGCCGATCTGACGCCGCTCAAATCCGCGCATAGTCGATATAGCTGACCGCGAACTCGTCCTTTTCGCCCTGAACCGGCCCCTGGCGCGCCACTTCGTGCCACGCTGCCGGATCGAAAGCGGGAAACAGCACGTCGCCTTGCGGCCGGCCATGCACCCGCGTCAGGCGCAGCCGTGCCGCGCGGGGCAGCGTCTGCGCGTAAAGCTCGGCCCCGCCGACCACGGCAATCTCGTCCGCGCCCAGTTCGTCGCCGGCACGCTCGGCCTCAGCGATCGCCGCATCCAGCGACGCCGCCGCGCGCACGCCCTCCGGCGGACGGAAGCCGGCGTCGCGCGTCACCACCACGATGATGCGGCCGGGCAACGGGCGCGGCAGCGAGACGAAGGTGCGCCGGCCCATCAGCAGCGGCTTGCCCATGGTGATGGCGCGAAAGCGGCGCAGATCGCTGGAAATGCGCCAGGGCAACCCCTCGCCGCGGCCGATGACGTCGTTCTCGGCAATCGCCGCGACGATGGCGAGCGGCCGGCTCACGGTGCCCGGACACCCAGCGCCGCCAGAGCGGTGCGCGCCGCCTCCAGCCCGGTGAGATGGGCTCCGTGGCAGGTGGAATAGGCGTGCGGCGACACCGCCTCGCCGGCGAACAGCACCCGCTCGCCCAAGGTCGCGCCGAGCCGCGCCCGAAAATGCCCGGCCCCCGGCAGGGCGCAGGAATAGGCGCCGCCGATCAGCGGATCGGCCACCCAGCCGGTGGTGGCGGTGCCGATAACTCGGGCGCGCAGATCGGAACCGAAGGCGTCGGTGAGCGCGGCCAGTGCGAAATCGGTCATCGCCGCCGGCCCCGCCGCCACCAGGCCCCGCGCATTCTCCCCGGCGAGCTGGCCGATAGCCATGTCATGCCCGAACGGATTGAGGGTGAAATTGATCGGCGCCCGCCTTTCGCGGTCGAGGTCGATGGTGTCGGCATAGCTGGTCGGCGGCAGGCCGAACACGTCGCGGTCGAAACGGATCGCCACCTTCTCCGCGCAGCCCAGCGGCATGGCGGCGAATGCCTCGCCGAGTTCGGCCGGAAGCGCCGGAAAAAAGCCAAGCCCGCCTTCGGCAATGACGGTGGTCGGCACCGCCACCACGGCGAGGCGCGCCTTGAGCCGGCCGTGGGCGGTGTCGAGCACCACGCCGCTGCCGGACCAGTCGATCCGGGCCACCGGGCAGTTCAGCGTAACGGACAGGCCAGGGGCGGCGTCTGTCGCTTCCGCCAGCACCAGCGCGCCATAGCCGGGCCCAACCGGGTAGTTTTCGCCGGTATCGGTATAGGCAGCGAAATCGAGCGTGGAGAGCGCCTCCGGCTCAGCGGCCGAGACCAGCGCCAGCCAGTGCCGCACCAGCCGAGCCCAGGGTGAGCCGGTGTCGATCACGGCGCTGGCGGCGACGTCGCGCCCTTCGGCGCCGGCCTGCCGCATGGCGTCGAAGGCGGCTTCCAGCGCCTGCCAGGCGGTCACGCGCTCGTCTTCGCTGGCCCAGCGGCGGCCCAGATGGGTCATGCGCGCCTGCCGGCTGCCGCGGGTCTTGTAGGCGATGCCCAGCCGGTCCGCCGCTGCCCGCAGCGGGTTCACCGAAGCCGAATGCAGCCAGTGGCAGCCACGGTCCCAGGCGACACCCTGGAAGCTCGTCGTGTCGGTATAGGCCCGCCCGCCGGCCCGCGCGGCCGCCTCCAGCACCGCCACGCGCACGCCCGCGGCCTGCAGCCGGCTGCCGGCGGCGAGCCCGGCAGCACCGGCGCCGACCACGGCGACATCGACCTCGGCCGTCATCGGTTTACTTCTTGCGGAAGGAATCGAGCCGCACCACCTCGGCCCCGCCATCCTTGGGCTTGCCGGTCACCGGCTTTGCCGAAGGCCTATCCTTGGTGGCCGGATCCTTGGCAGGTGCTTCCTTGGCAGGCGCTTCCTTAGCGGCGGCAGGCTTTGCAGCAGCCGCCGGCGCGGGTTTGGCCGGCTCCGCTCGCGCCGCCGGGGTGCCGGCCGCCGGCACGGAGGCCGGCTTCGGCGCCGCCGGCCGCGGAAGCGCCTCAACGGGCTCCGGGGCACGGCTGAGCGGCACCTGCGCCGCCGGCTCTTCCAACTCCTCCGCAGTCTCGGCGGGCTCGAATTGCAGGCCGAACTTCACCGAGGGATCGAAAAAGCCCTTCAGCGCTGCATAAGGCACATGCAGCCGCTCCGGAACGCCGTTGAACGACAAGCCGACCTCGAAGAAGGTCTCGGTGACGATCAGGTTCCAGAACTGGTGCTGGAGAACGATCGTCATCTCCTCCGGGTGCCGCTCGGCCAGCCGCGGCGCGATTTTCACGCCCGGCGCGCGGGTGCCGAAGGAAATGAAGAGATGATGCTCGCCCGGCAGCCCGTCGCGGGCCACATCGGTCAGCACGCGACGCACGACGCCGCGCAGCGCGTCCTGCACCAGGAGATCATAGCGGATCAGATCGGCACTCATAATGTCCAATGAACCCGATTCCGGCCGCGTCCGCCAGCCGATCGCGCATTCGGCGAAGATTGAGTGGAGGCTTCTGTTGCCAGGTGCCTCCGAACCCCGCCCGACGGTGCTACCCGCTAGGACTTATTTCCGATCTTCAAACCGCTCACGCGGCCTGGGCAACCGGAGCATAGTTGTCGTTGGCAACTATATGTTTGGCCCGATGACGGCGGTACCATGCCGAGCGAAAGACCACCCTTTACGCCCTCGTCGATCCTGTTTCGCCCCCGCCGAAACCCAGCACGCGTCTGGGCTCTGGTGGAGGCGCCGGGTACTGCCCCCGGGTCCGAAGGGTTTATTTCGGCAACCGTTTATCGCCATAGCCGGCTTGCACCGGCGCAGTGAATATAGGGTGGCCCGACGGGCGTGGGAAGGGCCTGTGCGCAAGTCGCAGCATCCGGCTGCGAATCGTCGCCTTCGGCGCTAGAATGGCCCGCGTTGTGACCGATCGCCACCGCCGGAGACGGACCAAGCATGCGGCAGTATCACGAGCTTCTGGAGCGCATCCTGCGCGAAGGCGTGCGCAAGACCGACCGCACCGGAACCGGCACGCTCTCGGTGTTCGGCCACCAGATGCGCTTTCCGCTCGGCGAGGGCTTTCCGCTCGTCACCACCAAGCGCGTGCACGTGAAAGCGGTGATCCACGAGCTGCTGTGGTTCCTGGCCGGCGACACCAATATCGGCTATCTGCGCGACAATGGCGTTACCATCTGGGACGAGTGGGCGGACGCGAACGGCGACCTCGGCCCGGTCTATGGCCGGCAATGGCGCTCCTGGCCGACCCCCGACGGTGGCGCCATCGACCAGATGGCGGAACTCGTCACCGCCATTCGCCGCACGCCGGATTCGCGCCGGCTCATCGTCTCGGCCTGGAACCCGGCCGACGTCGGCGCGGCGGCGCTGCCGCCCTGCCACTGCCTGTTCCAGTTCTACGTCGCCGACGACCGGCTGTCCTGCCAGCTCTACCAGCGCTCCGGCGACGTGTTCCTCGGCGTGCCGTTCAATATTGCGAGCTATGCGCTGCTCACCCACATGGTGGCGCAGGTCACCGGGCTGGAGCTGGGCGACTTCGTCCACACGCTGGGCGACGTGCACCTCTACAGCAACCACATCGAGCAGGCGCACCTCCAACTCTCGCGGGCGCCGCGCGCCCTGCCGCGCCTGAAGCTGAACCCGGACGTCACCGACCTGTTCGCCTTCCGCTTCGAGGATATCGCGATCGAGGATTATGACCCGGCGCCGGCCATCAAGGCCCCGGTGGCGGTGTAGTCTCGGTCAGGGTCAATCCTGTTCCCCGGACCAGATGCGCGCAGCGCAGCGCCGATCCGGGGAACAGGGTAGAATGGGCGAAGCCACTGGATATTTTAAGGAAGCGCCTTCGGGGGTCTCATCCCCTGGGTCCCGGCTCGGCGCTCCGCCTGCGGCTCCGCTGGTCCGGGACGCGGCGGCGGCAGCGCCGGTGTGGTCACTCCTCGCCCAGCGGGTGCAGGTCGCGCACCAGGCTCTTCAGCCGCTCGTCGAGCACATGGGTGTAGATCTGCGTGGTCGAGACGTCGGCGTGGCCGAGCAGGGTCTGCACCACCCTGAGATCGGCGCCGTGCGCCAGCAAATGGCTGGCGAAGGCGTGCCGCAGCACATGGGGCGAGAGCTTTGCGGGCTCCAGCCCGGCCGCCACCGCGAGGTCCTTGAGATCGAGCGCGATCTGCTGGCGGGTCACATGGCCGGATTCCGCCCAGGACGGGAACAGGAACCGCCCGCCCGCTGGCTTGCCGGCCTCGGCCAAAGCGGCGCGGAAGCCCGCCATCGCCGCCTTGGCCGGCCCGCCCAGCGGCACCATGCGTTCCTTGCCGCCCTTGCCGCGCACGATGATGGCATCGCCGGAAGCGCGCGCCGCAGCGGCCGGCAGCGCCGCCAGTTCGGAAACGCGCAGTCCGGTGGCGTAGAGCAGCTCGACGAAGCAGGCGATGCGCGCCCGGCGCACCCGTTCGGCCGGGGTCAGGCCCGGCTCGGCGGCGCGGGCATGGGCGGCATCGATCAGCCGCGTCACCTCATCGAGCGAGAGCACCTTGGGCAGCGGCCGGCCCCGCTTCGGGCCTTCCAGCACGGCGGCGGGATCGTCGCCGCGCAGCCCTTCCAGATAGAGGAACCGGTGAAGCTGGCGCAGCGCCGAAAGCCGGCGCGCCGCGCTCGCCGTGGCGAAGCCGCGGGCCGAAAGCTCGGCGAGAAAGGCCCGCACATCGGCGGTGGTGCAGGAGACGACGTCGCATCCGCGGCCCGCCAGCACGGTCTCGTAATCTTCGAGGTCGCGGCCATAGGCGTCGAGCGTGTTGGCACCGGCGCCGCGCTCGGCCGCCATCATGTCGAGGAACAGCGCCACCGGGCCGCGCTGCGCCGCGCTCGGCCGCGCAACGCCGCGCCGGCTCATTTGGCGAACCGGTCGGGCGGCACGTTGATGCTCATCTCGCGCGGCTCCGGGCGCACCAGATTCGCGAAGGCCCACAGCACGCCATAGGCCGCGCCGCCGATCAGGCCCAGAACGACGACAAGACGGATCAGGCTCGGCATAGGGCGCTTGGCTCGCGGCGCTCGGCTCGGGGGGTTGGCTCGGCACCGAATCGTGCGGATGATCGTGGTCTCATGTTACGGCCTTTCGGCACCGCAGCGATAGCCGGCACGGTTGTGCCGAATTGCCTCGCCGGGCAGCGGGTGATACGTCGGCACCCTTGCCGCGACGTCGGACCTTGAAGCGGACACCCGCCTTATGCACGGCCCTTTGAGCGAACCGGAGGATGCGCACGGAGCCGACCTGCGGGCGCGGCTCGGCACCGGCTGCATCGTCCTGGTGGGCATGATGGGAGCCGGCAAATCCTCGGTCGGCCGCCGGCTCGCCCGCCGGCTCGGCCTGCCTTTCGCCGATGCGGACACCGAGATCGAAACCGCCGCCGGCATGACCATTCCCGAAATCTTCGCCGACCACGGCGAGCCGGCGTTCCGCGACGGCGAGCGCCGGGTCATCGCCCGCCTGCTGGAAGGCGGGCCGCTGGTGCTGGCGACCGGCGGCGGCGCCTTCATGAATGCCGAAACCCGCGCCGCCATCGCCGCCCACGGCGTCTCGGTCTGGCTGAAGGCGGACATCGACGTGCTGCTGAAGCGGGTGCGCCGGCGCGACGACCGCCCGCTGCTGCGCAACGACGACCCCGCCGCCACGCTGATGCGGCTGATCGGCGAGCGTTATCCGGTCTACGCCGAGGCCGCTGTCACCGTCATCTCCCGCGACGTGCCGCACGACCTCATGGTCGAGGCGGTGATGCTCGCCCTCGACACGCATTTCAGCGCCAAGGACGCGCCCGCCGCATGATCGCCACCGATCTCGCCGCTCCCCCCGCCATTGCCCCCACTGTGGTGCGGGTCGGCCTCGGCGAGCGTGGCTATGACATCCTCATCGGCCCCGGCCTCATCGCCGGGCTGGGCCGCCGTCTCGCCGCCCTTCGGCCGGGCGCCCGCGTCGGCATCGTCACCGACCGCAATCTGGCGCGGCGGCACCTCGCGGAAGTCGAAGCCGTGCTGGGCGAGGCGGGCCTGACCGCCGCCACCGTCGTGGTGGAGCCGGGCGAGGCGTCCAAGGGCTTTTCGACGCTGGAGCGCGTGCTGGACGGCCTGCTCGCCGCCCGCATCGAGCGGCGCGATCTGGTGCTGGCGCTGGGCGGCGGGGTGATCGGCGATCTTGCCGGCTTTGCCGCCGCCGCACTGCGGCGCGGCGTCGACTTCGTGCAGGTGCCGACCAGCCTGCTGGCGCAGGTCGATTCCTCGGTCGGCGGCAAGACCGGCATCAACGCCCGCCACGGCAAGAACCTCATCGGCGCCTTCCACCAGCCCATATTGGTGGTGGCGGATGCCGACCTGCTCGACACCCTGCCGGAGCGCGAATTCCGCTCCGGCTATGCCGAAGTGGCGAAATACGGCCTGATCGACGACGAGCCCTTCTTCGCCCGGCTGGAGCGCGACTGGCGCGAGGTGTTCGCCGGCGGCCCGGCCCGCACCCACGCCATCGCCACCAGCTGCCGTGCCAAGGCTGCCGTCGTCGCCCGCGACGAGCGCGAGACCGGCGACCGCGCTCTGCTCAATCTCGGCCACACCTTCGGCCATGCGCTGGAGGCCGGTGCCGGCTTCTCCCAGCGCCTGCTGCACGGCGAGGCAGTCGCCATCGGCATGGCGCAGGCCTTCCGCTTCTCCGCCCGCCAGGGCCTGTGCGCCCCGGCCGACGCCGTGCGGGTGGAGACGCATCTGAAGGCGGTCGGCCTGCCGACGCGGATCGCCGACATTCCCGGCGAGATTCCCGACACCGACGGGCTGATGACGCTGATCGGCCAGGACAAGAAGGTGGCGCGCGGCGCCCTCACCTTCATATTGGCGCGCGGCATCGGCGCCAGCTTCATTGCCCGCGACGTCGATCCAGCGGCGGTGCGCGCCTTTCTCGACGCCGAGCGGACCCCGGCGGAATAGGCCCGCCATGCGGCTCCCTGGCTGGCTGCAGCGCCCGCGCCGTCCCGAGCCCGAACCCGCGCCCCGCTCGGCGGCGCAGGTTCTGCGCATCACGCTCGACCGGCTGCACGCCGGTGGCGACGTCGCGACCGAGGAGCGCGACATGCTCGGCGGGCTGCTCGATCTGCGCGAGCTGACCGTCTCCGACATCATGATCCACCGCACCAAGATGGCGACGCTCGATGTCGGCGCCCCGCCGGCGGCCCTGCTGGCCGAGGTGCTGGCCTCGCCCTATACCCGCCTGCCGCTGTGGCGCGAGACGCCGGACAACATCGTCGGCGTGCTGCATGTGAAGGATTTCCTGCGCGAACTGCATCGCTCCGGCGGCAGTCCGGACGCGTTCGAGGTGCGCCGCGTCGCCCGGCCGGCCTGGTTCGTGCCAGACAGCACCACGCTCGCCGAGCAATTGCAGGCGTTCCGCCGCCGCAAGCAGCATTTCGCCCTGGTGGTGGACGAGTATGGCGAGGTGATGGGCCTCGTCACGCTCGAAGACATTCTGGAGGAGATCGTCGGCGACATTTCCGACGAGCACGACATTCCGGTGGCCGGCGTCCGCCCGCACCCGGACGGCTCGGTGAATGTCGAGGGCAGCGTCGGCGTCCGCGACCTCAACCGCGCAATGGGCTGGCGCCTGCCCGACGACGAGGCCAACACGGTGGCGGGCCTGGTTATCCACGAGGCGCGGATCATCCCCGAGCCGGGCCAGACCTTCACCTTCCACGGTTTCCGTTTCCAGGTGATGCGCCGTCAGCGCAACCGCATCACCCTGCTCCGGGTCACGCCGCTGCCGCGTCCGGAGCCGGCAGCGGCCTAGGCCCGTCACTCCTCCGGCGTCTTCGCCTCGATGGCGAGCGCGTGGAGGCCGTGGGCGATCTCGCCGGCGAGCAGGGCGTTGACCCGGCGGTGGCGGGCCAGCCGGCTTTCGCCGCGGAACGCG
>JBGGNI010000092.1:0-20355 GCA_041287585.1 Xanthobacteraceae bacterium
CCCCCGCCTGCAGGGCCCAGCGCTCCGCCAGCGCGCGGGCCTCCGACGCGCGGGGCGAGCCGTCGCGGCGCCAGGCGTCGAGCCGATGGCGCAGATCCACCGCCTCGCCGCCGAGACCGCGCTCGGAGACCACGGCGGCGATCTCCGCGGCCAGCCGGCCGGCGCCGCGCCGGGCGCCTTCCACCACCAGCCGGGCAAGCCGCGGTTCCAGCGGCAGCCGTCCGAGCCGCCCGCCGAGCGCCGTGGCGCGCCCCTCGGCATCCATCGCGCCAAGCGTGCGCAGCAGGGTGCGCGCCTCCGCCAGTGCCGCCGCCGGGGGCGGATCGAGGAAGCGGAGGCTGGCGGGGTCGCCCACGCCCCACAGTGCAAGGTCGAGCACCAGGCCTGCGAGGTCGGCGGCGAGGATTTCCGGCGGCGCATAGGCCGGCAGGCTGGTGGTCTCCGCCTCGCTCCACAGCCGCCAGCACACGCCGGGATGGGTGCGCCCGGCGCGCCCACGGCGCTGGTCTGCCGCCGCGCGGGAGACCCGCACCGTTTCCAGCCGGGTCAGGCCGACCGCGGGCTCGAAGCGTGGCAGCCGGGCGAGCCCGGAATCGACGACGATGCGCACGCCCTCGATGGTCAGGCTGGTCTCGGCGATGGCGGTGGCCAGCACCACCTTGCGCCGGCCTGCCGGGGCAGGCGCGATGGCGCGGTCCTGCGCGCGGGCGTCGAGCGCGCCGGAGAGCGGGGCGATATCGACCGCGGGGTCGCGCACCGCCTCGCGCAGCAGCGTCTCGGTGCGGCGGATCTCGGCCCCGCCCGGCAGGAAGGCGAGGATCGAGCCGGCCTCTGTGGCCAGTGCGCGGGTAACCGCCTCCGCCATCTGCCGCTCGATCGGCGCGCGCGGGTCGCGGCCGAGATAGCGCGTCTCCACCGGAAAGGCGCGCCCCAAGCTCTCGATCACCGGCGCATCGCCCAGCAGCCGTGCCACCCTGGCCCCATCCAGCGTTGCGGACATCACCAGGAGGCGCAGTTCCTCCCGCAGGCCGGCCTGCGCGTCGAGCGCCAGAGCGAGGCCGAGATCGGCGTCGAGGCTGCGCTCGTGGAACTCGTCGAACAGCACGGCGCCGATGCCGGCCAGTTCCGCATCGTCCAGCACCATACGGACGAAGATGCCTTCGGTGATGACCTCGATGCGGGTGCGCGGCCCGATTTTGGAGCCGAAGCGCACGCGGTAGCCCACCGTCTCGCCCACCGCTTCGCCGAGCGTATCCGCCATCCGCGCGGCGGCGGCACGGGCGGCGAGCCGGCGCGGCTCCAGGACGAGAATCTTGCGGGCCGCCAGCCAGGGCTCGTTCAGCAGGGCCAGCGGCACCCGCGTCGTCTTGCCGGCACCGGGCGGGGCGACCAGAACGGCGTTCGGCCCCGCCGCCAGCGCCGCCTTGAGCGCGGGGAGCGCGTCGTCGATGGGCAGGGGCGGTGCGGGACAAGGCATTGGCAAGGCATAAACGTGCCTGCCTGCCAATTCCAGCGCCGGCCGCTGCGCTCAGCCGCGACGGATGGACAGCAACTGGTAGTGATAGGAACCCATCGGCCCGTTCTTAGGATAGCGCCCGATGCTCACGCGGTTGCCCTGGTTGCCGCCGAGGATCTGCACCGAGTTGGCGTCGGAATCGAGATAGAATCCGACATGCCCGCTGCCGGGCGCAGCCCCGCCGCCGGTGCGCGAAAACACCGCGATATCGCCGACCTGCGGACTGGCCGTGGTATCGACGCCCCAATTCTGGTTATGCCAGGAGCGTGCGGCCTTGCTGTTCGTGCTTCGAAGGCCGGCCTGCTCGACGCACCAGACTAAAAAGGACGAGCACCAGGGCACTGCGTCGGGCGACGCGCCTCCGCTGGTGCTGGCGTGGTACATCACGATGCGCGGATTGTCGCCGCCGCCGGGCACCTCGGCGACGCCGCGGGCAAGTTCCTGCCGGGCGATGTCGATCGGCTTCCGCGAGGCGGCGGCAAGCGAGCTGTCGGGCGCCGGGGGCAGGCCGCCGGAAACCGCCTTCAGGAAGCTCGAAAACACATAGCCGTCGACCTGCCCGTCGCCGTCCAGGTCAACGCTGGTCCAGGCCCCTTCGGTGCCGAGCCCGGTCACCATGGTATCGGCGGGCAGCGAGGTGAAGACGCGGAAGGTCTCGCCGGGTCCCGCCCGCAGGTTCAGGCCCGAGCGGGCAATGACGCGGAAGAGCGCGGCGCTTCCCTCGCCGCGGGGGGTGTCGAGCGGTGCAGCCGGGCCGAACTGGCCGAAATTGGCCTGCGCGGCGTTCACCACATTGCCGTCATATCGGAAGCCGCCGATCGGCGACAGCAGGTTGTGGCTCTGCTGGTACAGCGACCAGTCGCCGGCGGCGAGCGCGGCCTGCACCCCGCTCCATCCGCTGGCGGCGAGCCAGATGTGCTCGACCAGGCCGGCATTGCGCAGGCGACGGCCAAGGAGGCCCGAACCATAGACGCCGGTCGTATAGGCCCCGCCGAGCGCAGCGCGCGCATTGGTGAAATAGCCGGCGATCTGGCTCAGATGAGGCGGCTGGACATAGTCCCAGTCGACGGCGAAGTAGATGCCCGACCCGTGCGGTTGGCCGAGTGCGGTCGCCAGCGCCAGCGCCCGCGTGCCGTCACGCGTGCCGTTGGCCGGGCTGAGATCGCCGATCTCGCCGTCGGCGCCGCCGCGCTGTTCAAACACCACGGCGACCGACAGGCCGGCGCCGTGAAGTGCCGCCAGCTCAGGCGCGGTCAGGCATTTGGTCGGGTGCGCGGGCCCGTTGCGGTTGTTGTAGTAGCGGATGACCGTCCGCACCCCGGCATCGGCGAGGCTCTGCGCGTAGCGGCCGATATCGCTGGCCGTATCGATAATCGCATGCATGGCTTCCCCCCATCAAAGGCGATGGTGGCAGCCTATGCTTGCTACTTAAGAGTGCAATACGATAATTGTGTCACTTAAGGTTGAGATATCCGCCTGTCAGGAGCCGGCGCCTGGGCGCCGGTTCCGCCGTCGGGCAAGGGCCGGGAGCCGCCCCTCACATCACCGCGTCGATGGTCCGGCCCAGCCGCGCCACCAGATCGCCGATCTCGCTCTCGGAGATGATCAGCGGCGGGGTTACCGCCAGCGTGTCGCCGGTGGCGCGCACCATCATGCCTTCGTCGTGGAAGGCGTGCTCGATCGCCTCATAGCCGCGCTTGCCCACCGCATCGGGGCGCGAGGACATGTCGACGGCGGCAACCAGGCCGAGCGTGCGGATGTCGAGCACCCCCGGCTTGCCCTTCAGCGTCATCACCGCGTCGGCCCACACCGGCTCCAGCGCGCGGGCGCGCTCGAACAGGCCCTCTTCGCGATAGAGGTCCAGCGTCGCCAACGAGGCGGCGCAGGCCAGCGGGTGGGCGGAATAGGTGTAGCCGTGGAACAGCTCGATGACATGCTCCGGCCCCTGCATGAAGGCGTCGTGCACATGCTTGCGGGCGATTACGCCGCCCATCGGCACCGCACCGGAGGTTACCCCCTTGGCGAAGGTGATCATGTCCGGGATCACGCCGTAGCGCTCGGCGGCGAACGCATAGCCGAGCCGGCCGAAGCCGGTGATGACCTCGTCGAAGATCAGCAATATGCCGTATTTGTCGCAGATCTGGCGCAGCCGCTTCAGATAGCCCTTGGGCGGCGGCAGCACGCCGGTGGAGCCCGACATCGGCTCGACGATCACCGCGGCGATGGTCTGCGGATCGTGCAGGGCGACGATGCCCTCCAGCGCGTCGGCGCGCTCGGCGCCCCATTCCGGCTCGCCCTTGGTGAAGGCCTGCCGCTCGCGGTCATAGGTATGCGGCAGATGGTCGGCGCCCGGCAGCAGGCCGCCGAAGAAACGGCGATTGGGCGAGATTCCGCCGACCGTGATGCCGCCGAAGCCGACGCCGTGATAGCCGCGCTCGCGGCCGATCAGCCTGGTGCGGGTGCCGTTGCCGCGCACGGCGTGGTAGGCCAGCGCCATCTTCAGTGCGGTGTCGCCGGCCTCCGAGCCGGAATTGCAGAAGAACACATGGTCCAGATCGCCCGGCGCCAGCGCCGCGATGCGCGAGGCGGCCTTGAAGGCGGCGGGGTGGCCGTACTGGAAGCTCGGCGCGAAATCGAGCTCGGCGGCCTGCTTTTGGATGGCCGAGACGATGGGGTCGCGGTTGTGGCCGGCATTGGCGCACCACAGGCCGGCGGTGGCGTCGAGGATCGGCCGACCTTCCGGGGTGAAGTAGTGCATGTCCTTGGCCCGCGACAGCATGCGCGGGCGCCGCTTGAACGCCCGGTTCGCGGTGAACGGCATCCAGAAGGCTTCGAGGTCGTTTGGCGCGGCGGCGCTCGTTGCGTCATTGTCATAGGCGAGCGACATGGACATTCTCCGATTGAGGCCGGCAGGCGGGCGCCGCGAAAGGGTCAGGCTGTAACCCCGTCTACAATAAGCGTGCCATGCGGCGCTCACGAGAAAACTTCATGGTGCGATCGGTTTCGCTTCTGCGGCGCAACCTGGCCTGCGTTGCCGCGTCGCAGGTACCGAAAATGTGTCGTGCTGCGGTGCAAATACCGCCCCGGCCATCTCCTCGCCGCAAGCGTTCGGCAGTAACCTAACGTCATGAAGCTTGAGCAGGACGATCAGGTGGCGGCCGAGGCCGGGCTGGCCGCGGGCGAGCCGGAGGTTCAGACCCCGCCGGCGGACGCCCCGCCGACGCCGGACGCCGTGCGCGCGGCGCTGGGGCGCGTGCTGGCGGCGGACGAGCTGAAGTCCTCGCCGCAATTGTCCACCTTTCTGCGTTTCGTGGTGGCCGCCACGCTGGAGGGGCGTGCGGAGGCCATCAAGGGCTACACCATCGCGGTGGAGGCGCTCGGCCGCGACGCTTCGTTCGACCCGCAGATCGATCCCATCGTGCGGGTGGAAGCAACGCGCCTGCGCCGGGCGCTGGAGCGCTATTATGCCGGCGCCGGCGCGGCCGACGAGATCGAGATCGCGGTGCCGCGCGGCAGCTATGTGCCCTGCTTCATCCGGCGCGGCGCGGCGCCGCCGCAGGTGTCGGCGCCTGCTGCCGAGGAGGCGCCGGCATGGAGCGCCGTGCCGCCCGCCGCCGTCCCGGCTTCGCCCCGCCGGCCGCGGTCGCGGATTCTCGCCGCGGCGGCAATGGCGGTGCTCGGCATCGCGCTGCTCGCCGGTTACGCTGCGGAGAGCCTCGGCTGGCCCGGCATGACCGCCGGCACGGCGATGCGGCCGGTCGACCGCGCCAACCACCTCGGCATGCCGATGGTGGAGGTGCGCGCCTTCGAGACCGCGGGCGGAACCGCCGGTGCGGCGGATTTCGACCCGAAGGCGCTGGAGGTGCGGGTGCGCGATGCGCTGGCCCGCTACGATCTGCTCGACGTGCTGGCGACCCCGGACGCACGACCGGCGGTCGATTGCAGCTCCGGTTCGGCGCGGCCGCATTCGGCCTTCGCGCTCGGCGGCATGGTCGAGCACCATGAGGACGGCACGGTGGCGGTGCTGCTGCGCCTCGCCGATGTGTGCGACGGCACCATCGTCTGGTCGCGCGAATTCGAAAGCCTGAAATACAGCGCCGACCCCACCATCGCCGAACTCGGCCTGGTGCGCGACATCATGGCCGCCATTGCCGAACCTTACGGCGTCATCCAGTCCCGCGCCCGGGCCCGCGCCGCCGCTGCCGGCGGTGTCGCAAGCGCCGGCCCTTATGGCTGCGTGCTGATGGCGTTCGGCTATTGGCGCAGCTTCCTGCCGGCGGAGCACGCCCGCGCCCGCGATTGCCTGGAAAAGGCGGTTGCCGCCGATTCCGGCTTCTCGGTGGGCTACGCGCTGCTTGCCGAACTCTATCTCGACGAATTGCGCAACGGCGCCAATCCGCAGCCCGGCCTGCCGCTGGACCGCGCACTGGCCGCTGCCGAGCAGGCGGTGGAACTGGAACCCACCAGTTCCTATGCGCGGCGGGTTCTGCTGGATGTGCACTTCTTCCGCGGCGAGCGGGGTGCCGCCATCGCTGCCGGCGAGGCCGCCGTCGTGCTGAACCCGTACGATGTCGACGTCGCCGCCGATTTCGGCGGCCGGCTGGTGGCGTTCGGCGAGACGGCGCGCGGCGAGGCGCTGCTGTCGAGCGTGCCGGTGGGGGCGCTCGGCATGCCGCCCTGGGCGGAATATCACCGCGTCATCGCCGCCTATGTGCGCGGCGATGCCCCGGCGGCGGAAGCGGCGGCCGATGAGATGATCGGCGATCTCTATGCGCCCGGTCTGCTGGCGCGCGTGCTGGCCCATCATCTCGCCGGCGAAAGCGAGGCCGCGGCCGCCGACGTGCGCAAGCTGGTGGCCGCCGCGCCGGACTGGGCCACCGACACCCGCGCCATGGTGGCGCACTTCTTCCCTGATCCGGCCCTCGCCGCCCGCGTGCGCGCCGACCTCGCCGCCGCCGGCCTCACCGGCACGGCGGCCACCCTGCGCTGAGAGCTTCCGGCCGCGGCGATTCGGCCCTATGACGGGGCCATTCCCGGTTTTGGATCGCCCCCATGTCGGACCGTTTCGATCTTGCTGTCGTCGGCGCCGGCGTGGTCGGGCTCGGCCTTGCTCTGGCCGGTGCCCGCCGCGGGCTGAAAGTGGTGGTGCTGGACCGCGACGCCCGTGCCAATGGCGCGTCGGTGCGCAATTTCGGCTTCATCACCGTCACCGGCCAGCAGCGCGGCACCTGCTGGCGGCGGGCCATGCGCTCGCGCGACATCTGGGCCGAGATCGCGCCGCAGGCCGGCATCGACATCGTGCATCGCGGCCTGCTGCTCGCCGCTCGCCGCCCGGAGGCGCGGGAGGTGATCGAGGCGTTTCTGCGCACCGAGATGGGTGAGGGCTGCACCGCGCTCAGCGCCGCGCAGGCCCGCGAGCGCCTGCCGGCGCTGGGCGGCGATGTTGCGGGCGCATTGTGGAGCCCGCACGATCTGCGGGTGGAATCGCGCGAGGCCATCCCCAGGCTCGCCGCCTGGCTGGAGGCCGCGCACGGCGTGGTGATCCGCCGCGGCACGGCGGTGACCGGGGTCGCGCCGGGCCGGCTCGACACGTCGGCCGGCCCGGTGATGGCCGAGCGCATCTGCGTGGCGCCGGGCGACGATTTCCGCACCTTGTTTGCCGACAGGCTCGACGCCTACCGGCTGACCCGGTGCAAGCTGCATATGATGCGCGTGGCCGACCCGCGGCTCGGCCGCCTGCCGGGCTCGGTGATGACCGACCTCTCGCTCGGCCGCTATCTCGGCTATGCCGAACTGCCGGAGGCCGGCGCGCTGAAGGCACGCCTTGCCGCCGAGCAGGCCGACCATCTCGTCCACGGCGTGCACCTCATCGTGGTGCAGTCGGCCGACGGCTCGCTGGTGGTCGGCGACAGCCACCACTACCACGCCACGCCCGACCCCTTCGCGCCCGACTTCATCGACGAACTGATCCTCGACGAATATGCCGCCCTGTTCGGGCGCGCGCCGGAGCGGGTGCTGGAGCGCTGGACCGGCACCTACGCCTCCGCCGACGACCGGCTCGCTTTGATCGACCGGCCGGATCCCGCCATCCGGCTGGTGGTGGTCACCAGCGGCAGCGGGGCCTCCACCGGCTTCGCGCTGGCGGAGGAGGCGGTGGCGGAACTGTGCGACTGACGCGGAGAATGCGCCCATGGCGTTGAAGGCACTGATCCTCGACTGGGCCGGCACCGCGGTCGATTTCGGCTCGCGCGCGCCTATGGGCGCGTTCGTCGAAGCTTTCGCCCGCTTCGGCGTCGCGATCACGATTGCCGAAGCGCGCGGGCCGATGGGGCTGCCCAAGCGCGACCATGTCGCCGCGCTGCTGGCCGAACCCACTATATCGGCACGCTGGCAGGCGGCGCAGGGCGCGGCCGCCGACGAGGCGGCGATCGACCGCGTGCTGGCGGTGTTCGAGCCGCTCAATGTCGAGGTCATTCCCCAGCACGCCGACCTCATTCCCGGCCTCCTGGAGGTTGTGGCGGCGGCCCGCGCGGCCGGCCTGAAGATCGGCTCCACCACCGGCTATACCCGCCCGATCATGCAGCGGCTGATGCCGCTCGCCGCGGCGGCCGGCTACGCGCCGGACAATGTGGTGTGCGCCGGCGACCTCGCAGCCGGCCGGCCGAGTCCCTTGATGATGTACCGCACCTTCGCCGATCTCGGCGTGTGGCCGCCCAGCGCCTGCGTGAAGCTCGACGACACCGAACCCGGCATCGCCGAGGGCCTCGCCGCCGGCACCTGGACGGTGGGGCTCGCCCTCTCCGGCAATTGCGCCGGCCTCTCCAAGGCCGAGCTCGACGCGCTCAGCGACGCCGAGCGCGCGGCCCTGCGGGCGCAGGCCAGCGAGCGGCTCTACCGCGCCGGCGCGCATTTCGTCATCGATACGGTGGCGGACCTGCCGCCGGTGCTGGAGGCGATCGAGGCGAGGTTGCGGGCGGGGCGGGGAGCGTAGAGCCGGAGCGGCCGCGCGGGTCAGCACGTCGAAATTTTTAAGGCCCGCAGAACACGAAGCATCCTATAGTTTTGTCGATAAAATTATACTACCTTAGATAGCACTGCGTCCATGCGCATCGTCGCCCAGCCGCCCCGGCGAGCGACGATGCGCTGCTGTGCCGGGTAGCGCCGATGAGCAAAGTATTCTGGAGCAATGTGTGGTCCTGGCTCAGATCTTGGCTGGCTTGGGCGAACCCATATGTAACGCTGATTTTTGCCTGCGCACTCTCGATCGTGCTGGTTGGTGTCGTCAGCCTTCTCATGGCCTTCATGCAGTATCAGGCGCGCCTGATCAGCTCTCTCGCCAATATGACAGGCGGCCAACTTGTTGAAATCGTCGATGCGGAAAAAGTATCGCGCGAAACACTTCCAAATCTAGATAAATATAGAAAGGAAATAGATAAAACAACAAGTGAAATAAATAACTATATACTACAATCAAATTTCAAGATTGAAGTTATTTGTTCTATTTTCAAGAATTACCAGATAGAAGAAGGATCAAAAAAAGTTACAATGTGCGTCGATTTTCTTCAGAGCCTTCCATTCGACGGAACCCTGATCGTTCAATTTTCGTCGCAGCGACAGCCGACAGAGGTAACGGGCGAGAGTCCGGCACGCGATTCTCGCAGTGGGGGAGATGTAGAATCAAAGATAATTGGGGAAATCGCCCAGAATTTTGTAAAGCTCCTCGAAAACGATCCGAAAACGGTAGATGTAGACAATCTCATGCCCCTAGTTAGGGAAGAATTGATTCAGATAGCAAAGCTAAACAAAAAATTGCGCATTGAATTGCTTGCAAAATATCAAATAAATATTCAAGAATACAATTTTTACTGCCGAAAATTCAACGATTTGCGCGATTTAATTCCCTATCGTCGGCAGTCCGGCGCTTGTCAATTGGCCGAACCGGCAATTTTCGCGATGAGGCCGTCTCTCACACAATTGGGGGGCGTCGGCACAACGCCTGCCGGGCGAAAGGCTGATGCGGCAAGCCCGAGCGGCTCGGAGCAACCGATTTCGGGCAATTCGAGCGAGCGCCCGCAAGACGAACGGACGCTGAGTGCCGAGCTCACATCTGTTGCCCCGTCCGGGCAGCCAGGGGCGCCCCGGCGCGATCCAGACATCACGCCTGCCGACCAGCAGCGAAGCTTTGAACTCGTTAGCAACTACATGTTCTACAACGCCCTTAACACCTATATTGCAAATTCGGACAACTACCTCGTCGCCAGCCTTTTGCTGAGCCCCAGCGATTATCTGGCACTATTTTTAGTATCTCTGTGTGGAGCGCTCGGAGGATATGTAAATATCCTATTTCTTAACCATACGATGGGCAAGGATCCGACCTTCAAGCAACTCTTCATCGACCCTGTCCAAGGCACGGTGTGTGCGTTGATTGCCTATATTCTCCTTCGTTCCGGCTTCATCGCGGTTGCAGACGCCGAGCGCTTCAAGGACACGTCGACGATCAGCCCTTTCTTTCTTGCTTTTGTCGGCATCGCTGCCGGCCTGCTCGCCAACAAGGCGATTGAGTCCTTTCGGGCTCGCGCAGCTTCCTGGCTGGGTGGCATAGACGAGCAGCGTAGCGACAAATGGGGCGTTGGTCTTGCAGACGCGAGTGCCAAGCAGCAGACGAATTCCGACAATCTGGCCAAGGCTATCGGAGTGCCGCCGGAGACCGTCGATGATTGGCTCCAAGAGAAAGAGCCCGTGCCAGTGCGTTACCAGCGTGATTTCGCCGTGGCGCTGGCCACACCGGAGCGGAAGCTCTTCACCTCGGCTGCCCCGCCAGCGCACTGAGCATGGCCGACGCGCCAATCATGATCGGGCGGCGCGCTATTGCATGATTTGGCCGCCAAGGGGCCCGTTTACGGATTGGCAGAAGCAGGGTGCACCGATCGGCCCGATGCCGCCCATCATACAGAAGCCATAGGGTGTCATGCAGCGCCCGCCGGCCGGGCGCTGCAACTGCGCCGGCGCGTATTGCTGATTGAAGGGGCCTGGCGGCGGCATGAATATCGGCGGCGGTGGCGGCGGGGGTCCGAAATACTGCGCCACGGCGCCGCCGCCTGGCGGAACCGCAACGAACATCACCACCATGAAGACGCCAGACATCCGCATCAGACGCTCCCCTTTTGATTGCACTATATACAATAATGCAACCTGGAAGAAGTGTCTGTAAAATCGTCCAGAGCTGCCCCACATCCCCTCCGCTTGCCCCTCCGCCCCGCCTCCTCTACACCGCGCCCGAACACCGGATACGGAAGCGCTGCGCCATGGCCAACGACACCAACAAGCCGAAAGCCCGCCTGCCGCGCGGCTTTGCCGATCGGGCGCCGGGGGAGTTGGCGGCGACGCGGGCCATGCTGGAGACCATCCGCACCGTCTATGAGCGCTACGGTTTCGAGGCGCTGGAGACCCCGTTCGTCGAATACACCGATGCGCTCGGCAAGTTCCTGCCGGACCTCGACCGCCCGAACGAAGGGGTGTTCTCGTTCCAGGACGACGACGAGCAGTGGCTGTCGCTGCGCTACGATCTCACCGCCCCGCTGGCCCGCCATGTCGCGGAGAATTTCGACCGGCTGGCCAAGCCGTTCCGCAGCTATCGCGAAGGCTGGGTGTTCCGCAACGAGAAGCCGGGGCCGGGGCGGTTCCGGCAGTTCATGCAGTTCGACGCCGACACGGTGGGAGCGCCCTCGGTCGCCGCCGATGCGGAGATCTGCATGATGGCGGCCGATACGCTGGAGGCGCTCGGCATCGACCGCGGCGACTATGTGGTCAAGGTCAACAACCGCAAGGTGCTCGACGGCGTGATGGAGGCCATCGGCCTCGGCGGCGACGAGAATGACGGGCGCCGGCTCACCGTGCTGCGCGCCATCGACAAGTTCGACAAGTTCGGGCTGGAGGGCGTGCGCCTGCTGCTCGGGACCGGGCGCAAGGACGAAAGCGGCGATTTCACCAAGGGCGCCGGGCTGGACGAGGGCCAGACCGCCGTCGTGCTGTCCATGCTGAACGGCGATGGCGGCCTGACCGCGACGGCGGATGGCGTGCGGGTCGAGCTTTCCGGTGCCGATATCGGCGCTACGGCGGCGCTGGCCGGCAATGAGCGGTTTCAGCAGGGCATGGCCGAACTCGCCGAGATCGCGGCGCTGGTCAATTCGGCCGGCTATGAGGGGCGCATCCGCATCGACCCCTCCGTCGTGCGCGGCCTTGAATATTATACCGGCCCGGTGTTCGAGGCCGAACTGCTGTTCGCGGTGACCGACGAAGCCGGCCGCCCGGTTCGGTTCGGCTCGGTCGGCGGCGGCGGGCGTTATGATGGCCTGGTCGGGCGGTTCCGCTCGGAGCCGGTGCCGGCCACCGGCTTTTCCATCGGCGTCTCGCGCCTTGCCGCCGCACTGGCGGCGCTCGGCAAGCGGGAGAGCCGGGCGGAGTTCGGGCCGGTGGTGGTACTGGTGATGGATCGCGATCAGGTAGCCGGCTACATGTCTATGGTGAAGACGCTCCGGGATGCCGGCATTCGCGCCGAGATGTATCTCGGCAACCCGAAGAACCTCGGCAACCAGTTCAAATACGCCGACCGCCGCAACAGCCCCTGCGTCATCATCCAAGGCTCCAACGAGCGCGCCGCCGGCGAGGTGCAGATCAAGGATCTGGTCGAGGGCGCCAAGGCGGCGAAGGGTATCGTCGAGCGGGCGGAATGGCGCGAAGCGCGCCCGGCCCAGTTCACCGCCAAGGCGAGCGAGTTGGTGGCCAAAGTGGGCGAGGTGCTGGACCGCCATGGCATCGTCTGGGGGTCTCGCCACCCGCCCGGCGCCGGCCTATAAGCCGGCGTGCACTGTCCCGGAGCCGTCATGCCGTCCGAAGCCGCCCTTATCGATCCGCGCCTTGAGGCCGACACTCTTCATGTCGGCGATCTCGATCTGTGCGCCGTCCGTCTGATGGACGATGCGCGCTTTCCCTGGCTCGTGCTGGTGCCGCGCCGGGCCGGGCTTGTCGAGCTTATCGATCTGGCGCCGGAGGACGGCATCGCGCTGGCCGGCGAGGTCGCCGACGTCAGCCGGGTGCTGCGGTCCATTACCTCCTGCGACAAGCTCAATGTG
Source organism: Xanthobacteraceae bacterium (assembly GCA_041287585.1). Lineage (GTDB taxonomy): Bacteria > Pseudomonadota > Alphaproteobacteria > Rhizobiales > Xanthobacteraceae > Ancylobacter. Next base: position 12,649 of record JBGGNI010000092.1, read on the forward strand.
GCGGCGCTGGGCAATGTCGTGAGCCAGCTACATATCCATGTCATCGGCCGCTTCATAGGCGATGCGGCCTGGCCGCGGCCGGTGTGGGGCGAGGGGCGGGCCGAACGCTACGACCCGGCGGTTGCCGATGCGCTCGCCGCGCGGCTGCGGGCGGAGCTGGTGCTGGTGTGAACGCGCGCAAATCCCTCGGCCTCTGGCCGCATCTGGGCTACACCGGCTTCGCGCTCGACCGGATCAGTGGCCGGCGCTCCGAGGCGGCGGCGATGGCCGCCGATCCGGCCGCCCGCGCCTGCCTGATCGCGGGGGAACGCCTCGTGCTGGCGCGCCGGGCCGGCGGGCTGGACCCGCTGTTCGAAATCGGGCAGGCCGCGGCGCTCGGCGGTGCGCTCGATGGCGCCTGCCTGCTCGGCCTCGACGGCGCCGCCCCGCGCTTCGGCGTGCCGCTGCCCGACACGGCGCTTGAGGCGCTGGCGCTGCGCGACGACCTTGCCGTCACGGACCTGCGCAGCCTCGCCGTCGAGGCGCTGGTGCCGCCGGAGGCGCTAGGCCTGCTGGCCTGCGCCAAGGCGATGCTGGCCTGGCACGCGCGGCGCGGCTTCTGCTCCAATTGCGGCGGACCGCTGCACCTGGCCGAAGGCGGCTGGCGGCGCGACTGCGCCCAATGCGGCGCCCAGCATTTCCCGCGCACCGATCCGGTGGTGATCATGCTGGTGGTGGACGGCGAACACTGCCTGCTCGGCCGCTCGCCGCGCTTCGCGCCGCTGATGTGGTCGTGCCTCGCCGGCTTCGTCGAGCCCGGCGAGACGCTGGAGGCCGCGGTGCGGCGCGAGACCCTGGAGGAGGCCGGCATTGCGGTCGGCGCGGTGCGTTATCTCACCTCGCAGCCCTGGCCGTTCCCGATGTCGGTGATGATCGGCGTCCACGCCCAGGCGGCAAGCCGCGACATCGTGCTCGACGACGAGCTGGAGGCGGCGCGCTGGTTTGCCCGCGAGGAGGCCGCGCTTCTCTTGAGCCGCACGCACCCGGACGGTCTGCTTGCCCCGCCCAGCATGGCGATCGCCCACCACTTGATCCGGGCCTTCGTCGAAGGCCGCGATCCGCCGGCGGGCTAAGTTCAGCGCCAGGGGCGGAAGTGCTTGGAAAGCTTCAGCCCCTGCGCCTGGTAGTTGGAGCCGAGCCCTTCGCCATAGAGGACGCGCGGGCGCTCCAGCATGCGCTCATAGACCAGCCGCCCGACGATCTGGCCGTCTTCCAGGATGAACGGCACCTCGCGCGAGCGCACCTCCAGCACGGCGCGGGCGCCGCCTCCGCCGGCCGGCGCATGGCCGAAGCCGGGGTCGAAAAAGCCGGCATAATGCACGCGGAACTCGCCGACCAGCGGGTCGAACGGCACCATCTCCGCCGCATGGTCGGGCGGCACATGCACCGCCTCCTTCGAGGCGAGGATGTAGAAGGCGTCCGGGTCCAGCACCAGTTCGCGCCGGCCGCGGGTGGCGAGCGGTTCCCAATAGTCGTCGACATCGCAGGCGGCGCGGCGGTCGACGTCGATGACGCCGGTGTGGCGCTTGGCACGGAAGCCGAGCAGGCCGTCGAAGCCGCGCCCGGAGAGATCGACACTCACCGCGATGCCGCCGCCGGCAACGTCCGGGGCGGGCGTGTCGACCAGACGCTGGGAGCGATTGAGCGCGCCCAGTTCCGCCTCGTTCAGCCGCCCGTCGCCGCGCCGGAAGCGGATCTGCGACAGCCGCGAGCCCTCCCGCACCAGAATCGGGAAGGTGCGCGGGCTGATTTCGAGATAAAGCGGGCCGCTATAGCCGGCGGCGACGATATCGAAGGCCCGCGCCCGGTCGGCAATGACGCGGGTGAAGACGTCGAGCCGGCCGGTCGAGCTTTTCGGGTTGGCGGAGGCGGCGATGTCGGCCGGGAGCGCCAGCGACTCCTGCAATTCCACCAGATAGACGCAGCCGGTCTCCAGCACCACGCCGCCCGCAAGATCCAGCCGGTGCAGGGCGAGCCGTTCCAGCCGCTCGCCGATGCCGGCATCCGGGCCGGGCAGAAAGCTGGCGCGGATGCGCCAGGCGGTGCTGCCGAGCCGCAGGTCGAGGCTCGCCGGCTGCACCTGGTCGGTGTCGAAGGTGCGTGCGGTCACGATCGCGCCGGCCTCGCGCAGCGCGACGATGGCGTGCCCCGGCAATATGCCTTCGCCGGTTTTCGGCAGACCGTCGGCAGCCACGCCACCCTCCGCATGAGCGAACAAACAATGCGTTCGGTTTAACGGACGCTCCCCTTGACGCCAAGCCGCCCGCGGGCGTAATCGAACGTGATACTTCGTGGTTCTTTGAGCCGGCCGGCTTGCCGCCACGTTAAACAATGTCGCTAAAAGGCCGGGAACCATGGCGCGATCCGCGCGCTGCGTGGCGTCCCCGGCCTGAACGTCAAGGTTCGGAGATCCCGGATGACTACGCTGCCGCCGCCCTATATAGCGCCCGCCAAGCTTTCGCCCGCCGACATCGCCGCGCTGCGCCCCGACACGCGCCTGGTGCATGGCGGCATTCTGCGCTCGCCCTATGGCGAGACCTCCGAGGCGATGTATCTGACGCAGGGCTATGTCTACGAGACCGCGGAGCAGGCCGAGGCCCGGTTCAAGGGCGACGATCCGGGCTTCATCTATACCCGCTATTCCAACCCCACCGTGGCGATGTTCGAGGCCCGCCTCGCTTTGCTGGAAGGCGCGGAGGTGGCCCGCGCCACCGCCTCCGGCATGGCGGCGGTCACCGCCGCGCTGCTGTGCCAGCTCAAGGCCGGCGACCATGTGGTGGCGGCGCGGGCGCTGTTCGGCTCCTGCCGCTATGTGGTGGAAGAGCTGCTGCCGCGCTTCGGAATCGCCTCCACTCTGGTCGACGGCCGCGACCTTTCGGCCTGGCAGGCGGCGGTGACGCCGCAGACCAAGGCGTTCTTCCTGGAAAGCCCGACCAATCCCACGCTGGAGATCGTCGACATTGCCGGCGTCGCCGCCATCTCCAAGGCGGCCGGTGCCTGCCTGATCGTCGACAATGTGTTCGCGACGCCGATGCTGCAAAGTCCGCTGGCGCTTGGCGCCGACGTGGTGGTGTATTCGGCCACCAAGCACATTGACGGCCAGGGCCGCTGCCTGTGCGGCGTGGTGCTTTGCTCGGAGAAGTTCCTCACCGATCATCTGCAGACCTTCCTGCGGCAGACCGGGCCTTCCGCCTCGCCGTTCAACGCCTGGGTGATGCTGAAGGGGCTGGAGACGCTGCCGTTGCGCATCGAGCGCATGCAGGCGAGCGCCGCCGCGCTGGCCGACCGGCTGGCCGCCGAGGGCAAGATCGAGCGGGTGCTCTATCCGTTCCGAAACGACCATCCGCAGGTCGCGCTGGCGCGCCGGCAGATGTCGGGCGGCGGCACGCTGGTGACGTTCGATGTCGCCGGCGGCAAGGCGGGCGCGTTCCGCTTCCTGAACGAGCTGAAGGTGGTGCGCATCTCCAACAATCTCGGCGATGCCAAGAGCCTGGTCACCCATCCCGCCACCACCACCCACCAGCGCTTCACCCCGGAAGCGCGCGCCGATATCGGAATCTATGAGGGCACGGTGCGGCTGTCGGTCGGGCTGGAGCATGCCGAGGACCTCGCCGACGACCTGCTGCGCGCGCTGAAGGCGGTGTGATAAAGGCGTGTCTGCTTGCCGTCCGCCCGCAAAAGCCGTTCACTGCGGGCGGCGGCACAGTGGCCGGGTGCAGGAGGGCGCATGTACCGCGCGACGACCAGAGGCATCCAGGTGACGGTGACGCCGCGCTTTGCGGCGGAGCGCTCGGACCCGGACCGCAACCAGTATTTCTGGGTCTATACCGTCGAGATCGTCAATCTCAGCCCGGACACGGTGCAGCTCAAGACCCGGCATTGGGTCATCACCGATGCTCTGGGCCGGGTGCAGGAAGTGCGCGGCGCCGGCGTGGTCGGCGAGCAGCCGGTGCTGCCGCCGGGCGCGCAGTTCGAATACACCAGCGGCGTGCCGCTGCTCACCGCCACCGGCATCATGGAAGGCAGCTACGAGCTGGTGACGCTCGGCGGCGAGATCTTCGCCGCCGAGGTGCCGGCCTTCTCGCTCGACCTGCCGGACGCCGCCCGTACCCTGAACTGAGATTGGCGCCCTTTCGGCAGTGGTGGGAAGCGTCTATGGTCGCCAGGCCCAAACCGAGCTGTGCCAAAGAATCCGTGATCGATCCGTGATCGACCTCCGCCCGATCGCCGCCGTTCTCGGCGTACTCATCGCCATTCTCGGCACGGCCATGCTGATCCCCGCTGTCATCGATCTGGCGGCGGGGGCGCGCGATTTTGCGGTCTTTGTGGCCGCCTCGGCGGTAACCGTCTTTGTCGGCCTGTCGCTATGGCTGGCCGGGCGTTCGGGCGGCGTCGAGCAACTGAACGTGCGCCAGGCCTTCCTGCTGACCACCGCAAGCTGGCTGCTGCTGTCGGCCTTCGCCGCGATTCCCTTCATGTGGGCCGAGACGAGGCTGAGCTTCACCGACGCCTATTTCGAGGCGATGTCCGGGCTGACCACAACTGGCGCCACCGTCATCTCCGGCCTCGACACCCGCTCGCGCGGCATTCTGCTGTGGCGCGCTCTGCTGCACTGGTATGGCGGCATCGGCATCATCGTGTTCGCCATCGCCTTCCTGCCGATGCTCCAGGTCGGCGGCATGCAGCTTTTCCGCGCCGAATCCTCGGACCGCTCGGAGAAGATCCTGCCGCGTGCCGCGCAGATGGCGAAGGGCATTCTCGGTACCTACCTGCTGCTGTCGCTCGCCTGCGCCATCGCCTATGCCCTGTGCGGCATGAGCACGTTCGATGCGGTGGCACACGCCATGTCCACCATCTCCACCGGCGGCTTCTCCACCCACGACGCCTCGCTCGGCTATTTCAAGAGCCCGGCGGTGGACTACACCGCGGTGGTCTTCATGCTCGCCGGCTCGCTGCCGTTCCTGCTCTATGTGCGGGTGCTGGCGGGTGATTTCAGCCGGCTGGTGGCGAACACCGAAGTGCGGTTGTTCTTCATCATCGTCGCTTTGGCGACGCTGATCAGCTTTGCCGAACAGGTGCTGGGCGGCATCGGGCGGGGCGAAGCGGCGCTGCGCAACGCGCTGTTCAATGTCGTCTCCCTCATTTCGACCACGGGCTTCGTCAGCGCCGACTACACCAGTTGGGGTCCGCCCACCGACACGCTTTATTTCTTGCTGACCTTCCTCGGCGCCTGCACCGGATCGACCGCCGGCGGGCTGAAGACCTTCCGGCTGGCGATCGTCGGTTCGGCGCTGGTGCAGCACTTCAAGCGGATCGTCTATGCCAATGGCGTGTTCCCGGTGCGTTACGGCGGGGCGCCGATCGGCGAGGCGGTGGTCGGTTCCGTGCTGTCCTTCGTGTGCCTGTATCTTGCCAGCTTCGCCGTGCTCGCGGTCACCATCAATGCGCTGGGGCTCGACCTCGCATCGGCTTTTTCCGCGGCCATCACCTGCCTCGCCAATGTCGGGCCGGGGATCGGGCCGCTGGTCGGGCCGGCCACCAATTTCGCCGCGCTGCCGGAAAGCGTGATCTGGGTGTTGTCGTTCGGCATGCTGCTCGGCCGCTTGGAACTGTTCACCGTGCTGGTGCTGTTCCTGCCGCGCTTCTGGGCGCGCTGAACCGATGGTTTGAAGTCGTGCCCGGCGCCGGTATGCTGTGCCGCAAAGAGGAGCCCGCATGCCGGCCGGTCGCAGCAGCACTGAGGAACTTCTGGCGCGCCTGGTCGCGTTCGACACCACCAGCCGCAACTCCAATCTCGATCTCATCGCCTTCGTGCGGGACTACCTCGCCGGCCTCGGCGTCGAGAGCGTGACCATTCCGAACGCGGCCGGCGACAAGGCCAGCCTGTTCGCAACCATCGGCCCGGCCGGCGAGCCGGGGGTGTGCCTCTCCGGCCATTCCGACGTGGTGCCGGTGGACGGCCAGCCCTGGAGCACCGGCCCGTTCGCGCTCACAGCGCAGGACGGCCGGCTCTATGGCCGCGGCAGCTGCGACATGAAGGGCTTCATCGCCGCGTGCCTCGCTCTGGTGCCGGACATGCTGGCGGCCCGGCTCGTGGTGCCGATCCACATTCTGGTGTCCTATGACGAGGAGGTGGGCTGCACCGGGGTGGTGCCGGCCGTGCGCCGGCTGGGCGTCGATCTGCCCAAGCCCCGCGCCTGCATCGTCGGCGAGCCGACCTCGATGCGGGTGGTGGACACCCACAAATCGGGCCTCGCTTACGTCACCACGGTGACCGGGCGCGAGGCGCATTCCTCCATGCCCCAGCTCGGCGCCAACGCCATCTTCGCCGCCGCCGAGATCGTCGCCGAGCTCGACCGCGCCCGTGCCGAACTGGAAGCGCTGGGCGATGCCAGCGGGCGGTTCGATCCGCCGAGCTCGACGGTGCAGGTGACGGTTATCGAAGGCGGCACCGCCGGCAACATCGTGCCGCGCCAGTGCGCCGTGCGCTGGAACGTGCGCGGCCTGCCGGACTTCGATGAGCATGCCTTTCACGACCGCATCGAGCGCTTCGCCCTCGGCACCGTGCTGCCGCGGCTGCGGGCCACCGCGCCGGAGGCCGAAATCCGCACCGACCAGATCTACCGCGTACCACCGCTGGCGCCGGAGCCCGGCTCGGTCGCCGAGGCTTTGGCGATGCGCCTCACCGGGCAGAACCGCACCTTTGCGGTGTCCTATGGCACGGAGGGCGGGCATTTCCAGGCAGCGGGCGTGCCCACCATCATCTGCGGGCCGGGCTCGATCGACCAGGCCCACAAGCCGGACGAATATATCGACATCGAGCAATTGCGCGCCTGCGAGCGCTTCCTCATAGGGCTGATCGGCGAATGCCGGCGGTGAGCGGGCGCGGGGCTTGCGCCGTTCGCGGCTTCGGACGATATAGGGGCCGGGAGGTTGGCAGTGGACGAGCCACTCGCCAACCGGGTCAGGTCCGGAAGGAAGCAGCCCCAACGAGCCCGACTCGGGTCGCCGTCCAGCCTCCCACCCTTGCGTTCCGGTGCCGGCCTGCGCCTTGCGCGCGGCGGCCATCGTGCCGGCTGCAAATTTTGGCGTCCCCGGTTCAGGATCCTCGATGAGCGAAGGCGAGGCCGCCCCCTATCGGGTCTTGGCGCGCAAGTACCGGCCGCAGACCTTCGCCGAGCTGATCGGCCAGGAGGCGATGGTGCGCACCTTGCGCAACGCCTTCGCCGCCGGCCGCATCGCCCAGGCCTATATGCTCACCGGCGTGCGCGGCGTCGGCAAGACCACCACCGCCCGCATCCTGGCCCGCGCGCTGAACTACGAGCCGATGGAGGGCCCCGATTCCGGGCCGACGCTCGACATGCCGGGCTTCGGCCGGCAGTGCCGCGACATCGTCGAATCGCGCCATGTCGACGTGCTGGAAATGGATGCGGCCTCCAACACCTCGATCAACGACGTGCGCGAGATCATCGACAGCGCGCGCTACAAGCCGGTGTTGGCCCGCTACAAGGTCTACATCATCGACGAAGTGCACATGCTCTCCACGGCCGCCTTCAACGGGCTGCTGAAGACGCTGGAAGAGCCGCCGGAGCATGTGAAGTTCATCTTCGCCACCACCGAGATCCGCAAGGTGCCGGTCACCGTGCTGTCGCGCTGCCAGCGCTTCGA
>JBGGNI010000093.1:0-50141 GCA_041287585.1 Xanthobacteraceae bacterium
TCATGCGGGACGCGCTGGCCGTTCATCTCGGGCCGAAACACCGGATTCTGAAACACGAGGTCTTCCGGCACAATGCCGGCGCGCAGCACCTCGCGCTTGGAATAGATGTCCTTGATGTAGAGGTTGATCGCCTTGGTGCGCTGCTCGAGCCCGCGCTTGACGGTGTCCCATTCGTTCGCCGCGAGCACGCGCGGGATCACGTCGAACGGGATCAGCCGCTCGGTGGAGTCGGCGTCGCCGTAGACCGCGAAGGTGATGCCGATGCGGCGGAATATGTATTCCGCCTCCTTGCGCCGAAGATCGAGCAGATCGGGCGGCACTTCGCTCAGCCAGCGGGACAGGGCGGCGTAGGCCGGACGGATGGAACCGTCCGCATTGGTCATTTCATCGAAGGATACCGTCATCGGCGCTCGCATGCTCCCCTGGCCGGCAACTTAGCTACAAACCTCGTGCCAGCGAAAGAGGCCGTGGACCGACGGCGGCGAGATTTACCGCTGCCTGCGCTTTTTGCCCAATACGCGTGCAGGCTGCCCTTGCTTGGGGCGCGCGGTGAGTTCATTTGCGGCGCACGCACCGTGCCGCACCGGGAGAGAATCGCATGACCCAGGCCACCGACGCCGCAGCCATCGTCACCGCCGGCCTCCTGGTGATCGGCGACGAGATCCTGTCCGGCCGTACCAAAGACCGCAATATCGGCTATATCGCCGAGTATCTTAACGCCATCGGCATCGACCTGTGCGAAGTGCGCGTGGTACCCGATGTCGAGGCCGAGATCGTCGACGCGCTGAATGCCCTGCGCCACCGCCATACCTATGTGTTCACCACCGGCGGCATCGGCCCGACCCACGACGACATCACCGCCGACGCCGTCGCCAAGGCGTTCGGGGTGAGCATCGATGTCGATCCGCGGGCCCGCGCCATGCTGCTGGAGCGGCTCACCGAGGCCGACCTGAACCCGGCGCGGCTGCGCATGGCGCGCATTCCGGCGGGGGCCGAGCTGGTGCCGAACCGGCTGTCGAAGGCACCGGGCTTCTGGATCGGCAACGTCATCGTCATGGCCGGCGTGCCCTCCATCATGCAGGTGATGCTGGACGAGGTCGGCCCGAAGCTGCGCACCGGCGTGCGCATGCTCTCCGAGAGCGTGCGAGCGGACGCGCGCGAGGGCGACATTGGCGGCCCGCTGGCCGAGGTGGCAGCAATGCACCCCGAGGTGTCGATCGGCAGCTACCCGTTCCTCGGCGATGACGGCCGGCCCAACACCACGCTGGTGGTGCGCTCGCGCGATGCGGCGCGGCTGGCGGCGGCGCTGGAGGCGGTGCAGGCGATGGTGGCGGCGGTCGCGAAGGTCGACGCGGCGGGGTGAGGGTGCGTGCGTAGACGCGCCGCGTGCCTGACCAGCGTAGGCGAAGCCGGAGCGCAGAGCCGGGACCCAGGGGAAAACCGCCGAAGGCGCTTCCAAAAGGATTCTGCGGCATTAAGGATTCTCCCCTCGGTCCCGGCTCTCCGCTGCACTGCGTGCAGCTTGTCCGGGAAACCGGCAGGCATCAGCAATGGACGTCCGCCGTGGCCAAACCGCTGAATTACCGCCCCGTCACGCTGGAGCAGCGCGCGCGCTCCGGCTATTGATCGTGCAGGCGGCGGCCCGGCCGCTGCTGCCGTCACTCTCCGCCCCGAAGGTCTGCCATGTCCGATTCCCCCGTCGCGGCCGCATCCGATCCGCGCCAGCAGAAGGCGTTTCCGGTGTCCTGGGACCAGTTCCACCGCGATGCGCGGGCGCTGGCCTGGCGGCTCGCCGGTTCCGGCCCGTTCGAAGGCATCGTCTGCATCACCCGCGGCGGCCTGGTGCCGGCCGCCATCGTCGCCCGCGAGTTGGGCTTGCGGCTGATCGAGACGGTGTGCGTGGCGAGCTACCACGACTATAAGAACCAGGGCACCATGCAGGTCATCAAGCCGATCGCCCCGGACGTGGCGGGCGCCGGCGGCGGCGAGGGGCGCGGCATTCTGGTGGTCGACGATCTGGTGGACACCGGCAAGACCGCGCGGCTGGTGCGCGACATGCTGCCGGAGGCGCATTTTGCGACCGTCTATGCCAAGCCGCTCGGCCGCCCGCTGGTCGACACCTTCGTCACCGAGGTGAGCCAGGACACCTGGATCTATTTCCCCTGGGACATGGGGCTTTCCTTCCAGCCGCCGATCCGCGACGGCGTCGCGTGAGGTACGAGGAGACATCGAGATGAACGGCCCCGACGACGACAACGAGATCGGCTTCGACGAGTTCGCCGACGCCTATGAAGAGCACCGCGCCGATCTCTACGAGATGCTGATCGCCTATGCCGACGAGCACGATCTGAACGACGGCTTCCTGGCGCAGATCATCTCCGATCTCGGCGTCTCGTTGCGCATGGTCGCCTATGCCTCGGAAACCGAGAAGCCATCCGTGGGCGGGCTGCGGCTCGACCTCGACCGCTTCGCCCGCGAACTGGGCGACACCGTGCGCGAAGCCAAGAAGGGCGCCGCCGAGTTCATCGAGGAGGCGAAGCGGGTGCGCCAGGCGGAAGACGAGGCCGAAGCCGAGGCGGCGTCCGCCGCCGCGGAGGACGAACGGCCGCATTGAGGCGGGGGCTGTTTGGTCCCTTCTGTGAGGGGGAATTACCCGCGTCATCCCGGACGGCCGGAGGCCGAGCCGGGATCGGCCGGGAGGTTCACTCGGGACACGATCCCCGGCTCTGCGCCCTGCGGGCTTCGGCCGGGATGACGATGCTCCCAGTCGCCTGGAAAATCCTCTCCCGGACGCCCCGCACCCCTCACATGTCTCCGCAGCCGCCGGGCCTCGCGTTTTGTATCGCTCTGGGATATCGGGATGCCGCCCCCCGCTATCTTGAAACGGATACGGACCGCATCGCTATGACGCCTGCCCCAATCGCTGCGCTGCTGCGCGCGCCGGCCACCGCCTTTCTCGGGCGGTTGCTGCTGATGTTCATGTTCCTCGGCAGCGGCATCTCCAAGCTGCTCGACTTCGGCGCCGCCACCACTGAGATGGCCTATTTCGGCCTGCAGCCGGCCGCGCCGATCGCCGTCGTGGTGATCTTTACCCAGATCGTCGGCTCGCTGCTGGTGCTGGCGAACCGGCTGGTGTGGCTCGCCGCCGGCGCGCTCGGCATCTTCACCGTGCTGACGATACCGATCGCCCACGACTTCTGGAACATGACGGGCGAGAAGGCGCAGTTGGAATTCTATGTTGCCGTGGAGCATGTGGCGGTGCTCGGCGCCCTGTTGCTTGTCGCCATTCTCGCGGAGCGCCCGCGCCCCTGATGCCCTGAACGCCGTCCCGGTGGGCGCGACGCCCGCCGGGCACGATCGGCCGGCACCTGTTACCTTGATACTTTGCCGAAACCTCGAACGGAGCCTTCATGAATCCGGCGACGCGGACCATCGACCCTTCCAGCGACGCCGCCATTGCGGCCGCCATCGAGCCGGAACCCATCGAGGCCATCGCCGCCAAGCTCGGCATTCCCGCCGCGGCGCTGTATCGCCATGGCACCTACAAGGCGAAGATCGCGCTCGACTTCGCCCACACCGCCGAAGCCCACCCCAAGGGCCGGCTGGTGCTGGTGACCGCGATCAACCCGACGCCGGCCGGGGAGGGCAAGACCACCACCACCATCGGCCTCGCCGATGCGCTGTCGCGCGCCGGCCACCGCACCGCCATCGCACTGCGCGAGCCGAGCCTGGGCCCGGTGTTCGGCTCCAAGGGCGGCGCGACCGGAGGCGGGCGGGCGCAGATCGTGCCGATGCAGGACATCAACCTGCACTTCACCGGCGACTTCCACGCCATTTCCAGCGCACACAATCTGCTGGCGGCGGCGATCGACAACCATATCTACTGGGGCAATGCGCTCGACATCGACGTGCGCCGCATCAATTGGCGCCGGGTGATCGACCTCAACGACCGGGCGCTGCGCCGCATCACCGTGGGCCTGGGCGGACCCGGCAACGGCTTTCCGCGCGAGGACGGCTTCGACATCACCGTCGCCAGCGAGGTGATGGCGATCTTCTGCCTGGCCCGCTCGCTGGACGATCTCGAAGAGCGGCTCGGCCGCATGGTGGTGGCGCAGACCCGCGCCCGCCGCACCGTGCTGGCCGGCGAACTGAAGATCACCGGATCGATGACCGCGCTGCTGCGCGACGCCTTCCAGCCCAATCTGGTGCAATCGCTGGAAGGCACGCCCGCCTTCGTGCATGGCGGGCCGTTCGCCAACATCGCCCATGGCTGCAATTCGGTGATCGCCACCCGCACCGCGCTGGGGCTGGCGGATTTCGTGGTGACCGAAGCCGGCTTCGGCGCCGATCTCGGCGCGGAGAAGTTCCTCGACATCAAGTGCCGGCAGGCCGGGCTCACCCCCGCCGCCGCCGTGGTGGTGGCCACGGTGCGGGCGCTGAAGATGCATGGCGGCGTCGCCCAGCGCGATCTCGGCGCCGAGAACCGGCCGGCGGTGACCGCGGGCGCCGCCAATCTGGTGCGCCATGTGGAGAACATGAAGGCGTTCGGCCTGCCGGTCGCGGTCGCCATCAACCGCTTCACCAGCGACACCCCGGCCGAGATCGCCGCGGTCGAGGAGGCCTGCCGGGCCGTCGGCGTCGCGGTGCATGCGTGCAGCCACTGGGCCGAGGGCTCGGCCGGCGCGGCGGCGCTGGCGGCGGAGGTGGCGCGGCTCGCCGCCGCGCCGTCCGCCTTCCGCCCGCTCTATGCCGACGAACTGCCGCTGGTGCAGAAGATCGAGACCATCGCCCGGCGCATCTACCGCGCCGGATCGGTCGCGTTCGAGCCTTCGGCGCTGGCGCGGCTCTCGGAATACGAGGCGCAGGGCTATGGCGACCTCCCGGTGTGCATGGCCAAGACGCCGTACAGCTTCACCGCCGACCCCACCCAGCGCGGCACGCCGCACGGCTTCGTGCTGCCGATCCGCGAGGTGCGGCTCTCGGCCGGCGCCGGCTTCGTGGTGGCGCTGTGCGGCGACGTGCTGACCATGCCGGGCCTGCCCTCGCAGCCGGCCGCCGAGCACATCTTCGTGGATGAGACCGGCTTCATCGGCGGGCTGTCCTGAGCCGTCCGTGCGGTGTATCGAGAGGGGCGGTCGGCCGCTTGCCGAAACTGGTAGACGGAAGGCACTTAAAATGCCTCGGGCTCTGCCCGTGTGGGTTCGAGTCCCACAGCGGCCACCGCTCCACGCCCTTACCGCAGGTAGCCCGAGAGGCACGGCAGAGCGGGAATTGTGTCAGCATGTCTGCCGTTCCGCGGAACTTGTGGCAGTGCAGCAACAGTGACACGCGTGACGAAACGTCAACGCGGCAAAAAACTTACGAGAGAATCCAAGGACTTCGCAACGGCATTGCCGCAGGGTGGAACTTTAACTGTCCGGCCAAATGCTGGGGTGCGACATGGCATGGATGGTGCAACCATTTCGATTTTGTGCATATCTGTTCCCAGGACCAAACACGTCGGGTCTGCATGTTTCGACGCGTGGCGCTCGCCGGGCACGGTGCGCCTGACATGCAGCAAACGGCCATGATCATAGGTGTCGCATGAATGAGCAGCGCAAGCTCATCGAGGAATCGCTGATCGCGATCGAGCGTTTGCAGTCGCGGCTCGAAGCCAGCGAACGCGGCAAGCGCGAGCCGATCGCCATCCTCTCGGCGGCCTGCCGCTACCCGGGCGGCGTCGAAAGCCCCGAAGGCCTGTGGCGCGTGGTCCGCGACCGGGTGAACGGCGTGATCGAGGTTCCGTCCACCCGCTGGGACGTCAAGGCCTATCTCGACCCGACGCCCGGCGTGCCCGGCAAGATGGTGACCGCGCGCGGCGGCTTCCTGCCCGACATCGACCTGTTCGATCCGCAGTTCTTCGGCATCTCCCCGCGCGAGGCCTCCTCGCTCGACCCGCAGCAGCGCCTGCTGCTGGAGACCTCCTATGAGGCGATGGAACGCGCCGGCCTGCCGGCGGAGAGCCTGGTCGGCTCCAACACCGGCGTGTTCGTCGGCATTTCCAGCGTCGACTACAGCCAGATCCTGCGCTCGACTCCGATCGAGGAGGCCGACATCTATGCCGCCAACGGCGGCGCGCTGAACGCCTCCGCCGGCCGCATCTCCTTCACCTTCGGCTTCCTCGGCCCCTGCGCCGCGGTGGACACCGCCTGTTCCTCCTCGCTGGTCGCCGTGCACCTGGCCTGCCAGAGCCTGCGGGCCGGGGAGAGCGACATCGCGCTGGCCTGCGGCGTCAACGCCGTGCTGGAACCGAACGGCATGGTGCTGTTCTCGCAATGGGGCCTGATGGCCGCCGACGGGGCCTGCAAGACCTTCGACGCCGCCGCCGACGGCTTCGTGCGCTCGGAAGGCTGCGGCGTGGTGGTGCTGAAGCGCCTCTCCGATGCGATCGCCGCCGGCGACCCCATCCTCGCCGTGATCCGCGGTTCGGCGGTGAATTCGGACGGCCGCAGCTCCGGCCTCACCGTGCCGCACGGCCCGGCCCAGGAAGAACTGGTGCGCCGCGCGCTGGCCAATGCCGGGCTGAAGCCGACCGATATCGACTATGTCGAGGCCCACGGCACCGGCACGCCGATCGGCGACCCGATCGAGGTGGAAGCGCTGAACGCGGTGCTGAGCGAAGGCCGCTCCGCCGACCGTCCGCTGATCCTCGGCTCGGTGAAGACCAATATCGGCCACCCGGAATCCGCCGCCGGCCAGGCCGGGCTGCAGAAGCTGGTGATGGCGCTGCACAACGAGACCATCCCGCCGAACCGCACCGTGCACACCCCCAATCCGCGCATCGCCTGGGCCGACATGAAGGTCAAGGTGGCCGACCAGCCGATCGCCTGGCGGCGCGGCGACCGGCCGCGGCGCGGCGGCGTCAGCGGCTTCGGCTTCAGCGGCACCAACGCCCATGTCATCGTCGAGGAAGCCCCGATCCGCGCGCTGCCGGTGGTGCCGGCCGCGGCCAAGCCCTGCCTGGTGCCGCTGTCCGCCCGCACCGAGCCGGCGCTGCGCCAGCTCGCCAAATCCTATGCCGAGCGCATCGCCGCCGACCCTTCGCTGACGCTGCAGGACCTCTCCACCACGCTCGGCGCCGGCCGCTCGCACATGCTGCGCCGCGCCGTGCTGCTGGCCGATTCCGTGAGCGACCTGGAGCGCGACCTGCGCGCCTACGCCTCCGGCACGCTGCCCACCGGCGCCGCCGAATCCACCCTGCGCCGCGGCGAGCAGCCCAAGGTCGGCTTCCTGTTCACCGGGCAGGGCGCCCAATATGCCGGCATGGCGCGCAAGCTCTATGACAGCGAGCCGGTGTTCCGCGCCGTGCTCGACCGCGCCCAGAACCTGCTGAAGCCCTATCTCGATCGTCCGCTGCTCGAGGTGATGTTCGCCACCGGCGAGGAAGCCACGGCGCTGAACGAGACCGGCTACACCCAGCCGGCCATGTTCACCCTGCAATATGCCCTGTCCGAGCTGTGGCGCTCCTGGGGCGTGCGCCCGGCCATGGTGGCCGGCCACAGCGTCGGCGAATACGCGGCGGCCTGCGTCGCCGGCGTGTTCAGCTTCGACGACGGCCTGCGGCTGATCGCCGAGCGCGGCCGGCTGATGCAGGCGCTGCCCGCGGGCGGCGCCATGGCGGCGATCTTCGCCAATGAGCAGCGCGTCGCCGACCGCGTCGCGCTCTATGGCGACCGCATCGCGGTGGCCGCCATCAACGGCCCGGAAGAGACCGTGATCTCCGGCGAGGCCGAAGCGGTGCGCGAACTGCTCGCCCAGTTCGCGGCCGACGGCATCGACGGCCGCCCGCTCGAAGTCTCGCACGCCTTCCATTCGGCGCTGCTCGACCCGATGCTGGACGCGCTGGAGCGCCGGGCCGGCGACTTCATCCACGCCTCGCCCAGCATTGCGCTGATCTCCAACCTCACCGGCGCGCCCTTCGCCAGCGGCACCCGCCCGGACCCGACCTATTGGCGCCGCCACGCCCGCGAGCCGGTGCGCTTTGCCGCCTCGGTCGCCGCGCTGCGCCAGGCCGGCGTTACCGCGCTGGTCGAGATTGGCCCGCACCCGACGCTGCTCGGCCTGGCCGCCCGCGCCGAGCCGAACGCCTCCTGGCGCACCATCGCCTCGCTGCGCCGCGGCCGCGACGACCGCGCCGAACTGCTGCGCGCCGTGCGCGACCTCTATGTCGCCGGCGCCGAGATCGACTGGGCGGCGCTCACCGCCCATGATGGCGGCCGCCGCGTCGCGCTGCCGACCTATCCGTTCCAGCGCGAGAAATACTGGACCAACGTCGCCCCGGCCGGCAGCCGCAAGACCTCGTCCGGCGCGCATGTGCTGCTCGGCGAGCGGCAGTTCTCGCCCGGCAGCACGGTGAGCTTCCTGTCCGAAGTCTCCGCGCATTCCCCGGCCTTCCTCGGCGACCACGTCGTGTTCGGCGAGGCGGTGATGCCCGGCACCGGCTATGTGGAAATGGCGCTGGCCGCCGGCCGCGACCTCGGCATCAAAGGCCCGATCAGCCTGGAACAGGTGGCGATCGAAAAGCAGCTCGACCTGCCCGAGGGCGAGGTGCGGCATGTGCACACCACGATGGAGCCGGACGGCGAGGGCCGCTTCCGCGCCACCGTGCGCAGCGCCAAGATCGACCCGGCCGCGCTGACCCAGAGCTGGACCGACCACGCCAACATCATCGTGCGCGCCGGCGGTTCCGCGAAGACCAATAAGAGCCCGACCGTGGCGCAGGCCCGCGCGCAGTGCAGCCTGAACGTCGACACCGACGGCTTCTATGCCCGGCTGGTCGATATGAACCTGCCCTATGGCCCGACCTTCCGCCGCATGGTGAGCCTGACGGTGGGCGACGATATCGCGCTCGGCTGCCTGTCCGTCCCGGCCAAGGCCAAGGTCGGCAAGGAGCTGGTGCTGCACCCGGCGCTGCTCGACGCCTGCTTCCATGTGATCGGCGGCGTGATGCTCTACGGCCCGAAGGCCGATGGCAGCAACCGCATCTTCGTGCCGGTCGGCATTGACGAGATCACCGTCGTGCGCCCGGTCGGCGACCTTCTGTGGGTCGTCGCCGCGGTGCAGGACAATGTGGTCGCCTCGAAGACCCGCACCGTCGATCTGCGGCTGGAGACGGCGGACGGCGAGCTGGTCGCCACCATCAGCGGCCTGCGCATCCATGAAGTTACCGCCGAAGCCTTCGGCCGCACCGGCGCCAAGGACATCAAGCTGCACGCGCTGCAAAAGGCGTGGCACGCGGTCTCCAAGCCGGCCGAGGCGCCGAACGTTTCGGACTCGCGCTACATCGTGCTCGCCGACGGCAACGGCTTCGCCGAGCAGATCAGCGATGCCCTGAAAGGGGCGGGGGCGGGCGCCTCCGTGCTGCGCTGGGAAGACTTCGCCGGGCTGACCTCCGACAAGCAGGCCGCTCAGCTGCGGCCCGAGGCTGATGGCAAGCCGACCTTGGTGATCGATTGCGGCCCGCTGGCCCACGCCCCGGCCGACCCGGTGGCCGGGGTGCGCGACGCCTATCTGCGCATGCTCGCCATCACCCAGACGCTGACCTCGCTGGCCCCCGCCGCCGGCCACCTGCTGGTGACCCGTGGCGCCCACGCCATCGTCCCCGGCGACGATGCGGCGCTGACGCAGGCGCCGCTGATCGGCCTCAGCCATGTGCTGGAGGCCGAGAACGCCAATTCCATCCGCTACCGCCTCGACCTCGACCCGAGCGCGGCGCCGGACGTGCGGCAGGTCCTGGGCGCGCTGGGCGTGCTGCGCGACGCCGAGCCGGAACTGGCGGTGCGCTTCGGCGACCTGCTCGCACCGCGCCTGGAGCCGATCAAGCCGCCGACCGCCGACACCGAAACCGCGACCCGGCAGGTGCTGCGCATCTATGAGCGCGGCGATCTCGACCGGCTGGTGCTGGAAGAGGTGGGCCGCACCGCGCCCGAGGCCGGCGAGGTGGAAATCGAAATCCGCGCCGCGGGCCTCAATTTCCGCGACGTACTGAATGCGCTCGGCATGTATCCCGGCAATGCCGGATCGATCGGCAGCGAGTGCAGCGGCGTCATCACCCGCGTCGGCGCCGGCGTCACCCGCGTGAAGCCCGGCGACGAAGTGATCGCGCTCGCCGGCGAGTCTCTGGCCTCGCATGTCACGGTCTCCGACGGGCTGCTGGTCCGCAAGCCGGACAACATCACCTTCGCCGACGCCGTGACGCTGCCCAACACCTACCTCACGGCGCAGCTCTGCCTGGACGTCGCCAAGCTCTCGCCCGGCCAGACCGTGCTGGTGCATGCGGCCTCCGGCGGTGTCGGCGCGGCCGCGGTGCGGCTGTGCAAGCTCTACGGTCTCAACGTCATCGCCACCGCCGGCAACCCGGAAAAGCGGGCGTTCGCCCGCGCGTCGGGCGCCAGCCATGTGTTCGATTCGCGCTCGACCTCCTTTGCCGACGACGTGCTGCGCGTGACCGACGGCGAGGGCGTCGACCTCGTCATCAACTCGCTGGCCGACGACTTCATCGCCGCCGGCATGCGCGCGGTGAAGAAGGGCGGCTGCTTCGTCGAGATCGGCAAGAAGGGCATCTGGACGATCGAGGAGGCAGCCGAGCGCGCGCCGCACGTCCGCTACAGCGTCGAAGATCTGGGTTGGAACATCCAGAAGAACGAAGCGATGGTGCGCGTCGCGTTCGAGAAGGTTGCCGAGCAGATCACGCAGGGGCTGATCGGGCCGCTGCCGCTGCGCACCTTCCCGCTGGACCAGGCGCCGGCCGCGTTCCGCTACATGGCCAATGCCCGCCATATCGGCAAGATCGTGATGGTGCCGAAGCCGGTGAGCAAGGCGCTGCCGCTGCGGACGGACGGCACCTATCTCATCACCGGCGGCCTCGGCGGCATCGGCCTCACCATTGCCGACTGGCTGGTCAAGCACGGCGCCGGCGAACTGGTGCTGCTCGGCCGGCGTGCGCCGAACGCCGAGCAGGCCGCCAGCATCGAAGCACTGCGCGCGCTCGGCGCCAAGGTCTCCGCGGTGCCGTGCGATATCGGCAGCCCGGCGGCGGTGGCCGCGCTGTGGGCCGATACGCTCAAGGGCAAGCCGCCGCTGCGCGGCATCGTGCACGCTGCCGGCGCATTGGCCGACGCCCCGCTGCACGACCAGGACGAGGCGCGCTACGACACCGTGGCGCATGCCAAGGTGAACGGCGCCTGGAACCTGCACGAAGCCTCGCGGCACGATCCGCTGGACTTCTTCGTGTTCTGTTCCTCCACCTCGGCGCTGATGGGTTCGGCCGGCCAGGCCAACTACGCCACCGCCAACGCCTTCCTCGACGGGCTGGCCGCCCACCGCAGCTTGCGCGGGCTAGCGGCCACCAGCATCGCCTGGGGCGGCTGGGCGGAGGTCGGCATGGCCGCCGGCCTCGCCGACATCCATCTGGAGCGCTGGGCGCAGGCCGGCGTCGGCCTCATCACGCCGGCGGAAGGGCCGGTGGCGATGGAAAGCGCGGTGCGCGCCGGCGTGCCCTACGTCACCGTCACCTCGATGAACATCGCCAAGGTGGCCTCCGCCTCGCGGCCGGGCCTGCGCTCGCTGCTCGGCGGCGGCGAGAGCACCAAGCGCAAGCAGCCGGAAGGCGGCGGCGCGCTGGCGGCGCTGAAGGCTTCGGGCAATGCGGCGCCGGAAGAGCGGCAGAAGCTGGTGCGCGACTACATCCAGCAGGAGGCCGCCCGCGTCATCGGCCTGAGCGCCTCCTCGCTCGATATCGATACGCCGCTCGGCAATATCGGCTTCGACTCGCTGATGGCGGTGCAGTTCCGCAACATCCTGGTGTCGCAGCTTCCGGTGGACGTGCCGCTGAAGAACCTGCTGCTCGGGGCGAGCGTCGCGGAACTGGCGGCGGAGATCGACCGCGGCATCGCCGATGCCGGCGGCTTCGCCGCGGAAACCGACGAGGATGTCGAGCCGCCGACCCGCTTCTATTTCGGCGCGCCCGGCCGTCGCCTGTTCGCGGTCAGCCAACCTTCGCCGGCCAAGAAGGCGGTGGTGCTGTGCAATCCCTGGGGGCCGGAATATCTGCGGGCGCATCGCTCGATCCGCCAGCTCGCCGGCATGCTGCACGCCAGCGGCTACAACACCCTGCGCTTCGACTATTTCGGCACCGGTGACTCCGATGGCGACGCCACGGCCGCCGACCTCGCGACCTGGGAAGCCGACATCATCGCGGCGATCGACCAGGCGAAGGCGATCAGCGGCGCGGCCAAGGTGTCGCTGGTCGGCATGAGGCTCGGCGCGGCGGTGGCGGCAAGCGTCGCGTCGCGGCTGCCGGAAGCGGTCGACAATCTGCTGCTGTGGGACCCGGTGATTTCGGGGCCCGACTATCTGGTGGATGTCAACAAGGCCGCGCGGCGCAACCAGAACCCGATCGGCCGCGCCCGGCCGCGCCCGGCGGCGCAGGGCGGCGGCTACGAGCTGCTCGGCTTCCCGCTGACCGCGCGCATGCTGGAGCAGATCAACGCCGTCGACGTCAACAAGCTGCAGCTTCTGGCGCGCACCAAGGTGATGGCTTCCGGCACGCCGGCCCAATACAAGGACCTGCAGCGGGCCCTTGCCGGCCGGCGCGGCGCGCCGCTGCCGATCGACTATGTCGAAAGCGTGCCGAGCTGGCTCGAATTCGAGGAAAACGTCGGTTCCGTTCCGGTGAAGCTGTTGCAGCGCATCGCCGAATGGCTGGCATAGGAGAAACGCGATGGACAAGGCCGTCCAATTCGGACCGCAGAACATTCTGACCGGCATTCTCTCGGAGCCGGAGCAGGCGGCGGCGGACCGCCCGACCGTGGTGGTGCTGAACACCAACGTCATGCACCGCGTGGGTGCCAACCGGCTCTACCCGCCGCTGGCGCGCGAACTCGCCGATCTCGGCGTGCCGGTGCTGCGCTACGACCTGTCCGGCATCGGCGACAGCGATGTCCGTCCGGGCGAGATGACGCCCTATGAACTGGTGAAGGCCGACGTCAAGGACGCGCTGGATTTCCTGGAGAAGGAAACCTCCTCCAAGAAGTTCGTGCTGATGGGGCTGTGCGCCGGCGCCAACCTCGCCATCATCTGCAGCAGCCATGACGACCGCGTGGTCGGCACCGTGCTGATGGACCCGACCATTCCGCAGACCCCGCGCTTCTATCGCGAGCGGGCCAAGCGCATCGTGCGGCAGCTCTTCTCCCCGGCCATCTTCCACATGCGGGCCCGCATCCGCGCCTATCTGGTGGAGCGCCGCCAGCGCCAGGAAAAGCCGGTGGTGGCGGTGGCCGCCTCGCAGGTCGATCCCGAGGCGGTCTCGACCTTCTTCGGCGAGATCTATGCCAAGTCGGCAGCGCGCGATGTCAAGATGCTGGCGGTGTTCACCGCCGGCATGCAGCTCTACCACAATTACCGCGAGCAGATCCTCGATGCCTGGCCGAACATCCCGCTCGGCAAACTGATGACGCTCGAGTATTTCTCCGGCTCGGACCATTATTTCACCCGGCAGTCGGATCGTGATCGGCTCCATGTCCTGATCAAGGACTGGATCAAGAACACCGACTTCGCGCAGCCGAAATCGGCAGCGTTGTAGCCGCTGCGCCTTCGGGCGCACCGCCCGATCGCCCGTCGGCCGGCGCCTGTGCCGGCCGTACCGGCATTGCACCCGTGAGGTGACCGGCGGACGAGGCCGCGGACGGCAATCTGCGAAATCCGATTTCTCGGGGGCGAGGCGGAGAGTGGCGAACCAGAACAGCCGGGCATCCGATGCCGCGCTCGGAGCCGGGCTTCCGGAGCGGCCGGCCCCGGAGGGCATGCGCGTGCCGCTCGGCGCCGACGAGGCGCATGTGTGGCTGGTCGCCCCGGCGGACGGCCAGACGGACGGCACGGCCCGCGATGCGCTCCGCACGCTGGATGAGGACGAGCGCCGCCGCGCCGCGGCCTTCCGCTTCGCCCGCGACCGTGACCGCTTCATCGCGGCGCACCGCGCCAAGCGCGCCATACTCGCCGTCTATGCCGGCATCGACCCCACTGAGCTGCGCTTCTCAGCGGACGGCTACGGCAAGCCCTGCCTGTGCGCATCCCCGGCGGACACGGCGCCGGTGCAGTTCAACATCTCGCATGCCGCCGGCTGGACCCTGGTCGGCGTCAGCCGGGCGGCGCCCATCGGCGTCGATATCGAGGCGGAGCGCGCGATCGACGACATGGACGGCATCGCCGCCGCCAACTTCGCCGCCGGCGAGGTGCGCCAGTTGCGGACGCTGGCGCCGGATCGGCGCCGCGCCGGATTCTTCGCCTGCTGGACCCGCAAGGAGGCGTTCGTGAAGGCGCAGGGCATCGGGCTCACCGGAGGGCTCGGCCACTTCGAAGTCTCGGTCGACCCCACGGATGCACGCCTGCTGGCGGTCGACGGCAGCGAGCCGGCGGCGTTCGGCCTGTGGGGCTGGCAGCCGGCGCCGGGGGTGCATGCGGCGGTCGCCGTGTGTGGCCGCCTGCCGCGGCTGCGGCAATTGCGATACGCGCCGGACTGATGGAGAATCGCGCCGCATCGCCGCACCCGCTGGGCCGTCCGTGTCGCCGACACCGGCCGGATTGGTTTTCGCAATGCAGCAATGTTAGATTGTACCTCACTACATCATCTCTGGCGTTTGCCTGTCGAGAGTGCGCATGAGCTCAAACAACCCCTGGCTTCTGACGCCCGCGCCGGTGCGTTCGCCCTCGCTGCGGCTGTTCTGCTTCGCCCATGCCGGCGGTGCGGCGGTGACCTACCGCAACTGGCCGGCGCTGCTGCCGGCAAGCGTGGAGATGAATGCGATCCAGCTTCCGGGCCGCGCCACCCGGATGCGCGAGCCGGCGATACCCAATATTTCGACGCTGGCGGAACAGGTGGCCGAGGCGATAACGCCGCGGCTCGACGTGCCGTTCGTGTTCTTCGGCCATTCCATGGGCGCGGTGCTGTCCTTCGAGGTGGCGCGGGTGCTGCTGAACGCCGGCGACCCGACGCCGGAGCATCTCATCGTTTCCGGCCGCCGCCCGCCGCGGGTGCCGAGTCGCGAGCCGGACATCCGCCATCTGCCCGACGACGGCTTCCTGCGCGAGCTGAACGGGCGCTATGGCGGCATCCCGGCCGAGCTGCTGCAATATCCGGACGTGCTGGCTTTGCTGGTGCCGAGCGTGCGCGCCGACATCGCGGCGCTGGAGACCCACGTCTTCACGCCCGGCCCGCGGCTGCCGTTTCCGATTTCCGCCTTCGGCGGCGAGGACGACCACCGCACGCCGCGCTCCGATCTCGAAGCCTGGGGCGGTGAGACCAACACGCACTTCCGCGTCCGCATGTTTCCGGGCGATCATTTCTATCTCGATCCGCACCGCGCCGCGGTGGTGGAGGCGGTCAGCGAGATCGCGCTTCGCCACACCGCGGACGCCAATGTCCGGGCAGCACAATGAGCACCGTTCCGAACGGCCGGCCTCCCGTCGCCATCATCGGCATCGGCTGCCGCTTTCCCGGCGGCGTGAACGACCCGGAAAGCTTCTGGCGGTTTCTGGCC
The DNA here is from genome assembly GCA_041287585.1 of Xanthobacteraceae bacterium. Taxonomy (GTDB): domain Bacteria; phylum Pseudomonadota; class Alphaproteobacteria; order Rhizobiales; family Xanthobacteraceae; genus Ancylobacter. The sequence continues at coordinate 15,576 of JBGGNI010000093.1, forward strand.
GGCGGCGGCGACGCCATCGGCGAGATTCCAGCCGACCGGATCGACCTTGCCCGCTATTACGACCCGAAGCCGCGCACGCCGGGCCGCATGTCGACCCGCTTCGGCGGCTTCCTGCCCAACATCGACACGCTGGACGTCGACACGCTGGGGCTTTCGCCGCGCGAGGCGGAACTGCTCGACCCGCAGCAGCGCCTGCTGCTGGAAGTGGGCTGGGAAGCGGTGGAAGATGCCGGGCTTGACCTCGCCAAGCTGGACGGTGCCCGCGGCGGCGTGTTCGTCGGCCAGTGGCTGAGCGATTTCGAAGGGCGGCTCAACACCGACCCGGAAGCCTTCGAGTTCTTCACCACCAGCGGCAGCGGGCGCTATGCCGCGTCCGGCCGGCTGTCGCACCTGCTGGGCCTGCGCGGGCCGAGCCTGACCATCGACACCGCCTGCTCCTCCTCGCTCGCCGCCATTCATCTGGCCGCGCGCAGCATCCAGAACGGCGACAGCACGGTGGCGCTGGCCGGCGGGGTGAACGTCATCCTGCTGCCGCACATCTCCATCGCCTATTCGCAGAGCGGGATGATGGCGGCGGACGGGCGCTGCAAGTTCGGCGATGCCGGCGGCGACGGCTATGTGCGCAGCGAAGGCGCCGCCGTGGTGGTGCTGAAAGCGCTAGACCAGGCGGTGGCCGACGGCGACCGCATCTATGCCGTGGTGCGCGGCGGCGCCATCAATAATGACGGGCGCAGCGGCATTTCCATGGGCACGCCAAGCCAGATCGGCCAGGAGGAATTGCTGCGCTCCGCCTATGCCGACGCCGGCGTGGCGCCGGGCGCGGTGGGCTATGTGGAAGCGCACGGCACCGGCACCCGCGCCGGCGACCCGGTGGAGCTGGGCGCGCTGGGCGCGGTGCTGGGCGAGGGCCGCCCGCATGGGCGCAAGCTCCAGGTCGGCTCGGTGAAGACCAATTTCGGCCACACGGAAGGTGCCGCCGGCGTCGCCGGACTGATCAAGGCCGCGCTCGCCGTGCAGCACGGCCAGATTCCGCAAAGCCTGAACTGCCGCACCCTCACGCCTTCGGTGGCCTGGGACAGCGCGCCCTTCGCTGTTGCGCGCGAGGCGAGCGCCTTCGCACCGGGCGAGCGGCTGGCCGGCGTCAGCGCCTTCGGCATTGCCGGCACCAACGCCCATATCGTGTTGGGCCAAGCGCCCGACATTGCCGCGCCGCACGCCGGCCTGCCCGCCGACGCACCGGCGCTGCTGCCGCTCTCGGCCCGCAGCCCGGAGGCGCTGCGCGCGCTGGCGCTGCGCTATGCCGACCGGCTCTCCGGCCCCGAGGCGGCGTCGCTGCACGATGTGTGCTTCGCCGCCGCCACGCGGCGCAGTGCCCACGACCACCGCGCCGCTTTCGTCGCCACCGAGAGCGCCGGCATGGTGGACATGCTGCGCCGCTACGCCGCCGGGGAATCCGCTGCGACGGTGGAGGGCGTGGCGCGCGCCGGCGACAAGCGCAAGCTCGCCTTCGTGGTGCCGGGGCAGGGCGCCCAATATGCCGGCATGGCACGCGCGCTGCTGCGCGACGCCCCGGCCTTCCGCACCGCGCTGGAGCGCTGCGAGGCCGCCGCCGCGCCCTATATCGACTGGTCGATCATCGAGCAGATCACCGCCGAGCCCGGCACGCCCGCCTTTAAGATGGACCGTATCGACGTCATCCAGCCGGTGCTGGTGGCGCTCGCCATCGCCTATGCCGAATTGATGCGCGCGGCCGGCATCGTGCCGGACGCCGCTGTGGGCCATTCCATGGGCGAGGTCGGCGCCGCCTATGTCGCCGGCGTGCTCGATATCGATCGCGCCATGCAGATCATCTGCCGGCGCAGCGCGCTGATGCGCTCCATGAGCGGCAAGGGCGCCATGGCGCTGGTGGAGCTCTCGCTGACGGATGCCCGCGCCCGCATCGCCGGGCTGGAGCATGCGCTGGCGGTGGGTGCCAGCAACGGCCCGCGCTCCAGCGTGCTGTCCGGCGACCCGGACGCGATGAAGCGGGTGCTGGCCGGGCTGGAGCAGGACGGCGTGTTCTGCCGCCTCATCAAGGTGGACGTCGCCTCGCACAGCCCGCACATGGCCGGCCCCGCGGCCGACCTCGCCAACGAGCTGGCCGGCATGGTGCCGGGCGACGGGCGCATTCCGGTGTATTCCACCGTGCTCGGCAAGGCCGCGCCGGGCGCCACTTTCGATGCCACCTATTGGGCGCGCAATCTGCGCGAGCCGGTGCTGTTCGCCGATGCGGTGCGGGCGCTGGCGGCGGACGGCGTCACCAGCTTCGTCGAACTCGGCCCGCACCCGGTGCTGCTGCCCTCGGTGCAGCAGACCGCGACGGGTGCCGCCACCATAGCCTGCGGGCGCCGCGAGGAGCCGGAACAGCTCATGTGGCTGACGGCGCTGGCCGGCCTGTGGGTGGCCGGCCACCGGCCGGATTGGGCCGCCGTGCTGGTGCCGGCATCGGGGCCGGTGCGGCTGCCGCTCTATCCCTGGCAGCGCCAGCGCTTCTGGCCGGAAGGCGCGGACATCGCCGCCTCCAGCGGGCAGGGCCGCCGCGCCGCCGGTGGGCGGCCGGACGACGAGACCAAGAATTGGCTGCACCGGCTCGGCTGGGTGGCCGAGGACAGCACGGAGACCGCCGCCCACGCCGAGGGCGGCTGGCTGGTGGCGGCGGACGATGCCGCCATCGGCCCGGCGCTGCGCGATGCGCTGGGCGCCGCCGGCGCGGATGCCAGGCTGGTGCCGCTCGCCGAACTGGAAGCCGCGCTCAAGGACGCGCCGGCGCTTGCCGGCATCGTCGTGCTCGCCGCCGGCACGGCGGACGATGCCTATCTGCCGGTGCGCGCACTTCACGCGCACGCCGGCGGCCGCTGGACCACCTCGCCCAAGCTGTGGCTGGTGACGCAGAGCGCGCAGGCGGTGGACACCGCGGAACGCGTCTCGGTCGATCAGTCGGCGCTGTGGGGCGCCGGCCGGGTGATTGCCGAGGAGCATCCCGGCCTGTGGGGAGGCCTGGTCGATCTCGGCGGCGCGGGCGACATTGCCGCCGCGGTGCGCCATATACTGGCGCCGGGCGGCGAGAACCAGGCCGCCTTCCGCGGCGGGCACCGCCATGTGCTGCGCATCCGCCGGCTGGAGGCGGACGAGATCGGCCGCGGCGCGCCGTTCGCCTGGCGGGCGGACGCCAGCTATCTCATCACCGGCGGTCTCGGCGATGTCAGCCTGCATGTCGCCAAGGCGATGGCGGCGAGCGGCGCCCGGCGCCTCGTATTGCTGGGCCGCACCGGCCTGCCGCCGCGCGGCGGCTGGGCCACGGTGGCGCCGGACAGCCGCGACGGCCGTCGCATCGAAGCGGTGAAGGCGCTGGAGGCGTTGGGCGTCGCCGTGCATCTGGCGGTGGTCGATGTGGCCGACGAGGCCGACCTCTCGGCCTTCCTCGCCCGCTACGCCGCCGAGGGCCGGCCGCCGATCCGCGGCGTGGTGCACGCCGCCGGCAGCTTCCGCAACGAACTGGCGCACGGCATGGACCGCGCCGCCTTCGAGGCGGTGGCGGGACCGAAGCTGCGCGGCGCGCAATTGCTCGATACGCTGCTGCCGGACCTCGATCTTTTCGTGCTGTTCTCCTCCACCGGCGGCTTTCTCTCGCAGGCCGGCCAAGCCAATTACGGCGCCGCCAATGCCGGGCTCGACGCCCTGGCGCTGGACCGGCAGGCCCGCGGCTTGCCGGCGCTGAGCCTCGCCTGGGGCGTGTGGCGCGGTTCCGGCCTGGTGGCGGATGCGGCCGGCGCCGCCAATGTCGCGGAAATGGCGCGGCAAGGGCTGGATTCCTTCGCGCCGGAGCGCGCCGCCGCGCTGTTCCCCTGGCTGTGCGGACGCCCCGAGCCGACGCTGACGGTGGCCAATATCGATTGGGCGAAATATGCCGCCGCGAGAGCCGGGCGCAGCCAGGCGCTGTTCGCCGGGCTGGTCGCCGGCACCGCCACCGGCGGCGCCGGGGTGGACCTCGCCACCGGGCTAGAGACCATGGCGCCGGGCGAGCGCCGCGCCGCCGTCGAGGCGCTGGTGCGCGATTCGGTGGGCAAGGTGCTGCGGCTGCCGGCCGGGCGGATCGACGCCAAGCGGCCTTTGGGCAATATGGGGCTCACCTCGCTGATGGCGATGGAGTTCCGCAACCGGCTGGAGGTGGCGCTCGCCCGCCCGCTGCCGGCGACGCTGGCCTGGAACTATCCGACCATCGAAGCGCTGGTGGAGCATCTGGGCGGCGCGCCGCCGGCGACCCCGGTGCCGGAACCGCAGGCTGCGCCGGCGGCGCTGGCGGAGGTGCTGTCCGACGTCGCCGCGCTGTCGGACGAAGAGGTGCTGCTGTCGCTGCGCAGCCGACCGGCAAGAGGAAGCAGGCGTTGAGCGAGTCTCCCTATCGCGGCGAATCGGCGGTCCGCCTGGCGCTCAAGGCGCGCGAGGCGCGCCAGCAGGCCAAGACGCTGCTCGGTGCCGACCCCATCGCGGTGGTCGGCATGGCCTGCCGCGTGCCCGGCGGCGGCTCCACGCCCGACAAGCTGTGGCAGGTGCTGCGCGACGGCGTCGACGCGGTGCGCGACATCCCCGCCGACCGCTGGGACGGCGACGCCTGGTACGACCCGGACATGGCCGCGCCCGGCAAGTCGATCACCAAGCAGGGCGGCTTCATCGACGCTATCGACCAGTTCGACGCCGGCTATTTCGACATTCTGCCCCGCGAGGCCGAGCAGATGGACCCGCAGCAGCGCCTGCTGCTGGAGGTCGCCATCGAGGCGCTGGACGATGCCGGCCTGCCGCAGCCGGCGCTGGCCGGCTCGCGCACCGGCGTGTATATTGCAAGTTACCACAACGACTACGCCAAGCTTTCTTATGCAGAACGCGAGGCTATCGATCCCCGCACCCTGACCGGCACCCTGCACAGCGTGCTGGCCAACCGGGTGTCGTATTTCCTGGATCTGCGCGGCCCCAGCCTCTCCGTCGACACCGCCTGCTCCTCCTCGCTGGTCGCCATCCATCTGGCCTGCCAGAGCCTGCGCTTCGGCGAGTGCGACGTGGCGCTGGCCGGCGGCGTGTCGCTGATCATCACGCCGGACCTCATGGTCTCGATGTCCAAGGTCGGCTTCATGGCGCCGGACGGGCGCTGCAAGACCTTCGACGCCCATGCCGACGGCTTCGGCCGCGGCGAGGGCTGCGGCGTCATCGTGCTGAAGCGGCTGGCGGACGCGATTTCGGATGAAGACCGCGTGCTCGCCGTCATCCGCGGCTCGGCGGTGAACCAGGACGGCCGCTCGACCTTGCTCGCCGCCCCCAACGGCCCGGCGCAGGAAGCGCTGATCCGCGAGGCGCTGGGCAATGCCCGCATCGAGCCGGGGCGCATCGGCTTCGTCGAGGCGCACGGCACCGGCACCGCGCTCGGCGACCCGATCGAGGTGGAGGCGATCGCCGCCACCATCGGCCGCCCGGCACCGGGCTATGGCGACTGCCTGCTGGGCTCGGCCAAGGCCAATCTCGGCCATTTGGAGGCCGCCGCCGGCGTGGTCGGCACCATCAAGGCGGTGCTGGCGCTGCGCAACGAGGCCATACCGGGGCAGGTGCATTACACCGCGCCGAACCCGCATATGAATCTCGCCGGCACCAGGCTCACCGTTCCCAAGGCACTGACGCCCTGGCCGAAGAGCGGCACGCCGCGCTGCGCCGCCATCAGCTCGTTCGGCGTCGGCGGCACCAACGCCCACATCATTCTCGAAGAGGCGCCCGGCCTGCCGGCACCGGAGAGCGAAGGGGAAGGCGAGAGCTGGCAGATCCTGCCGCTGTCCGCCAAGAGCCCGGCGGCGCTGGAGAGCCTGCTGCGCGACTGGACGGCGTTCCTCGACGACACCCCGGCCAGCCTCGCCGACCTCACCCACAGCGCCGCGCTGCGCCGCACCCATTTCACCGCCCGCACCGCCGTGGTCGGCCGCACCAAGCAGGAGGTGCGCGACCGGCTCGCCGCCAGGCTGGCGGCTCCGCTCGCGCTCGAGCGGGCAAACGCGGATGCGCCGCGGATGTGCTTCGTGTTCAGCGGGCAGGGGACCCAATGGCACGGCATGGCCCGCGAGCTCATGGACGCCGAGCCGGTGTTCCGCGACGTGATGGAAGAGTGCGACGCGCTTTTGCTGCCGCTGTCCGGCTGGTCGATCCTGGAGCGGCTGGCTCTGCCGGAAGCGCAGGCGCAGTTCGACGACACCGGCATCGCCCAGCCGCTGCTGTTCGCCATCCAGACCGCGCTGGCCGAGCTGCTGAAATCCTGGGGCGTCGCGCCGGACGCGGTGATCGGCCACAGCATCGGCGAGATCGCCGCCCTGCACGCGGCCGGCGTCATCGACCGAGCGGAGGCGATCCGCATCGTCTGGCATCGCGGCCGCATCATGCAGCCGGCCAAGGACCGCGGCGCCATGGCGCTGGTGAGCCTGGCCGAAGCGGACGCCCGCGCGCTCGCCGCCCGCTTCCCCGGCAGGCTCGACATCGGCGCGGTGAACGCGCCGCGCGCCAGCGTGCTGACCGGCGAGCCGGCGGCGCTGGAGGAGGCGCTGGCGAGCCTCGGCGCCGGCATCGACCGCCGTCGCCTGCCGGTGTCCTACGCCTTCCATGGCGGGCAGATGGAGCCGCTGCGCGCCGGCCTTGCCGCCGCGCTCGGCCCGGTGCGCTGGAGCGCGCCGCAGGTTCCGGTCTATTCCACCGTCACCGGGGCGCTGGCAGGCGGGGAGGCGTTCGACCTCGGCTATGTGCTGCGCAATGTGCGCCAGGAGGTCCGCTTCGCCGATGCCGTCACCAATGCGGCGAAGGACGGGTTCGACCTGTTCGTCGAGATCGGCCCGCACCCCGCGCTCGGTCCCGCCATTGAGAGCTGCCTCGACGCCGCCGACCGGCCGGGTATCGTGCTGCACACGCTGCGGCGCGCCAAGCCGGAGGCCGAAATCATCCGCCAATGCGCCGCCGGCCTCTATGCCGCCGGCTGCGATCTCGACTGGGGCGCGATCCTGCCGGTTCCGGGCGCGCTGACCACGCTGCCGGCCTATCCCTGGCAGAAGCGGCGCCACTGGCTGCGCCGGCGCACGGCGCAGACGCCGCAGACCGAGGCGGGCGGGCACCCGCTGCTCGGCCGCCGCATCGAGGCCGCCGGCCTTGGCGCGCAGATTTTCGAGGGCCGCTCCACCGGCACCGAGAGCTGGCTGCCCGACCACCGTATCTTCGGCCGCATATTGATGCCGGCCGCTGCCATCATCGAGGCGCTGTGGTCCGCCGCCGCCCAGACCGGCGGCGACGACACCCAGCTCGCCGGCTTCGCGCTGGACCGGCCGCTGGTGGTGCCGGAACCGGAAGCCGGCATGGCGCGCTGGCAGGTAGTGGCCCGGCCGGGCACCGAGGGCACCTCGACCCTGGAGCTGCACGAGGACGCAGCGCCAGATTGGCGGCGCATCGCCGGCACGCAGGCCCTAAGCGGCGGCGCGCCGTTCGCGCCGGCGCCGCAAGCCCCACTCGGCGAGCCGATTTCCGAAGAGGCGATCTATGCCCGCTTCAACGCGGCGGGCGTCGCCTTCGGGCCGACCTTCCGCCTGCTGCGCGAGGTGCGCCTCGCCGAGAACTTCGCCTCCGGCGCCATCGCGCTGCCGGACGAGCTGGCGGCGGGTGCATCCGCCCATGCGCTGCACCCGGTGATGCTGGATGCCGCCTTCCAGCTCTGCTGGCTCGCCGCCGACCGGGCGCGGGCCGACGGCACCCCGGCGGAAGCGTTTCTGCCGGTGTCGGTGGACCGGCTGAAGATCGTGCCCGGCCGGCATGGCTGGCTGCGGGCGCAGGTCGCGCTCTCCGATGTCGGCCCGCGCGGCCTGACCGCCAATATGTGGATCACCACCGAGAGCGGCGAGGCGGTTGCCGCCGTCGAGGGCATCCAGTTCGTGCGTGCCGACCCGGCCAGCCTCGCCGGCCCGGCGGGCGACCTCTACGACATCGGCTGGGAGACCGCCGAGGCCGTGGCGCCGGCGACGCTCAAAGGCGAGACCCTGCTGCTGGCCGATGCCGGAGGCGTCGCCGAGCGGCTCGCCGCGGGCATAAGCGCCGCGGGCGGGCGGTGCCGGCTGATCACAGCGCAGGCGGTGCCGGATGCGGCCGCGCTCGCCGCCGCCCTGGGTGAAGCGCCGACCATCATTCACCTGTGGTCGCTCGACCTGGCGCCGGGCGAAGCGGTGACCCACGACCTCGACGCCGAGGACTGGCGCACGAGCGCCTCTGCGCTGGCACTGGCGCAGGCACTCGCCGGGCGCGAGGTGCGGCTCAGCCTGGTGACGCGCGGCGCCACTTTGGCCAGCGGCACCGAGCCCGCCGCCGGGCTGCGGCCACGCGCCGCCGGCCTGTGGGGCCTCGCCGGCGTGATCGCCGCCGAGCAGCCCGAACTCGGCGTCCGCGTCATCGACCTCGACCCGGCACAAGCGGCCGGAGAGGCGGAAGCCCTGCTGCGCGAAATCGCCGCCGGCACCGCACCGCGGCTCGCTTTGCGGGGCGGCAAGCGGCTGCTGCCGCGCCTGCAGCGCTATGCCGAGCCGAAAGGCGCCAACCCCGATGCGCCGCCGCAACGCCTGGTGCTGGCCCAGCCCGGCACACCGGACGGGCTGGAGCTGCGCGATGTGGCGCGCCTCACACCCGGCGCGGACGAGGTGCGCATCCGCGTGCTGGCCGCCGGGCTGAATTTCCGCGACGTGCTCACCACGCTCGGCATGTATCCGGGCGAGGCGCCGCCGCTGGGCGTGGAATGCGCCGGCATCGTCACCGCCTGCGGCGCGTCGGTGACGCGCTTCAAGGTCGGCGACCGGGTGTTCGGCTATGCGCCGTCGAGCCTCGCCACCGAGGCGGTGGCCCGCGCCGACTTCCTCGCCCGCATTCCGCCCAGCATCTCGGCGGAAGACGCCGCCGGGCTCTCGGTGGCGTACCTCACCGCGCATTACGGCCTGCACGGCCTGGCCATGCTCCAGCCGGGCGAAAAGGTGCTGATCCACGCCGCCGCCGGCGGTGTGGGGCTTGCCGCGGTGCAGCTTGCGCTGCGGGCCGGCGCGCAGGTCTATGCCACCGCCGGCTCGCCGGCCAAGCGCGACCTGCTGGCCGGCATGGGCGCAACGCTGGTGGCGGATTCCCGCTCGCTCGGCTTTGCCGACGCCGTACTCGCGGCAACCGGCGGGCAGGGTGTCGATGTGGTGCTGAACTCGCTGGCCGGCGAGTTCATTCCCGCCAGCCTGCGCGTGCTGGCCAAGGGCGGGCGTTTTCTGGAGCTCGGCAAGCGCGGCATCTGGACCGAGGCGCAAGTGGCCACTGAACGGCCGGACGTGTCCTATCTGGTCTATGATCTGGGCTCCGAGGCCGAGGCCCGGCCCGGCCTGATGACGCCGATGTATGACGACCTGCTGGCCGCGCTTTCGGACGGCAGCTTGAAGCCCTTGCCCGCAACCGTCTTCCCGCTGGCCCGCATTGCGGAGGCGATGCGCTACATGGCGCAGGCCCGCCATGTCGGCAAAGTGGTGATCGCGGTGGCGGCGGAGGCCGGCACGGCGCCCGCCATCAAGGCGGATGCCACCTACTGGATCACCGGCGGGCTCGGCGGGCTGGGGCTGGTGACGGCGGACTGGCTGGCCCGCTCCGGCGCGCGGCATCTGGTGCTCAGCGGCCGCAACGGGCCGGGCGTCGAAGCCTCCGCCCGCATCCGCGCGCTGGAAGGCGCCGGGGTGCGGGTGCATGTGGTGCAGGCCGACACCGCCGACGCGGCGCGGCTGGGCGATGTGGTCGACGAGATCGCCGCACTGCTGCCGCCGCTGCGCGGCGTCATCCACGCCGCCGGCGTGGTGCGCGACGGCGTGCTGGCCGGCCAGCGCTGGGACTCTGCGCGCGATGTTCTCGCGGGAAAAGCCCACGGCGCCTTCAACCTGCACGCCGCCACCCGGCATCTGCCGCTCGATCTGTTCGTGCTGTATTCCGCCGCCGGCGTGGTGCTGGGCGCGGCCGGGCAGGGGCTCTACCCCGCCGCCAATGCGGAACTCGACGCGCTGGCGCGGCTGCGCCGCCGTGCCGGGCTGCCGGCGCTCAGCGTCGCCTGGGGCTTGTGGAGCGGCATCGGCATGGCGGCCGCCCAGGGCGGCGACGCCTGGGCGGCGCGCGGCCTGCGCGCCATCACCCCGGCCACCGGCTTCGCCCGGCTGGAGCGGCTGCTGGCGGACGGCGCGGCCTATGGCGCCGTGGTGCCGGTGGACTGGGCGACCTTCCTCGCCAAGCTGCCGGCCGGGCTCGACCCCGCCTTCTTTACCGCCGTGGCGCCAGCCGAGCGCCGCAGCGCGCCTCCCCCGGCAACAGCGACCGCACCGGACCTGCTGCAAAGGCTGAAGGAGCGCCCGGCGGCGCAGCGGCGCCAGCAGCTTCTGGCCTACCTCACCCAGGCCGCGGTCACCGCGCTGGGCATCGAGAGCGCAACGGCGGTGGACCCCAAGGCGCCGCTCAAGGATGTGGGGCTGGATTCGCTGATGGCGGTGGAACTGCGTAACATTCTGGTCCGCAGCGTCGGCCAGTCCTTGCCGGCGACCCTGCTGTTCGACTATCCGACGCTGGAGGCGCTGTCCGGCTACCTCATGACCAAATGGAAGCTCGACGAGGCGCCCACCCCCGCGCCGCTGCAACCGGCGCCACCGCCGGCCGCACCGCTGCTCGGTGCGCAGGCCATCGACGAGCTGTCCGACGCGGAGGCCGAGGCTCTGCTGCTCCAAGAGCTTACGCTCGGTGAGCTTGCGCTCGGCGAATCGGAGTAGCGAGAATGAACACTCCGACCCCCAACTCCCCGAAGGCTGAAGATCCCGGCCTGGTGAAACGCGCTCTGGCGCAGATCCAGGACCTGCGCGCCAAGCTCGCCGAGTCCGAGGCGGCGCGCACCGCGCCGATCGCCATCGTCGGCATCGGACTGCGGCTTCCCGGCGGCGCCCGCGATGCGGCGAGCTATGAGGAGCTGCTGTTCAGCGGCACCGACGCCATCCGGCAGGTGCCGGCCGACCGCTGGTCGCTGGACGATCTCTACGACCCGGACCCGGCCGCGCCCGGCAAGATGACCACCCGCTTCGGCGGCTTCATCGACGATATCGACCAGTTCGATGCGGACTTCTTCGGGATCTCCCCGCGTGAGGCGGAGAGCATGGACCCGCAGCAGCGGCTGATGCTGGAGGTGAGCTGGGAAGCGCTGGAGAATGCCGGCTACGCCCCCTCCAGCCTCGCCGGCACCGCGACCGGCATCTATCTGGGCATCGCCAACGGCGATTACGGCCGCGCGCTGCTGGGCAAGGGCGAGGCGCTCGACATCTATGCCAGCACGGGCAACGCCTACAGCGTCGCCGCCGGCCGGCTGTCCTACCAGCTCGGCCTGCACGGGCCGAGCGTTGCGCTCGACACAGCCTGCTCGTCCTCGCTGGTCGCCATGCACCTCGCCAGCCAGGCGCTGCGGTCGGGCGATTGCGATATCGCCCTGGCCGGCGGCATCAACCTCATCATCACGCCGGAGATGAACATCGTCTTCTCCAAGGCCAGCATGATGGCGGCGGACGGGCGCTGCAAAACCTTCGACGCGAGCGCCGACGGCTATGTGCGCGGCGAGGGCTGCGGCATGCTGGTGCTGCGCCGCCTTGCCGACGCGGTGGCGAGCAAGGACCGCATCCTCGGCGTCATCCGCGGCAGCGCGGTGAACCAGGACGGACGATCGAGCGGGCTGACCGCGCCCAACGGCCCGGCGCAGGAGGCGGTGATCCGCGCCGCGCTGAAGGCCGCCGCGGTGAAGGGCGAGGCGATCTCTTACGTCGAGGCGCACGGCACCGGCACGCCGCTCGGCGACCCGATCGAGATCGGCGCGCTCTCGGAGACGCTCGCCAATGGCCGCGCGGCGGACGCGCCGCTCTATGTCGGCTCGGTGAAGTCGAACATCGGCCATCTGGAAGCGGCCGCCGGGGTCGCCGGCGTCATCAAGGTTCTGCTCTGCCTCAAGCGCGGCGAGATTCCGCCGAGCCTGCATTTCAACACCGGCAATCCGCACATCGACTGGTCGGTGCCGATCGCGGTGCCGACCAGGACCATGGCGTGGCCGGAGATCGGCGGGCGCCGGCTGGCGGGGGTCAGCTCGTTCGGCTTCAGCGGCTGCAACGCCCATCTCATCATCGAGGGCCCGCCCGCCATCGCCGCAACGGCACCGGTGGCCGAGCGCCCGGCGCACCTGCTGGCGCTCTCGGCGCGCGATCCGGCAACCTTGCAGGAGCTGGCGCGCAGCTACCGCAACGTGCTGGCGGGCGAAGGGTCGGTGGCGGACATCTGCTACACCGCCAATGCCGGGCGCTCGCATTTCCCCTATCGGCTGGCAGCCGTGGGCACTGGGGCCGCGGAGCTGCGCCGCGGCCTTGCCGCCTTCCTCGACGGCCAGCCGGATGAGGGCGTGGTGATCGGCCGCGCCAAGGCCGGCGGGCCGCAGGTCGCCTTCCTGTTCAGCGGGCAGGGCGGCGAATTCGCCGGCATGGGGCGCACGCTCTACGACACCTCGCCGACCTATCGCGCGGCGTTTGATGCCTGCGCGGTGGCGTTCGCGCCCTATCTCGACCGGCCCTTGCTCGACCTGGTGACCCACGGCGCCGACGGCGAGGGCTTCGCCAGCACGGCGCAGGCCCAGCCGGCCACCTTCACGGTGCAATATGCGCTGGCCGCGCTGTGGCGCTCCTGGGGCATCGAGCCGGTGGCGGTGATGGGCCACAGCTTCGGCGAATACGCCGCCGCCTGCGTCGCCGGCCTGATGACGCTGGACAATGCCGCCCGCATGGTGGCCGAGCGCGGCCGGCTGACCGATCTGCATGCGCTGCCCGGCTCGATGGGCGTGGTGTTCGCGCCCGAGGCGGTGGTGGATGGCGAGATCGCCCGCGCCGGCGGCCGTGTGTCGATCGCCGCCTATAACGGCCCGGAGAATTTCGTGCTGAGCGGCGAGCCCGCCGCCATGGCGGAAACGCTGGGGCGGCTGGAGGCCGGCGGCTACCGGGTGAAGGCGCTGCGGGTGAGCTACGGCTCGCACTCCGACCGCGTCGAGCCGGTGCTGGCGCCGTTCCGCGCTGTGCTGGAGACGGTGGAGTTCCAGCCGAACCGCATCCCGCTGGTCTCCAACCTGACGGCCGGCTTTGCCGAGGCCGACCAGGTCGGCCGGGCGGAGTATTGGGTGACGCATCTGCGCCAGCCGGTGCGCTTCCGCGAATCGATCCGCGCTTTGATCGGGCAGGGCGCCACGCATTTCGTCGAGATCAGCCCGCACCCCATCGTACTCGGCATCGCCGCCGAGAACGCGCAGGGCGAGGAGCGCGCCTTCCTGCCCTCGCTGAAGCGCGACCGGGCGGACTGGTCGGACCTGTTGGAGAGCCTGCAGCGGCTCTATGTCGACGGCGCCGCGGTGGACTGGGCGGCATTCGACCGCGACTATCCGCGCCGCCGCGTCGCGCTGCCGACCTATCCGTTCCGCCGCCGCCGGCACTGGGCCGAGCTGGCGCCGAGCGCCCCGGCGGCGCGTCCCGCCGCCGAACGCTGGCAGAATTATGCGGCCGGCCTGGAGCGCGAGGCCGCGCGCGGGCCGCTGGACCTCAACGCCTCGTCCTACCCGGCCAAGTGGGCCGCGCTCGGCCGGCTGACCACGGCGCATGCGGCGCGCACGCTGCGCGAAGCCGGGCTGTTCGCCATCACCGGCGCGCCGCTGAGTCTCGACGAGGTGCTGACGGCCGCCGGCATCAAGCCGGCCTACCGCCATCTGGTGCGGCGCTGGCTGGACCGGCTGGTGGAGGCCGGGCAACTCACGGCCAAAGGTGAGCGCTATGTCGCCGCGGCGCCGTTGCCGGCCCCGGACATGGCGGCGGCCTGGGCAGAGGTCGAGGCGCTGATGGCGGATAACCGTCCGCTGCTGGCTTATGTGCGCCATTGCAGCGGGCTGGTCGGCAAGGTGCTGCGCGGCGAGGAAAGCCCGATCGAGACGCTGTTCCCCGGCGGCTCCTACGACATCGCCGAAGGGCTGTACGAACACTCCACCACCATGCGCTACATCAACGGCCTCGCGGCCGCCGCGATGGCCGGGCTGGTGGAGGGCCGCACGCCGGCAAAGCCACTGCGGGTGATGGAGATCGGCGCCGGCACCGGCGGCACCAGTTCCGCCTTGCTGCCGGTGCTGCCGGCGGGACTGGCGCGCTACCACTTTACCGACGTGTCGAGCGCCTTTCTTGAGCGCGCCCGCGAGCGCTTCGCTCTGCATCCGGGCGCCAGCTTCGGCGTGTTCGACCTCGACCAGGATCTGGCGGCGCAGAATTACGCGCCCGGCCAGTTCGACGTCGTGGTCTCGGCCAATGCAGTGCACGCCTCCAAGGACCTGCGCAAGGCACTGCGCTCGCTGCACGAGCTGCTGGCGCCGGACGGCACGCTGATCCTGGTGGAATCCACCGTGCATCTCGACTGGTTCGACATGACCACCGGGCTGATCGAGGGCTGGCAGCACTTCGCCGACGACCTGCGCACCGACGACCCGCTGCTGCCGGCGGCGACCTGGGTGGAGGCGCTGCGCGTCGCCGGTTTCCAGGAGGCCCGCGCCTTTCCCGGCACGGACACCCCGGCGCAGCAGCTCGGCCAGCATGTGCTGGTGGCCCGGCGCAGCAGCGCCGCCCTTGAGGGCACCGGCACCGAGGTGCCGGTCGCCGCGCCCACCATCCTCACCTTTGTCGACCGCACCGCGGTCGATGCGGATGCGCTGCGCAAGACGCTGGCGGACACGCTGGCCGGCGAGCGGCTCGGCGTGCTGCGCGACTTTGCCCGCGAGCAGGTGATGCGGGTGCTGCGCCGCGAGCGCGACAACCCGCCGGACCGCAATGAGCGGCTGATCGACCTCGGGCTCGATTCGCTGATGGCGGTGCAGTTGCGCGGCGCGCTCGGCAAGGGGCTGGGCATCGACGGCACGCTGCCGGCCTCGCTGGTGTTCGACCACCCCACCATCGAGGCGCTGGCCCGCCATTTGCTGGGACGCATCGATGTCGCGGAGCCCGAGCCCGAGCCCGCATCGGTCAAAGCCGAAACGCCTGCGGCGCTGGAGGCCGGCGAGGTTGCCGTGCTGTCCGACGACCAGATCGAAGCCATTCTGATGGAACGCCTGAAAAATGGATGAGTTGACGACGGCTCCGAAGGCACCTGAGAGCGCGCCGGCGCTGACGCCGCTGCAGCGCGCCTTCCTCGCTTTGGAGCAGACGCGCGGCCGGCTGGCGGCGGTGGAAGCGGCGGCGCGCGAGCCGATCGCGGTCATCGGCCTGGGCTGCCGGACTCCGGGCGGTGCCAGGGACGCGGCGAGCTTCTGGCAATTGATGCTGGACGAGACCGACGCGATTTCGCAAGTGCCGGCCGGGCGCTGGGACCATGACGCGCTCTACGACCCCAACCCGGACGCGCCGGGCCGGGTGGCGACCCGCCATGGCGGCTTTCTCGACGAGATCGACACCTTCGACCCCGGCTTCTTCGGCATCGCCCCGCGCGAGGCGCAGGGCATGGACCCGCAGCAGCGGCTGCTGCTGGAAGTGGCGTGGGAAGCGCTGGAACACGCCGGCCAGGCGCCGGACGGGCTGGAAGGCTCGGCCACCGGTGCCTATTTCGGCGTCACCAGTGCCGATTATGCGTATCTTCAGTTGCAGAGCGGCGATACCGGGCTGCTCGACGCCCATTTCGCCGCCGGCATCGCGCATTCCATCTTCAGCGGCCGGCTGTCCTATCTGCTCGGCCTCAACGGGCCGAGCCTGACCATCGACACCGCCTGTTCGTCCTCGCTGGTGGCGGTGCACCTCGCCTGCCAGGCGCTGCGCAACGGCGAGTGCCGGATGGCGCTGGCCGGCGGCGTCAATCTCATGCTGGCGCCGGACATCTACATCTCGCTGTCGCGGGCCCGCATGCTGGCGCCGGACGGGCGCTGCAAGACCTTCGCCGCGAGCGCCGACGGCTTCGCCCGCGGCGAGGGCTGCGGCGTGGTGGTGCTGAAGAAGCTCTCCGACGCACAGGCCGACGGCGACCGCGTGCTGGCGGTGATCCGCGGCTCGGCGCTGAACCAGGACGGCGCGTCCGGCAGCCTCACCGCGCCCAGCGGCCCGGCGCAGGAAGCCGTGATCCGCGAGGCGCTGGCCCGCGCCGGCGTGACGCCGAACGATGTCGGCTTCATCGAGGCGCACGGCACCGGCACCCAGCTCGGCGACCCGCTGGAGGTGCGCGCGCTCGGCGCGGTGTTCGGCCCCGGCCGCGACCCGGCCCAACCGCTGCTGATCGGTTCGGTGAAGACCAATGTCGGCCATTTGGAAGGCGCGGCGGGCATTACCGGCCTGATCAAGCTGGTGCTGTCGTTGCAGAACCGCACGCTGCCGGCGCACCTGCATTTCGACGCGCCGAGCCCGCACATCGACTGGGCCGCCCTGCCGCTGAAGGTGCCGACGCGCACGCAGCCTTTCGAGCCGATCAACGGGCGGCGCATCGCCGGCATCAGCGCCTTCGGCTTCAGCGGAACCAATGCGCACATCGTGCTGGAAGAAGCCCCCGCTGCGCCCGAGCGCGCCCCGGCTGCCGCGTCCAGCCATCTGCTGGCGCTCTCCGCCCAGACGCCGGAAGCGCTGAAGGCCCTTGCCGCGCGTTATGCCGATTTCATCGCCGCCCGCCCGGACCTGCCGGCCGGCGACATCTGCCGCACCGCCAATGGCGGGCGCGCGCACTTCGCCCACCGCGCCACGCTGGTGGCCGGCACCTCCGCCGAGCTCGGCGCCGGGCTGGCGGCGCTGTCGCGCTTTGAGTCGGCCGAGCGGCTCACCGTCGCGGCGCTGCCGCCGGGCGACCCGCCGCGCATCGCCTTCCTGTTCACCGGGCAGGGGGTGCAGTACCCCGGCATGGCGAAGGCGCTCTATGACGCCTCACCGGTGTTCCGCGCCACGCTGGACCGCTGCGCCGACATTCTCGCCCCGCATCTGGAAGTGCCGCTGCTGGAGGTGATCTTCGGCACCGGCGCGGCGCCGGAGATCATCCACCAGACCGCCTACACCCAGCCCGCCCTGTTCGCGGTGGAATATGCGCTGGCCGAGCTGTGGCGCTCGCTCGGCGTCAAGCCGGACGTGGTGATGGGCCATTCGGTCGGCGAATATGTCGCCGCCTGCGTCGCCGGCGTGTTCTCGCTGGAAGACGGGCTGCGGCTGATGGCGGCGCGCGGCCGGCTGATCCAGTCTCTGCCCGCGGGCGGCGCCATGGCGGCGATCTTCGCGCCGGAGCCGGCAGTGCTTGAGACGATCGCGAGCCAGGCGCCCGGCGCCTCCATCGCCGCGGTGAACGGACCGTTGCAGACGGTGATTTCCGGCCCGGCGGATGCCGTGAAGGCGGTGGTCGACGCGTTCGCCGCCCGCGGCGTGCGCTGCCAGAACCTGCCGGTGTCGCACGCCTTCCATTCCAGCCTGATGGACCCGATCCTCGACGCCTTCGAGGACGAGGCGCGGGCCGTGACCTTCGCGCGGCCTAAACTGCGCCTCATCTCCAATGTCACCGGCCTGCCGGCGGATGCGGCCGAGATCGTCACGCCGGCCTATTGGCGCCGGCATCTGCGCCAAGCCGTGCGCTTCGGCGACGGGCTGGCCAGCGCCAAGGCGGCGAAGATCGACATCTGCGTGGAAATCGGCCCGCACCCGACCTTGCTCGCCATGGCGGACGCCGCCTTCGGCGAGGGCGGCCCCCGCCGCATCGCCTCGCTGGTCAAGGGCAAGCCGGATTGGGAGCAGGTGCTGAGCGGCGTTGCCTCCGCCTATCTCGCCGGGGTCGACATCAAGTGGGCCGGGCTGGACCAGCCAGCGGCCACCCGCATTACCGACCTGCCGACCTACCCGTTCCAGCGCGAGCGCTACTGGTTCCAGGCCAAAGCGCCGCGCCCTGCGCTCAAGATCGCGAGCGGCGGCCACCCGCTGCTCGGCACGCGCCTGCGTACCGCCGGGCCGGCGACGATCTATGAACAGCGCGTCAGTGCCGACCAGCCCGGCTATGTGCGCCAGCACCGCGTGCTGGACCATATCGTGCTGCCGGCCACCGCCTATCTCGACACGCTGGCCGCCGCCGCCCGCACCGAGCTCGGCACCGACGCCGTGCTCATCGAGGATGTCGCCATCAATGCGGCGATGTTCCTCGACGAGGACGGCACCGAGCGTCTGGTGCAGACCGTGCTGCAGACGCCGCCCGGCGGCGTATTGGAAGCCTCGATTAACAGCCTGGCGGAGACGGCACCGGCCGCCGAGCCCTGGCTGCGCCATGTCACCGCGCGGCTGCGCGCCGCCACGAGCGCGCCTGCCGGCACGGCCGGGCTCGACCTTGCCCGCGCCGGCAGCCCCGACTCCGTCGATCTCGACGCCTTCTATGCCGATTTCGAGCGGCTCGGCCTGCATTTCGGCCCGGACTTCCGCTCCATCGCCGCGCTGTGGCGCGGTCCTTCCGAAGCGCTGGGCGAAATCCGCCTGCTGCCGGCGCTGAGCGAGGAGGCCGGCCGCTACGGCTTCCATCCGGTGCTGCTCGACGGCTGCCTGCAAGTCATCGCCGCCGCGCTGCCCGAACTCGAAGGCGGGCCGAAGCTGCATCTGCCGATCGGCATCGGCGCCTTCGCGCTGCACCGCGCCCCGGCCGGGCGCTGCTTCAGCCATGTGACGGTGCGCCCGAGCGGCGAGCTGAAGCGCGCCGATATCGCGGTCTATGACGCCGAGGGCACGCTCTGCGCCGAGGTGCGCGACGTGCAGTTGAAGCCCGTTGACCGCCGTGCGCTGGACCGCCTGCAGGAGCGCTGGCTGGACGATGCTTTGTTCGAGGTGGCCTGGCGCGAGGTGCCGGTGGTGCCGCAGAGCGAGCCGGTGTTCGTGCCGGCTTCGCTCAGCGCCATTGCCGGCGGCGCCATTGCCGGGCTCGCCGAAAAGGTGGAGCTGGACGCCTACGACGTCGCGCACGAGAAGCTGGAATCGCTGTGCGTGGATTATGTGCGCACCGCGCTGAGCGAACTCGGCTGGGCGCCGCAGCCCGGCGAGAGCGTGGAGGCGGACGCGCTGGCGGTGCGGCTCGGCATCATCGACCGCCACCGCCAATTGTTCGGCCGGCTGCTCGCCATTCTCGGCGAGGGCGGCTTACTGGCACGCGACGGTGCCGGCTGGCGGGTGGTGCAGCCGCTGGGGACGGTGGATCCCGCCGCGGCGCTGCCCGGCTTGATCGCCCGGCACCCGCAGGCCTCCGCCGAGCTGGAACTCACCGGCCGTGTCGGCGGCGGGCTGGCCGGCGCGCTGCGCGGAACCACCGATCCGGCGCAATTGCTGTTCCCCGGTGGCTCCACCGAGACCACCGAGCGGCTGTACCGCGACTCGCCCACCGCCCGCATGTTCAACGGGCTGATGGCCGAGCTACTGGGCGCGGCCAGCGCGGCGCGGGCGCAGGGCCGCACGCTGCGCATCTTGGAAGTGGGCGCCGGCACCGGCGGCACTACCGCCCATGTGCTGCCGCGCCTGCCGGAAGGCGATGTCGAATACACCTTCACCGATATCGGCCCGCTGTTCGTCGCCCGCGCCCGCCAGCGCTTCGGCGCCAAGCCGTTCATGCGGTTCGACGTGCTGGACCTGGAGCGCGATGTCGCCGAGCAGGGCTTCACTGAGCGGCGCTTCGACATCATCATCGCCTCCAACGTCATCCACGCCACGGCGGACCTGCGCCGCACGCTGACGCAGCTGCGCGCGCTGCTGGCGCCGGGCGGGCTGCTGACCATGCTGGAGGTGACCGAGCCGCAGCGCTGGTTCGACCTCACCGTGGGCCTCACCACCGGCTGGTGGGCCTTCACCGACACCGATCTGCGCACCGATTACCCCACCATTACCCGCCCGCAATGGCTGGAGCTACTGGGCGAATGCGGCTTCGACCAGTTCGCCGCCTTGCCGGCGGTGCAGCCGGCCAGCGGCTCGATGGCGCGCCAATCCATCTTCCTCGCCCGCGCCGGCGCGGCGGCCGGCCAGAACTGGCTGATCCTCGCTGACGAAGGCGGCACCGGCGCGGCGCTGGCCGCTAAGCTTGCCGCGCGCGGCGAGCGTTCGGTTGTGGTGCGGCCCGGTGCCTTCGCGCTGGACGGCGATTCCGCGCGGCTTTCGCCGGAGACGGCGCAGGACTATCGCAGCCTGCTCGCAGCGCTCCACGAGGCCGGGCGCTACCCCACCGCCGTGGTGCATGCCTGGTCGCTGGACACCGGCCCGCTGGCGGACGAGGGCGACCTTGCGGCAGCCGAGGCGCGCGGCGTGCTGAGCGGGCTGCTGCTCGCCCAGGCGCTGGTGGCGCGGCGCGAGCCGGCGCGGCTGTGGTTCCTCACCCGCGGTGCGCGCCCGGCCGGCGGGACGTTGAACGCCGCACAGGCGCCGATCTGGGGTCTCGGCAAGGCGCTGAATCTCGAGCATCCCGAACTGCGCACCGTGTGTCTCGACCTCGACCCGCAGAGCGAAGCCGATGTAAGCGAGGCGCTGCTGGCCGAATTCACTGAACCCGGCACCGAGGCGGAAGTGGCGCTGCGCGAGGGCACCCGCCGGCTCGCCCGGCTGGCGCCGATGCGCCGCCCGGCCACCATCCCCACCGCCGACGCCGCGCCATGGCGCCTGGTGCCGGCGACGCGCGGCTCGCTGCAGGAATTCCGGCACGAGCCGATCACGCGGCGCGCGCCCGGCCCCGGCGAGATCGAGATCGAGGTCGCCGCCACCAGCCTGAACTTCAAGGACGTGCTGAACGTGCTCGGCATGTATCCGGGTAACCCCGGCCCGCTGGGCGGCGAATGCGCCGGCCGCGTCGTCGCGGTGGGACCGGGGGTCACCCGGCTGAAAGAGGGCGATGCGGTGCTGGCGGTGGTCGGCGGGGCGTTCGCCTCGCATGTCACCACCGGCCTCGCTTTGGTGCAGAAGGTGCCGGACGGCGCCGGCTGGGAGGAGGCGGCGAGCTTCCCGATTCCCTTCGTCACCGCCGATTTCTGCCTGAGCTATCTCGGCGGCATGAAGGCCGGCGACACGGTGCTGATCCACGCCGCCGCCGGCGGCGTCGGCATGGCCGCCGTGCGCCTCGCCCAGCGTGCCGGCGCCACCGTATTCGCCACCGCCGGCTCCGACTGGAAGCGCCAGTTGCTGCGCGACATCGGCGTGGAGCATGTGTTCGACTCCCGCTCCGACCGCTTCGCAGACGAGATACTGGCGGCGACGCAGGGGCGCGGCGTCGACATCGTGCTGAACTCGCTGAGCGGCGACCTGATCGAGCCGAGCTTCCGCGTGGTGACGCGAGGCGGCAGCTTCGTCGAGATCGGCAAGCGCGGCATCAAGACCCATGAATGGGTGGCGGCGCTCGACCGCGCTATTGCCTACCACATCGTCGATTGGGGCGAGACCGCGGAGCAGGACCCGGCGCTGGTCGGCGGCATGCTGGAGCGGCTGGTCGAGGCCTGGCGTGCCGGCGAACTGGCGCCGCTGCCGCGCCATGTGTTCGAGATGGACGACGCCCCCAGCGCCTTCCGCTTCATGGCGCAGGCTGGCCATGCCGGAAAGATCGTACTGCGCAACGCCGGCGCCGTGGCCAGCGTGCGCAAGGACGGCAGCTATCTCGTCACCGGCGGTCTAGCAGGCCTCGGCCTCGTGGTCGCCAAGCGGCTTGCCGAGCAGGGCGCCGGGCGGCTGGTGCTGATCGGCCGGCGCGGCGTGACGCCGGAGGCGAACGAGACGCTCGACGCCATCCGCGCGCTGGGCACCGCAGTGGTGACCGCCGCCGTGGATGTCAGCGATGCGGCGGCGCTGGAAGCGGTGCTGCACGGCGTGCGGGCGGACGGCCCGCCGCTGCGCGGCGTGGTGCACAGCGCCGGCCTGGTGGACGATGCCGGACTGTTGCAGCAGGACGCGGCGCACCTCGCCTCCGTGTTCGGCCCCAAGGTGCGCGGCACCGTGCTGCTGGACCGGCTGACGCGCGGCGAGCCGCTGGACTGGTTCGTGCTGTTCTCCTCCGCCGCCGCCATTCTCGGCTCGGCCGGGCAGGCCAACCATTCCGCCGCGAACGCCTTCATCGACCAGTTCGCGCAGGAGCGGCGCGCACGCGGCCTGCCGGCGCTCGCCATCAACTGGGGCGCCTGGAGCGATATCGGCGCCGCCGCGGGCAAGGACACCGCCGAGCGGCTGGCCGCCCACGGCCTCGGCATGCTGAGCCCGGCGCAGGGGTTGGCCGCCTTCGAGATGCTGCTGGCGAGCCCGGCGGCGCAGGCGGTGGTGCTGCCGATGGATTGGCCGCGCTATCTGGTCCGCCACCCCCAGCCGGCCCTGCAGCGCTACCTTTCCGAACTTGCCGGCAGCGCCGCGGCCGCGCCGGCAACGGCGTCAACCGAGGCCGCGCCGGCGGAAGCCGCGGAGCTGATCCGCCGCTTCACCGAGGCGCCGGGGCCGCGCCGCCGGCCGATGCTGCTCGGCTTCGTGCGCGAGCGGGCGCTGAAGGTGCTGGGCATGGACCCGGCCCGCAGCGTCGACCCGCGCACGCCGTTCGGCGAACTGGGGCTGGATTCGCTGCTCTCGGTGGAACTGCGCAACACGCTGTGCACCGTGCTGGACCATCCGTTCCCGGCAACGCTGCTGTTCGACTACCCGACCATCGACACTTTGACCGATCACATATTGGACGAGGTGCTCGGCCTTGCTGAGAAGCCGGACGAGAAAGCTGCCGCAACCCCCTCGAACGACAGGCAGAATCGCCTGCAAATGGTCGAGGAACTTGCGGATGACGAGTTGGATCGCATGATCGCCGCGCGCGTTCGAAAGAGACATTAGATGACCGATATTCTCGACCGGCTGAGCAAGCTCTCCCAGAAGCAGCTCATGCTGCTGGCGCTCGACCAGCAGGAGGAGATCGACGCGGCGAAGGCGAGCGCGCACGCCCCCATCGCCATTGTCGGCATGAGCTGCCGCTTTCCCGGCGGCGCCGACAGCCCGGAGGCGTTCTGGGAATTGCTGCGCGCCGGCCGCGATGCGGTGGGCGAGGTGCCGGCCGAGCGCTGGGACGTCAGTGCCTATTTCGACCCGGACCCGGAAACCCCGGCGCGGATGTCGACCCGGCAGGGCGGCTTCCTGAGTTCGGTGGACGGCTTCGACGCCGGCCTGTTCGGCATCTCGCCGCGCGAGGCGCTGGCGATGGACCCGCAGCAGCGCCTGCTGCTGGAGACCGCCTGGGAGGCGCTGGAGCGCGGCGGCTTCGCGCCCGAGCGGCTGGCCGGTTCCGCCACCGGCGTGTTCGTCGGCCTGTGCAATTCCGACCATTTCCAGCGCGCGCTGAAGCGCGGCATCGACAATATCGACGCCTACATCGCCTCCGGCAACGCGCCGAGCGTCGCCTCCGGCCGGATCTCCTATTGCCTCGGCCTGCAAGGGCCGGCGCTGACGGTGGACACCGCCTGCTCCTCCTCGCTGGTGGCACTGCATCTGGCCTGCCGCAGCCTGCGCAGCGGCGAGACCAGCCTGGCGCTGGCCTGCGGCGTGAACCTGATGTGCGCGCCGGAAATGACCATCGCGCTCACCAAGTCGCACATGCTGTCGCCGGACGGGCGCTGCAAGTCCTTCGACGCCAGCGCCGACGGCTTCGGCCGCGGCGAGGGCTGCGGCGTGCTGGTGCTGAAGCGGCTCGACGACGCGCTGGCCGACCATGACGACGTACTGGCGGTGATCCACGGCACGGCGGCCAACCAGGACGGCCGCAGCGGCGGCCTCACCGTGCCGAACGGCCCGGCGCAGGAGGCGGTGGTGCGCGCGGCGCTGGCGGACGCCGGCGCCGGCCCCGCCGACATCTCCTATGTCGAGGCCCACGGCACCGGCACCACGCTGGGCGACCCGATCGAGGTGCGCGCGCTCGCCGCCGTGCTGGGCGCCGGGCGCACCCAGGCCGACCCGCTGCCGTTCGGTTCGGTGAAGGCCAATATCGGCCATCTGGAATCCGCCGCCGGCATAGCGAGCGTCATCAAGCTGGTGCTCTCCCTCAACAATGAGCGCATTCCGCCGCAGGTGCACTTCAAGGAGCCGAGCCCGCACATCGCCTGGGCGAACTATCCGCTGCGCGTGCTGGCGGACGGCCAGGCCTGGCCGAAGGGCGACGTGCCGCGGCTGGCCGGTGTCTCCTCGTTCGGCTTCAGCGGCACCAATGCCCACGCCATCATCGGCGATGCGCCGCTGCGCGACGACGACGAGCCTCTGCCCGCCGCGCTGCCCGGCTTCCGCGCCGTGCCGCTGTCCGCCCGCAGCGGAACCGCGCTCTCCCGCCTCGCCGGGCTGCAGGCCGAGGCGCTCGCCGCTTCGCCCGGCGTCGCCCTCAGCGAGGTCGCCCGCACGCTGGGCGCCGGCCGCTCGCATTTCGCCGAGCGGATCGCCGTGGTGGCGGAAGACGTCGAGACCGTGCGCGCCGCCTTCGCTGCGCGCGCCGCCGGCCAGCCGCACCCGGCGCTGCGCGCCGGCACAGTGCTGCCCGGCGAGACGCCGGAAGTCGCGTTCGCGTTCGGCAGCGAACTGGCGCCCGCCGCCGGAGCGGTGGCGGCGCTGAGCACCCGCTACCCGGTGTTCGCGCAGGCCATCGCCCGCTGCGAAGCCTGGCTCGGCCGAAGCTTGGCCGATGGGCTGGCCGGGCAGGGCGCCGCCGACCCGGCGCTCACCGAGCCCGCGCTGTTCGCGCTGCATTACGCCACCGCCGAGCTGTGGCGCTCATTCGATATCCAGCCGGCGGCGGTCGCCGGCTCGGGCACCGGCGACATCGCCGCCGCCGTGGTGGCGGGCGTGATGTCGGCCGAAGACGGGCTGCGGCTCGCCGCCGAGCGCGGCCGGCTGCTGGCGACTGAAGCGGCGCCGGGGCTGGCGACGGTCGGCGGCGCGCCTTCTTTTGGCGGGCACGGCAGCGCGGGCGGACTGGAAGCCTTCGCCGGCCGCATCGCCATGCTGCCGCCGCGCATTCCGGTGGCGTGGAGCCGCACGGGGGGCAGCGGGCCAACGGCGGATGCCGCCCCGGACGCGCGCTATTTCGGCCGTCATCTCACCCAATCCGAGCCGCTGGCTGAGTCGGTCGGCCGGCTTGCCGCCGACGGCTACAAGCTGTTCCTGGAAATGGCGCCGCAGACGGCGGCCGCGCCCAGTGGCACACTGCTGCGCAGCTTCGGCGACGGCGGCGACACCGCCGAGCTCGCCCGCAGCCTCGCCGAGCTTTATGTGCGCGGCGGCGCTATCGATTGGCGCGCGGTGGAAGGCGCCGGTCCGCGGCTGCGCCTGCCGAGCTACAGCTTCGAGCACCAGAGCTACTGGCTCGACCCCCGCCCACCGGCCGTCGCCGTGGCCGCGCCGACCCGCAGCGGCGATCCGCTGCTCGGCAGCCGTCTGCCCACCGCCACCCCGATTTTCGAGACCGTGCTGGCACCGACCGCACCGGCCTATCTTGCCGACCATCTGGTGCGCGGGCAGGTGCATGTCGCCGGCTCGGTGCTGCTCGACCTCGTGCTGCGCAACGCCGCGCTCGCCTTCGGCGGGGCGCGCCACGCGGTGGAGGGCTTCCTGATCGAGGAATCGCTGGTGCTGCCCGCCGAGGGTCGTGCCGTGCAGGTGCATTTCGGCGAGCAAGGCCATGACGGAGCCGCCAGCTTCGCGATCTATAGCCGTGCGCCCGGTGGCGAGGGCACCGGTGAGCGCCCTTGGTCGCGCCACGCCAAGGGGCGCCTCATCGAATCCGCCGCCTCGCCGCGGGCACGTTCGGCGACGCCGCTGCCGGAGCTGATCGCGACGCTCGGCCCGGCGGAAAGCTGCGCGCCGCATTATCAGCGGCTGTCCCAGCTCGGCATCGAGCTCGGCGCATCGTGCCGGTTCCTGGTCGACAGCCGCAGCGGCACCAACGAGGTGCTGGTGCGGGTGCAGGACATTGCCGGCCTCGATGCCGGCGCCAAGCCCGCGCTGATCGACGCCGCCTTCCAGGTCATCGGCCTCGCCGTGCCCAAGGGCGAGGGCGAGGGCATGTATCTGCTGACCGAGGTGGAGCGCATCGAGCTGGGCGGCCCGCTGCCCGCCGGCTTCTGGTGCCACGCCCGCATCCGCGACACCGGCCAGAAGCAGCCGGCGCAGCTGCTCGCCGACGTTACGCTGCGCGGCGACGACGGCGTGGTGCTGGGCGAACTGCGCGGCATCATCCTGCGCCGCAGCGTCGGGCGCTCCCGTGCCCCGGTGATCGACGACCTGTTCTACACGGTGGAATGGCCGGAGCTGCCGGCCCCCGAGCGCACCGCACCGGCGCTGAGCGGGCCCTCCGGCTTCATCGAGGCGGTGCGCGGCCAGTTCAAGAGCTTCGGCGCCACCCATGGGCTTTCGGTCTATGACCGGCTGCTGCCGGCACTCGACACGCTGAGCGCCGACCATATCGGCGCCGCGCTGCGTTCGCTCGGTTTCGACGCCACGCCCGGCCGCAGCTTTACCGCGGATGCGGAGGGCGCCACCCTCGGTGTCATCGCCCGCCACGGCAAGCTGTTCGGCCGGCTCCTGGACATTCTGGTCGCCGAGGGCGCGCTGGCCCGCGAAGGCGATGGGTTCCGCGTCGTCGGCCCGTTGCCGTCCGGCGATCCCGCGGCCCGCTATGACGAGCTGTTCGCCACCTTCGCGCCGGTGCTGGGCGAACTGAGCACGCTGCGGCGCTGCGGCTTCAAGCTCGGCGAGGTGCTGACCGGGGCGCAGGACCCGCTGCAATTGCTGTTCCCCGGCGGCTCGCTGGCCGAGGCGCGCACGCTCTATGTCGAATCCCCCAGCGCCCGCACCTACAACGGCGCGCTGGCCGAAGCGCTGCGCGCGGCGCTGAAGGGCGTGCCGGCAGACCGGCCGCTGCGCGTGCTGGAGGTCGGCGCCGGCACCGGTGGCACCACCGGCTATGTGCTTTCCGTGCTCAAGGGCCGGGCGGTGGAGTACAACTTCACCGACGTCTCGCCGCTGTTCCTGGAGCAGGCGCGCGAGATTTTCGCGGACGCGCCGTTCCTACAAACCGCGCTTCTGGACATCGAGCGCAACCCGCTGGAGCAGGGCTTCGAGGCCGGCCGCTACGATGTGGTGGTTGCCGCCAACGTGCTGCACGCCACCGCCGACATGGCTAAGACCATGCGCCATGTGCGCACGCTGATGGCCGACGGCGGGCTCGCCTTGCTGCTGGAAGGGGTGACGCCGGAGCCGTGGGTGGACCTCACCTTCGGCCTCACCGAAGGCTGGTGGCGCTTTACCGACGCCGAGCTGCGGCCAGATTATCCGCTGATCGACGTGCCGGCCTGGCGCGGCCTGCTGCACGCGCAGGGCTTTTCCGACATCGTAGCGCTGCCCGAGGTGGCGCCCGACACCCGCGCCGGCGCCCAGCAGGCGCTGCTGTTCGCCCGTGCCGACGCCTCTTTCCGCCACTGGACGCTGGTCGGCGACCGCGACGGCCTTGGCGCGGCGCTGGCCGCAAAGCTCACCGCCCGCGGCTACCGCGTCGCCCAGCGCGATGCGAGCGCCCCCGTCACGGTGGAGGAGGGCGAACTCATCTATCTCGGCGCGCTGGAGCTCAGCCAGCGGCCGGCGTCCGACATCGATACGGCGCCGGCCTGCGAAGCGCTGTCCTTCGCGCAGCCGCTGCGCTGGCTGAGCGAGGCCGCGGCTTCGTCGCGGAGCTGGCTGGTGACGCGCGGCGCCGAGCCGGTGGCTGGGGCGCAGGCGCCCGGCGCCCGCTGGCAGGCCCCGCTCTGGGGCCTCGGCCGCGTCTTCGCGCTGGAAAAGCCGGACCGCTGGGGCGGGCTGATCGACTTGCCGCCGGAGGGCTCTGCCGAGGCGCTGGCGGACCTGGTCATCACCGCGGTGGAAGCCGGCGACGGCGAGGACCAGGCGGCCTATCGCAACGGCGTGCGCCATGTCGCGCGGCTGACGCGCACCGCAGCGCCCACCGTGGCGCCGATCAAGCTGCGGGCGGACGGCACCTATCTGGTCACCGGCGGCTTCGGCGGCCTCGGCCTGCTGGTCGCCCGCTGGCTGGCGGAGAGCGGCGCGGGGCGCATCGCGCTGCTCAGCCGCAAGCCGGACGAAACGTTGCCGGCCTTGGCGGAAATCCGCGCTTTGGGCGTAAGCGTGACCTGCCATGCCGGCGACGTCTCGAATGAGGCTTCGATGCGCGCGGTGTTCGCCGCGCTCGATGCGGAAGGGCCGCCGCTGCGCGGCATCCTGCACGCCGCCGCGGCGTTCAGCGCCGGTGCGGTGGGCGACCTGACGGCGGAGCAGATCCGCTCCATGATGCGGCCGAAGATCGATGGCGCGCTGGTGCTGGAAAAGCTCGCCGCCGGCCGGCCGCTCGATCTGTTCGTGCTGTTCTCCACCACCACGGCGCTGATCGGCGCCGCCGGCTTCGCCCATTATGCCGGCGCCAACATGTTCCTCGACGCCACCGCCAAGGGTTCGCCCACCCCCGGCGTACCGGTTTCGGTGAACTGGGGCACCTGGGAGGAGATGCGGCTCGCCGATGCCGAGAGCCGGCGCTTCTACCGCGAGAGCGGGCTGGAGCCGATGCCGGGCCGCGACGCGCTCGACGCGCTCGGCCGCATATTGGCCGCGCCGATGCCGCAGGCGGTAGTGGCCCGCATCAATTGGCAGGTGCTGAAGCCGGTGCACGAGGCGCGCCGGCGCCGGCCCTTCCTCGCCGCCATCGAGACCCGGAGCGCGACGACGGCGGCGACCGAGCAGCGGGACGCCGCGGTGCCGGTCTCCGGCCTCGCCGAGCAGCTTGCCGCCATCCCGCCCTCCGGCCGCAACGAGTTCCTCACCGAATTCGTGCGCCGTGCGGTGGCCGAAACGCTGGGCGGCGATCCCAACGAGTCGATCTCGCCGCATATCGGCCTGTTCGAGATGGGGATGGATTCGCTGATGTCGGTGGAGCTGAAGCGCCGGCTGGAGCAGGGCGCCGGGCGCTCGCTGCCCTCCACGCTGACCTTCAACTACCCAAACATCGGCGCGCTCGCGACCTATCTCGGCAAGACGCTGGTGGTCGCGGAAGCGGCACCCGCCGCGGCCGCGAAGGAGGTCGAGGCGACGCCAACACCGGCCACCAGCACGGCGGCGGTGAGCACCGATCTCGACACCCTTTCCACCGAAGACCTTCAGGCCCGCCTGATGGCGCGCCTGAAGCTGTTCGACGCGTCGTAAAGGCAATTGGAAAGCCCTCCACAAACGTCATCCCGGAACGGCCGAAGGCCGTATCCGGGATCGTCCGGGAGGTTCACGCGGATGGCGATCCGGGCTCTCCGGCTTCGCCGGAGCCTGTCCTCGGGCTTGCCAAAAGCAAGACCCGTGGGGCCGGGATGACGATGGTCCGTCACCGCACGTCGCACGCCTCCACCCGCGTCAGCTTGCCGGCATAGCGCGCGTTCGGGTAGCCGTCGAAAAAGTCCATCACCACCACGGTGCCGGTGCCGCCCGGCAATATCAGCGTGCGGGTGGTGAAGGCGGCCTCGGACAGGCTCATGGTCTGGGTGCCGATCTCGACGCGCCGGATCACCTTGTTCGGCAGCACATTGGTGAGCTCCCACACCAGCACGTTGCTCTGCACGGTGAAGGACGGGTTGCCGGAGCGCAGCGCGCGAAATTCCTCCAGGCTCAGCGGCGCGGGGCGGCAATCGGCATAGCGCTCCAGCGCGCCGGCGGCCTTCAGCGCCTCGGTTTCGCCGGCGACGCAGGTGTCGCGGCAGGTGCGCAGGCCGTCGCGCATGGCGAGGTCGTCGTCGGCACTGGTGAGGGTGGTGGACAGGCACGCCCGCATGCAGTCGGCGCGGGCCGGCGTCAGCAAGGCGATCAAGGCGAAAGCTGCGAAGAGCCGGTGCATCATGCGCTCCATCCGGGACGTGCGCCGCCCCATAAGCCGATAACGCCCGGCAACGGGCGTTGGATCGCTCTCGACCTGCGGCAGGTGTGTGCTTACGGTTTCCGCAGGGCGCGGGTTCGGGGAGGGGACATGAAGGCGATCCGCTGCACCGCCCTGATGGCGGCCCTCCTCCTGCTGCTCGCCGGCTGCGGCGAGGCGCCGCCGGATCGGTTCCAGGGCTATGCCGAGGCCGACCTGATCTTCGTCGGGCCGGACGAGGCCGGGCGCGTTACCACCCTGAACGTGGAGGAAGGCGACCGGGTGCAGCTTGGTGCGCCGCTGTTCGCGGTGGAGCCGCAATTGCAGCAGGCCGCGCTCGACCAGGCGCAGGCGAGCCTCGATCAGGCCAAGGCGCGGCTCGCCGATGTCGCGGCGGCGGCGCAGCGGCCGCAGGAGATCGCGGTGCTGGAGGCGGTGGAGCGGCGCTCCGCCGCGGCGCTCGACCTGTCGCGCATCGAACTCGCCCGGCAGACCGACCTCACCGCCAAGAAGGTCGGCTCGCAGGCGGCGCTCGACACCGCGCAGCACAGCTTCGACCAGAACCAGGCGGCGCTGGACGAGGTGCGCCGGCAGATCGATGTCGCAAGGCTCGCCGCCCGCGACCAACAGATCGCGGCGGCACAGCAGGCGGTGGCCGCCGCAGATGCGGAACTTGGCGCGGCGCGCACCCGGCTGGAGCGCCGCCGCCGCGCCGCGCCGGTCGCGGGGTCGGTGGAGACGGTCTATTTCCGCCCCGGCGAACTGGTGCCGGCCGGGCGGCCGGTGCTGTCGCTGCTGCCGCCGGAACTCATCAAGGTGCGCTTCTTCGTGTCCGAGCCGATGCTGCCGCGCTTCAAGCTCGGCACGCCGGTGTCGGTAACCTGCGACGGCTGCGCCGCGCCGATTCCGGCCAAGGTGAGCTACATCGCGGCCAGCGCCGAATATACCCCGCCGGTGATCTACAGCCTGGATGAGCGGGCCAAGCTGGTGTTCCTGCTGGAGGCGCGGCCGGACGACCCACTGGCGCTGCGGCCCGGCCAGCCGGTGACGGTGGAGATCGCGGCGCCATGACTGCGCCAGCGCCCGACTATGTCATCGAGGTCGAGGGGCTGAGCAAGCGCTTCGGCGAGCGCGTGGTGGTGCGCGACCTCTCGATGCGGGTGAAGCGCGGCCAGATCTACGGTTTTCTCGGGCCGAACGGTTCCGGCAAGACCACCACCATTCGCATGCTGTGCGGCCTGCTGACGCCGGATGCCGGGCGCGGCACCTGCCTCGGCATGGACATCCGCACGCAGGCGCGCGCCATTCGCCGGCATGTCGGCTACATGACGCAGCGCTTCAGCCTCTATGCCGATTTGTCCGTGCGCGAGAATCTCGAATTCGTCGCCCGCGTCTATGGCGTGCCGGACCCGCAAGGCGCCGCCCGCGCCGCCGTGGCACGGCTGGGGTTGGAGGGGCGCGACCGCCAGCTGGCCGGCGAGTTGTCCGGCGGCTGGAAGCAGCGGCTCGCGCTCGGCGCCTGCATATTGCCGGGGCCGGACCTGCTACTGCTCGACGAGCCGACCGCCGGCGTGGACCCCAAGGCACGGCGCGAATTCTGGGCGCAGATCCACGACTTCGCCTCGGAGGGCATGACCGTGCTGGTCTCGACCCATTATATGGACGAGGCCGAGCGCTGCCACGAGATCGCGTACATCGCCTATGGCGCGCTGCTGGCGCAGGGCACGGTGGCGCAGGTGATCGCCGGTGCCGGCCTCACCACCTGGACCGTTACCGGCCCCGACCCGGCAGCGCTGGCGCGCGAGCTGGCCGGGCGGCCCGGCATCGAGCTGATCGCGCCGTTCGGCGCCAGCGTGCATGTCGGCGGGCGCGATTCCGCACTGCTGGAGGCGGCGATCGCGCCGCTGCGGGCACGGCCGGGGCTGGACTGGCAGCGCGACGCGCCGACGCTGGAGGACGTGTTCATCGACCTGATGAACCGCTCGCAGGACAATTTCCGGTGAGCGCGATCGCGGTGGTGTCCGGCTTTGCGCGCCGCGTCGGGGCGATGATGCGAAAGGAGTTCATCCAGCTGCTGCGGGACCGTGTGTCGTTCGCCACCATGATCTCGATCCCGCTGCTCCAGCTCGTGCTGTTCGGCTTTGCCATCAACACCACGCCCCGGCATCTGCCGACCGCGGTGCTGGCGCACGAGAACACCTCGCTGACCCGCGCCATATTGGCGGCGCTGGAGAACACCAAATATTTCGCCCTCGACCACCACCCCGCCACCGACGCCGAGGCGGAGCAACTGGTGCGCTCCGGCACGGTGCTGTTCGTGGTGGAGATTCCGGCCGGTTTCGAGCGCGCGGTGCGACGGGGAGAAAGCCCGGCGCTGCTGGTGGCGGCAGACGCCACCGATCCAGTGGCCGCCGGCAGCGCGCTTGCGGCGGTGAACGGCATCGTCGACAGCGCGGTGCGGCGCGAGCGGCTGGTGAGCGATGCCGGGCCGGAGGGCAGCGGGCTGGAGGAAGCGCCGCCGCCGTTCCGCATCCGCACCCACCCCCGCTACAATCCGGCGGCGGTAACGCAGCTCAACATCGTACCCGGCCTGCTCGGCACCATCCTGACCATGACCATGCTCATCTTCACCGCGCTGTCGGTGACCCGCGAGGTGGAGCGCGGCACCATGGAGACTTTGCTCGCCATGCCGATCCGCCCGGTGGAGATCATGCTCGGCAAGATCGCGCCCTATGTGATGGTCGGCGCGCTGCAGGCGACGATGATCCTCGGCGCGGGCGTCTATCTGTTCGGCGTGCCGGTGGTGGGCAGCCTCATGCTGCTCACCGGCCTCACCGGGCTGTTCATCGTGACGAACCTCTCCATCGGCTACACCTTCTCCACCCTGGCGCAGAACCAGCTCCAGGCGGTGCAGATGACCTTCATGTATTTTCTGCCGAACATCCTGCTGTCCGGCTTCATGTTCCCGTTCGCCGGCATGCCGCGCTGGGCGCAATGGATCGGCGAGGGGCTGCCGCTGACGCATTATCTGCGCATGGTGCGCGGCATCTTGCTGAAGGGCGCCACGGGCGCCGACCTCGCCCACGACATCGTCGCCCTGGCGGCCATCATGCTGGTGGCCATGCTGATCGCGGTGAGCCGGTTCCGGCAGACGCTGGATTGAGGATCGGTGCAGGCCACATCAGTGCAGGTCGCAGGCGGCGACCTCGACCACGCGGCCGGTGAAGTGGCCGAACGGGTAGCTGTCGGTCACCGCAGGAATGACGAAGGTGCCGGTGGTGCCGGGCAAAATGAGCCCGCCCGAGGTGAACACCTGCTCGGCGCTGCCGGCATCGTGATTGGCGAATTCCACCCGCACCAGCGCCTTGGCCGAGAACACATTGGTGATCTCCCAGGAGAACACCCCGGTCTGCAGCCGGAATGACGGGTTGGCCGCCCGCAATTGGCGGAACTCGTCCGGGGTCAGGGGCTGCGGCCGGCACGCCGACAATTTGCCGGCGACCCCGAGCCGGGAGGCGATGTCGCGGGCGCGCTCGTCGCAGGCGGTGCGGCAGGCACGGGCGAGTTCGCGGATCGGCCGGTCGCTGTCCACCGGTCCGAGCCCGGCCGCCATGCAGTCCGCCCAGCAGACGCCGGCAGACGCGCTGGTCGGCCCGATGGCGAACAGCAAGGCGGCGGCGAGGACGGCACGGCGCGCTGGCGACGGCATGGCGTTGCTCCCGAGGGCGCCTGTGCGCCCGCGTGGACAGAGTAACGCACGGACGGCCGGCGCGTGATCAAAAGCTGGAGGGGTGCCTTAACGAAAAGGGCGCGGCTCGCGCCGCGCCCTTCGATTTTGCAGTTCCGGATGGACGTCGATCAGAAGTCCATGCCGCACCCGAAACCGGACTTGCCCGGTTTCGGCTTTTGGTAACCGCGTGGGCGGTTGGACTTCCTCAGAAGTCCATGCCGCCCATGCCGCCGCCGCCCGGCATGGCCGGGGCGCCGGAGGCCTTCTTCGGCAGCTCGGCGATCATCGCCTCGGTGGTGATCAGCAGCGACGCCACCGAAGCGGCATTCTGCACCGCGGAACGCAGCACCTTGGTCGGGTCGATGACGCCGGCCTTGTACATGTCGACATATTCGCCGGTCTGGGCGTTGTAGCCGAACGCGTAGGTGTCGTTCTCAAGGATCTTGCCGACCACGATGGAGCCGTCGTCGCCCGCATTGAAGACGATCTGGCGGGCCGGGGTCTGGATCGCCTTGCGGACGATGTCGACGCCGGTCTGCTGGTCGGAATTGGCGGTCTTGATGTTGCTCA
The DNA here is from genome assembly GCA_041287585.1 of Xanthobacteraceae bacterium. GTDB lineage: Bacteria > Pseudomonadota > Alphaproteobacteria > Rhizobiales > Xanthobacteraceae > Ancylobacter. The sequence continues at coordinate 49,912 of JBGGNI010000093.1, forward strand.
GGGACTTGATGGCGCGCAGCAGCGCGACGCCGCCGCCCGGCAGGATGCCCTCTTCAACGGCCGCGCGGGTGGCGTGCAGGGCGTCGTCAACGCGGTCCTTCTTTTCCTTGACCTCGACCTCGGTCGCGCCGCCGACGCGGATCACCGCGACGCCGCCGGCCAGCTTGGCCAGGCGCTCCTGGAGCTTCTCGCGGTCGTAGTCCGAGGTGGTTTCCTCGATCTGCGCCTTG